>JACCTH010000028.1 GCA_013812505.1 Acidimicrobiia bacterium | reverse complement strand
GTGGGAAGTCTAAGCCGGGACCCAAAAGGCTTTTCGCGCATCAAACACAACCAATAGGTTGCGTTTGATGCGCCAGAGCGATGCCGCTAAGCCGGTTATCTCCTGGGCCGTGAGGTTGACGTCGTGGTGTCGATCGTGGTCGAAGTGGTGCTGCTCGTGGACGAAGTGCTCGTCGGGGGAGTGCTCGTCGTGGACGAAGTTGTCGTGGACGAAGTTGTCGTGGTTGTCGTGGGGGGCGGCGTGCAACCGCTCACCCAGAAGACCTTGTGCTTGGTGTCTGCCCCCTGCGACCCGTCGGCGTTGACTGTCAGCTTGACGTGATAGCCCTGCTGCGGGTGCGGTGTAAACCCAGCGAGCAAAGCGCTCAAGTCGTACGTCTCGGAAGCATCCAATCCGGCTTCGCTTCCACCACCCGAGTTGTCATCTTCGCCGATAAAGACCTCATCGGTGAGAATCACCTCGTTGCCGGTCGGTGGATGCACTGCAAAGGTCACATCGGCGAACAGGTCGCCTTCGTCGAAGCCGTAGAAATCCACTTGGAACACGCAACCCACGTGTGGTTCGTTGTTGGGGACGTTGTCGAACGCAACATCGTCGATCTTGACGGTGCCGTTGTTGCCGGGCGGGTTGGGTGCTCCCGTCGCCGCCGTTGCCAGTAAGACGAGGCTGGCCACCATCGCCATCACCGTTGACGTTGCCAAAAGCCTGCGTTTCGACGCAGATGTAAGAGCCTCCCGCATGTTTCCTCCCTTTCGCCCAGTGCCTAATTCGCAAGCTACCCCCGAGGGCCATGAAGTCAAGGACTGGCTAGACGCTCCTCGTAGGGGAAGATGTCGATCAGCTCCCGAGCCGCCACTCGCCTTTGCACTTCGAGCCACCAGTCGGCGGTATAGAGATCGCGGTGATGATCCAGGAACACCTGCTTCAGCACACCGTCGACACCGAGATAGCGAACGAATTCCTCCGGGAAGACATCGTCGGGACCGACTCCAAACGTCGGCTCGTCACTCATGCTTTCGTCCGCGGGCAATCGGCGAAACACACACCGGTCGATAGTTGTCAGCTCGTCGTAGTCGTAAAAGACGACCCGGCCGTGGCGGGTAACGCCGAAGTTCTTCAACAGAAGATCACCGGGGAAGATACCGGTGGCGCCCAGCTCTTTGATCGCCGCTCCGTAGTCAACGATTGCTGCCGCAGCCAGATCGGCATCGGCGTCGCGCAGGTAGATGTCGAGCGGGATGACTCGTCGTTCGATATACGCATGGCGGATCACAATTTGATCGTCGCTCAGTTGGAGCGATCGGGCGCATTCGAGCTGGAGGACATCGAGCAGCTCGGCCGAAAAGCGGGACCGGTCGAATTCCAAATACTCGAACTCCTGGGCGTCGACCAGCCGGCCCGCCCGATCTGCTCGGAACACGAGACGGTAGCGATCGCGCACATCGCTGCGAGTGGTGCGCTTGGGTGCCGGGAATCGATCTTTGATCAACTTGATCACCACGTCGAAGCCAGGGATCGTGAAAACGACCATCACCAAACCCCGGGTGCCTCGGGCCAGCGTGAAGCGTTCGCCTGTGCTGGCGAGGTGAGAAAGCAGCTCGCGATAGAGGGCGGTCTTCCCGTGCTTGTGATGGCCGATCGCGATGTAAAGCTCTGACGGACGTTTGCGCGGCATCAACGAACGCAGGAAGAGGACGAGGTCATAGGGACGGTCGACCGCAACGTGAAAGTAAGACCGGGTGAACGAGAAAAGGATCGAAACCTGATTTTCGGTCAGCAGAACCGCATCGATGTGGCCCCCGTTCGTGTTGAGCACGGCGAGCACCAAGGGAACGACGTGCGACCCGCTATAGATACGGCCGACGAGATAGGCGGCTTTGCCGCGGAAAAAGACCGCGTCGACGATGTCGGCGCGATCGATCACTCGTAATGCTCCGCTGCGCCGGAGGTGCTCACCGATGCGAGCAGCGACCTCGTCAGACTCCATTTCAAGCTGCGGGAAGTCCACACCGAGGTTGGCGTCGGTAATGATTTCTCTGACCAGGTATGCGATTCCCTTGGGCTGCTCGTAAGAGCGATAGACCCCTCGTTCGGCCTCGATTGGTGGGACGTCGAAATCGCTATCGACGAACTCGATGCTCGCATCGACGCCCACGGTGGTGAAAATCTTGCGCGACACCGAGTTGAAGAACGTCTCGGCAATCTCCCAGTCGGCTCGACCGACGATCAGGCCCGAGTAGACCGCCTTCATCATGGTCCAGAGGTGACGTTCCTCAACCCGATCGCCGAGCAGGGCGGCCAGCGCCGCCACCCCTTCGCTGACCGCTTTCCCGTAGATGTCAAACCGCTGGGTCGCGTCGGACGCCATCCCGGCCCAATCGGCCTCGATGAAGCGGATCCGCGCCCGACGGGTGACAATCCGGTAACGATCGCCAAAGTCGACAAACGAGTCGACGATCGCCTTGGCGGCGAGGTTCGACAACCGCGAGTCGCTCAGGATCGGAACGGTGCTCACGTAGACATTCTGCCCGCGGGCTCTTGCTTCCGTTCTATGGGCTGGAGTCGTTGCTGTACAACGATACGAACCCAGGGTTCGCCAAAATCGGGGGGCCCGGGGTGGGACTCGAACCCACACGCCTCTCGGCAAGGTGTTTAAGACCTCTCTGTATACCTGTTCCAGCACCCGGGCGGCGGAGGAGAAGGTTAGGAGCCAGCAGTCAGAAGGCGGGCGGTGATCCCGTCGAGCAAGTCATGCTTGGAGACCTCAATCGATGCGGCGCCGACCGCCGTCAGGGCGCCTTCGGCGACGACCGCTCCAGCCAGGATCACGGGTGCTCGGGCCGGGTCGAGGCCGGGAATGGCCGCGGTCTCTTCGATCGACATCCCGGCTAACCGGTCGATCCAGGCGGTGATCGCGGAAAGCATCAATGCATCCGCGCCTTCAATCGACGCGAGGCTGGTCCAGGTACCGGCCACTCCGAGGACAGGGCCGGCAAACGGAGCCACGCCAATGAAGGACTCGGCCACCATCGCCCGGGCGGCGGTCAACTGTTCGATGGTTGCCGGTCTGGGGCTGAGAACTCGATCAGTCAGCCGCACCGAGCCGATGTCGTAGGAAGTTCCTCCCGCGGCGGTAACAAACTCGGTCGAGCCACCGCCGATGTCGATCACCAAAGAAGCGCCGGTGCGTCCGGCGGTTGCTCCAGCAAAGGCAAGACTCGCCTCCTCCTTGCCGCTGATCAGCTCGGGACGGACCCCGAGGGCGAGCTCGGCCTTGTCGAAAAACTTCTCGCGGTTGGAGGCGTCCCGAGCCGCCGAGGTCGCCACGGCTCGGCGCTTGGCAACCCCGGCCTTGTTCATCCGGGCACCGAACTCGGCGAGCGCCAGCAAAGTCCGGTCGATAGCTTCTTCAGACAGGCGGCCGCTCCCATCGACGCCGGTGCCGAGTCCGGTGACTCGCTCCCATCGTCCGAGTTCGACCGTTCCGTCACCGACCTGCTGGATCATCAAGAGGCGCATCGAGTTCGTCCCGATGTCGACTGCCGCCACCTTGGGAATGGCGGTCAACTTGGCTCCCGCCAATCCGGGTTGCGGGCGCCGGCGATAACGCAGGAGACTTCACAATCGAGGGGCTCGATCTCGGAAGCTACTTCCACGCCGACTGGGTTCTGGTTGCCGGCGGCGTGATCGGCGTAGTGGGCGTGCAGGCATTTGATCCCGACCGCAGCACCACCTACGCCCCCAGAGGCACGGTGATCGGTGTTGGCCGGCACGAGTCGGTCCCGCTCCAACGCGTAACGCCGGTGCGCCTCAATCAAGGCCGACTCAAACGCTGAATCGTGCCGACGTCTTTCTTCGAATCGCTTGATCTCGCCAGCCGACTCGAGCCGGGACACTCGCTTCACCGCCAGCGGGCATGTCAACCAAAACATCGTCGGGAAGGGTGTGCCGTCGTCGAGGATTGGCGGCACTTGGACTACGACCGGTAGGCCCAGATGGCATTTGGTCATCACCTGCGAATCAGCTCGCAGCGGCCGCCCGATCTGGACGGCGACGACTTCGTTCACCCCGAACTGTCGGCGCCGGAGAGGAAGTCCCAGATCCGCCGCCACCAGGGAACCTCAGCTGCCGGCGTCGCTATGGGGTCCTGTATGACTGACGTTGGCTCAGATGCCAGGACCACAAACCCGATCTCGCCGGGCATCACATAACCGAGCTTCTCGCGCGCCATTCTCTCGATCTCACCCGGCGTGTCAAGGGCCAGCACCTCGTTGGCAAGCAATCCGTTCTCGATTTCGATGGCGGCCAGCTCGGCTCTCGCTTCGTCGAGTCGACTGCGTTGGTCGATGATTTGCCGGAAAGGAATTGCCGAAGCGAGAAACGAGATGATGATCAGGGCCAATGCCAGCGTGCCGATTCGCATTGCCACTCTCGTCGCTCTCGTCATTTCGAGAACTTCCGAAATGTGTCCCACCCGCCGTATCGAGCTTCGGTGCCAAGGGCTTCTTCAATTCGCAGCAGTTGGTTGTACTTGGCGGTGCGCTCCCCCCGAGCCGGCGCCCCCGATTTGATCTGACCCGCGTTCGTGGCGACGGCCAGGTGGGCGATGAACGAATCCTCGGTCTCGCCTGAACGATGGCTCACCATTTGCGCGTAGCCGGCCCGGCGCGCAGTTTCCATCGTGTGAAGGGTTTCCGACAGTGTGCCGATCTGGTTCACCTTGATCAGAATGGCATTGGCGATCCCGGTGGCGATGCCTTTCCGCAGAATCTCCTCGTTGGTGACGAAGAGGTCGTCGCCGACCAGCTGGATCCGGCTGCCCAAGCGCTCGGTGAGGAGCTTCCAGCCGTCCCAATCGTCCTCGGCCATCCCGTCTTCGATTGAGACCAGCGGAAAACCGTCGACCAGCTTCACCAGGTAGTCAGCCATCGCCTCGGTTGTGATCTCGGCCCCATCGAGGAAGTAGTGCCCGTTCTTGTAGAGCTCAGTCGCGGCCACATCAAGGGCGAGACCGATCTCCTCGCCGAGCTTGTAGCCCGCCGCCTCGACCCCTTCGACCAAGAGCTCCAAAGCCGCCCGGTTGGTGGCCAGATTCGGCGCAAAGCCGCCTTCGTCACCAACATTGGTGGCGAGACCGCGACCCGCCAGGACCTTGCGCAAGGAGTGGTAGCACTCGACTCCTGCTCGGAGAGCCTCGGCGTAGGAGGGGAAGCCGCCGGGGACAAGCATGAACTCCTGGATGTCGACGGAGTTGGAGGCATGGGCGCCACCGTTCAGAACATTCAGGCAGGGAACCGGGAGCACCCGCGCCGTCGGCCCACCCAGATAGCGAAACAAAGGCAGCCCGCTGGAGGCGGCGGCCGCCCGAGCCACCGCCAGCGACACCGGCAGGAGTGAGTTGGCGCCCAAACGGGATTTATCGATCGACCCGTCGAGATCGAGCATGACTTGATCGACGGTCTCCTGGCGGTCGGCGTCGAGACCAATCACCTGCGGGGAAATCACCGTCCGGATGTGATCAAGGGCTTTCGAAACCCCCTTGCCGAGATAACGGCTGCCGCCGTCGCGCAGCTCGATGGCCTCGCGGGCCCCAGTCGAGGCCCCCGACGGCACCGCGGCCCGGCCGAAACTCCCATCGGCGAGAAAGACCTCGACTTCGACGGTGGGATTTCCCCGCGAGTCGAGGATCTCGCGCGCCTTGAGATCGGCGATCTGATTGAGGCTTGACATGGACCGGCTACGTTAACTGAGTGGTCTATTGCGCATCTGGCGCTTCGCCTCGACCCAGCGAGCGTCGAGCTCGTCAAAGTTGAGCCCGGCCAACGGTCCCTGTCGTTCCATCGCCTCGAACCGGGCAACAAATGTCTGAATGCTTCCCACCAAGGCGAGCTCGGGATCGACCCCGACATGGCGAGCGAGGTTGACCACCGCAAACAAGAGATCGCCAATCTCGGCAGCAGCGGCTTCAGGGTCGGTCAGCACCTCCGAGACTTCCTCTAGTTCCTCGGCGACTTTGGCCATGACCGGCTCCGGCGCGGGCCAATCGAAACCAACGGTCGCTGCTTTGCGCTGCAGCTTGGCCGCACGCTCAAGGGCCGGCATGCCCGCGGATACTCCCGCCAGGATGGAAGTGGGCGTCTCCCCCCTTTCGGCGACCTTGATCTCCTCCCAGCTGGCCTTCACTTCGTCGGCCGATCGTGCCACCACGTCGCCAAACACGTGCGGATGCCGGCGAACCAGCTTCACCCGCAGATTCTCGGCGACGTCTTCGATCCCGAACCCGCCCGCCTGCGCCGAGACGACGCTGTGGAACAAGACTTGGAGCAAGACATCGCCCAACTCGTCCTCGATCGCGCCCTCGTTTCCCGAAGCGATGGCGTCGATCAACTCGTGGGTCTCTTCGACCAGGTTCTTGACCAGGCTCTCATGCGTCTGTTTTTGATCCCACGGACACTCGCGACGCAGTCTCGCCATGGTTTTGATCACCCCCGCCAAGCCTCCCGGCGTTGGGTCAAGGAAGAGCGACGTCCTGAGCCCAGCCAAGGTGAGGTCGATCTGCTCGAGATCAACGGCGATGACTCGTTCATCGGACCCGCCCGCGTCGATGATCAAGTTCGCCGCAGTTCCTTCTCCTACGACCCTGGCAAGGGCCGCGGCGGCATCGGCAAGGACCAATGGATTGTCGAGTTGGGCCACGAGAGTAGGACCGTCGAGGAGGAGCGGATCGGGCAACGAATGACCGTCGAGGAGGCGCAAGCCTCGTTCAAGAGGGTCATAGCCGATCGCGGTGAGCACGGCATCGACAAACGACTCGCCGTGCACGACTTCCGTCGGAATCCGGCGGCGGAGCTCGGCGACTGCGCGCTCACCGATGATTGGGCTACCGGGGACGGCGTAGATCACGGGCGCTTGTTTCGCTGCTTCGAGCACCCGCTCGACGATCGCGCTGTAGACGCCCGCAAAATCGCCGGCTATCTCGTACAGGTCGTCGCACGACGTCACCTCGCGGACGAGTGCCAGCTCCGCGGCGGCAGGGTGGGCAAGAGTGCGGAGGATGACTATGTGCTCCGGCGCGAGTAGCAGGGAGCGGACACTGGGCGGTAGACGGTCGAGGCCGGCCGGACCGAGGCCAACGACTTTGAGCGGCACTGCGCCAGCCGGCTAGCTGGTCGGCACTTGCACCTGCGGATCGGGTTCAGTTACCCAGGTGCCGAACTCGGGCTGGACGGTGACGTCGGCCGCGGTGAGCGTTTCGAGAATCCACGCCGAGATCTCGTCGTTGACGCGTCGGAGGTCGATCTCGGACTTGATGTCGACAAGGGCGGGCTCTTCGCGAGAGCTCACGAAGATCAAGTGAAAACCGAACTCGCTTTCTACGGGTCCGACAGCTTCTCCGATCGGGGCGCTCAAGGCGGCCTCGGCAAACTCCAAGACGTAGGCATCGAGCAATTCGCAGCCGAGGTCGCCACCGTTCGGAGCGGTACCGTCGGTGCCAACCTCCATCGCCACTGTGGCGAAATCTTCGCCGCCGTCAATTCGGGCTAGGGCGGCTGTCGCTTCCTCCTCGGTCGCAACGAGGATATGGCTGACACAGGCGGTCGTGCGGGCGATCCGCTCCGCAGCGAGCAGTTCTTCAGCTTCGGCATCGGTTGCGGGAGTGATGCGCTCGAGGAACTCGACGTCAAGCGCATCCTTGATGACCTGTTGGCGGGCAATCACTCCCAGTTGCTCGGCTCCTATCCCTTGTGAGGCCAGAAACTCCTCGCCGGATACTCCTTGCGCCGCCTGAATTTCGCTCTCGATGTCGGCCAGCTTGGCGCTGACCTCGGCCTCGGTGGGATCGATCCCAAACTCGGACTTGGCAGCGGCGATCAATGCCACGTTGAAGATGGCGTTGGTGAGATCGCTGGCAAATTGCGCCTTGTCGACAACTGCGGCGTCGGGATCGGCGTCGAGGCGCATCAGCTGCACGTCGCTGACTGTGATGTTGACGCCATCGACAGTCGCGGCGGTGGGGCCGCCCGCGCCACCGCATCCGACCAGGGTGAGCGCGCCAAGAACGAGCAAAAGTAGAAGGGATTTCCGCACCAATCCAGATTAATCCTGAGCGGTTGTTACCCAGTTTGGGCTTTCTCCCCCGGAGGGGCCGGCCACATCTTCTCCAAGAAGCCGATCAAGCTCGCCACAGGGTCACCCGCGGGGGTGGGGATAAACAAGACGCCGTCGCGGACGACCGCCTTCGGAGCCAGGCGCTCCAATCTCACCTCTTGACTCGCCGAGAACGACACCGGCGCCAAACGGACCTCGCGCCGCAGCGTCACGATTTCGGTCAAGCCGACCCGCAACGCCTCCACCCGCAAGCGGGCGATATCCAGAAGAGCTTTCGCGGCCGGCGGCAAGGGTCCGAAGCGGTCGACCCACTCGGCGCCGGCCTCATCCACTTCACCCGGGGACTCCGCCATCGCCAATTTCCGATAAGCCTCGAGACGCAACGACTGATCGGCGAGGTAGTCGTCGGGAAGATGAGCGTCGACCGGCAGCTCGATGCGAACCTCCTTGGTCTCGATCGGAGGAAGCGACTGGCCCTCAAGCTTCTGCACGGCTTCGGCCACCAGCTCGGCATAGAGATCGAAACCGACTGCGGCGATGTGACCGGATTGCACCTCGCCGAGGATTGAGCCGGCGCCACGGATCTCGAGGTCCTTCAAAGCCAGGTGAAAGCCAGAACCGAGATCGGTGGCCTCGCCGATGGCCTCGAGCCGGCGATGGGCTTCCTCGGGGAGCACCTGGTTCGCGGGGTGCAGGAGGTAGGCATAGGCGCGCTGGCTCGAGCGACCCACCCGTCCCCGTAGCTGATAGAGCTGGGCGAGGCCGAGGAGGTCGGCGCGTTCGACGACCAAAGTGTTGACCTGTGGCAGGTCGAGCCCCGACTCGATAATCGTTGTCGCCACCATTACGTCGTACTCCCGGTTCCAGAAGTCGAGCATCACCTGTTCGAGCTGGCCGTCCGACATTTGCCCGTGGGCGACGACGTAGCGCGCATCGGGCACCAGGCTTCGCAATTGGCTCAGGGCGGCGTCGATCGAGCGCACCCGGTTGTGGACATAGAACACTTGCCCGTCGCGTAAGAGCTCACGACGAATGGCCGCCGCCACCGTCTGGGCCT
Source organism: Acidimicrobiia bacterium (assembly GCA_013812505.1). GTDB lineage: Bacteria > Actinomycetota > Acidimicrobiia > Spongiisociales > ZC4RG35 > JACCTH01. The sequence continues at coordinate 37,328 of JACCTH010000028.1, read as the reverse complement.
CGTAGGGACCGACATAGGTGAGGATCGGGTGGCGATCCTCCGGAGGCGTGCGGATGTGGCTCACGTCGCGGATTCCGGTGAGGGCCATCTCCAGGGTGCGGGGAATCGGGGTAGCAGTGAGAGTGAGGACGTCAACTCCGATCTTGAGCGCGCGTAGCTGATCCTTGGCGGCAACGCCGAACCGCTGCTCTTCGTCGATCACCACCAGCCCGAGATTTTTCCAACGCACGTCCTCCGAGAGCAGTCGGTGGGTGCCGATTACGACATCGACCTCGCCGGTGGCAAGGCCGGCAATGACGCGGTCTTGCTGGCGGCTGGTTAGAAAGCGGGAGAGCACCTCGACTCGGATCGGATAGGGCGCAAAGCGATCTGAGAAGGTTTGATGATGTTGTTGAGCCAGAAGCGTGGTCGGGCAGAGCACCGCCACCTGTCGATCCGCGCCCACCGCCTTGAACGCGGCGCGTATCGCCACCTCGGTCTTGCCGTATCCCACGTCACCAAAGATCAGGCGGTCCATCGGCCCCGACTCCTCCATGTCGGCTTTGACATCGCCGATCGCGGTCAGTTGGTCGGGAGTTTCCTCGTAGGGGAACGATGCCTCGAGCTCGCTCTGCCAAGGGGTATCGCGGGGAAACGCATATCCCTTGGCCCGAGCCCGCGCGCGATGCAGGCGCACGACCTGCTCTGCCACCGCGGCGACCGCCTTGCGAACGCGATCTTTCGTCTCATTCCAATCCCTGCCGCCCATCCGCGAGACCCGCGGCACCTCACCGCCGGTGTATTTGCGGACCGCGGCCAGTTGGTCGATCGGCACATAGAGGCGGTCCTCCCCGGCATAGGCAATGACGAGATAGTCACGCTCGATCCCGGCCATCGTGCGGGAGACCAAGCCCTCAAACCGGCCGATCCCGTGGCGCGAATGAACGACGAAGTCGCCCGCAGTCAGATCGGCATAGTTGACCCCGGCTTCTGCGCGCCGCCGGCCGCTGGTGCGATGCGCCCGTCTTCGGCCAGCAATCTCCTGCTCGCCGAGGACCGCCACCCGTTGCGATGGGGCAACAAAGCCGCGATGGATGCCGGTGGCAATGACGGGCACCGACACTCCCTCGTCGCTCAGCACCTGACCAACGCGATCGGCCGCTGGCTGTCCATCCATGGCGATGACCACTTCCATCTTCTCGCGCTGCAAGCGATCGATAGCAAGAGCCACTGAACGAGGATCACCAGGTGTCGCCTCGATCCCGCGGATGGCGAGGACCGGATCGTCGGGGTTGGTCGGAATCGACGGCATCTCGAGGAAATCGCCATCGAGGTCGAGAAAGAGCGAAGGGTGGGTGCCTTCGGCGATTCCCCACGAAGACGACAGGGCCGAGGCGAGATCGTCCTCCTCTTTCACCAATTCACTCGCCCGTTCCCGGCTTTTGACCGGGTCGATCAGCACCAAGCGCGACTCGGTGGCAATGTCAAGCAACGACCGCGGTTCGGCCACCCACGGCATCCACGACTCCATCCCGGCGAAGATCTGACCCTCAGCCAACCGGTCCCAGATGGACGCGGCGGCCGGCATCGTTCTGACAAGCTCTTTGGCCTGAGCTCGCACGAATTCGACCGGACGAAACTCTCTGGCGGGATAGGCCCGCAACTCTTCCACGGCATCGCTGGATCGTTGGCTGGAGATCGAGAAGTGGCGCAGATCCTCGACGGTGTCGCCGAAGAGGTCGATCCGGATCGCCTCCTCGTCCTGGGCGGGGAAGACGTCGATGATCCCTCCCCGCAGCGCGAACTCGCCACGTGCTTCCACCCGATCGGTGCGCTCGTAGCCGAGATCGGCGAGGGCCCGGGCCAGCTCGGGGACCGAGACATCTTCGCCTTTCTTGACCACCACCGGCCAGGGGTTGGAGGGGCTGAGACGCTGCACTGCCGCCCGCACCGACGCCACGATCACCACCGGCGCTTTTTCTTGAACGAAAGAAAGCCCTTCGCAGCGGCGGGCCATCGTCGCCAGATTGGGCGAGACATGCTCGAACGGCAGCGTCTCCCAGGCAGGGATCAGATGGGCGCGGGTAAAAAGCGAGACGTCGTCGGCCAGCTCCTCCGCCTCCCGCTCGGAGGGAACCACCGCCACCACCGCAGACTCCTTGGCAAGCGCCGCCAGGACGAACGACCGCGCCCCGGCGCTGACCGCCCACCTTCGGGTGGGGAGGGACTGACCGCGCCAGTGATCAACGAGATGGGAAAGTGGTGCCGCCGACAACAAAGAGAATGGTATTAGAGGCGCACAGCCGCGGCTTCGAACCGAGTCCGATCCCCAGGGCGGCCGATAGTTTCCGGTTCATTATTTGTCCTCACAGGAAACCTCAAAACCAAATTCGTCGCCACAAGCACGAGCACGCCACGCTATGGGACAAATTACGGAAAACGGGTTTCGGCGCCGTCAGGGGGTGAGTGCAACAAGTTGGTTTAGTGCTTCTGATGGTGTCATCCAGTTGAGGGTTTGTCGAGGGCGTCCGTTGAGGAGCGAGGCGATGTGGTCTAAGTCGTCTTGGCTGTGTTTTCTGAGGCTGGTGCCTTTGGGGAGGAATTGGCGGACCAAACCGTTCCAGTTTTCGTTGCTGCCCCGCTGCCAGGGGGAGCGGGGGTCGCAGAAGAAGACCGGGATCCCAGTTTCGATGGTGAACCGTTTATGGGCCGCCATCTCGGAGCCTTGGTCCCAGGTGAGGGAACGGAACAGCTCTTGGGGGAGGCGGGTGATCTCAGCGGTGATCCGGTCGCGGACATGTTCGGCGGTCTGGTTGTCGATTTTGATCAGCATCCCGAAACGGGTGGCCCGTTCGACCAGGGTGGCGACCGCCGATTTGTTGTTCGCCCCCATGATCAGGTCGCCTTCCCAGTGGCCGGGGAGGGCCCGGTCTTCGGCTTCGGGAGGACGTTGGGAGATCATCACCATCTCTTTGATGGTCGACCCGCGGCGGGCGCTCTCCCGGGGACGGCGGGGGATCCGTTTCGCCCGCCCCGAGCGGAGACAACGGGCCAACTCTTTTCTCAGTTCGCCCTTTCCCTGCACATAGATCGACTGGTAAATAGTTTCCGCTGACACCCACCGTTCCGGTTGGGAAGGATGATCGCAGCGGAAACGGTGGGCGATCTGTTGAGGAGACCAGCGGAGCCGCAACAAGGCGCAGGTCTCCTCCCCCTGGGCGGGTTTTTGGTGATGCCAAAGGGTCTTGGGCCGTTTCGCCGCCGCCGCCGCCCGCACCTCGGCGTTGACCGCCCGATAGCCCTCCCGGCCGCCGTTGGCCGCCACCTCCCGGGTGACAGTGGAGGGCGCTCTCCCCAGGCGGCGGGCGAGCTGTCGGCACGACTCCTGGCGTTCCAGACCCGCCCGGATCTCCTCCCGTTCGCTGATCGAAAGCCGGAAGTTGGTAAAACATTTCCGTTGCGGAAGGATCGAAGCCTGGTCCACTGGAGCTAAGAGCTGAGACATCTCTCTAGCTTCGACCCTGACCCGCCGCACGGTGCGGATTGACATCCCCACCGCCCTCGCCGCTCCCCGCTGAGTCCAACCCCCCTTCAACAGCTCGACGATCAAATGCCGCTTCTCCATCGCCATCGGTCGCCGGCCACGTCTAGCCACTGCACACCTCCCACCGCTAGGTGTTGCAATCACCCTCTGAAGAAACCGAAACCCGTTTTCCTAATTCGTCCCATAGCGTGTCGTGCTCGTGCTTGTAGGGACGAATGTGGTTTTGAGGTTTCCTGTGAGGACAAATTAGGTGCGAAGGGGCTGGAACCAACCTTTGCTGATCCCCCTAACCTCGTGACCATGCCCTCAGCTACCGACTTCCTCGATATTGACTCGTTGCTTTCCGACGAGGAGAAGCTGCTCCGGGAAACGGTGCGCAAGTTCACCGAGGATCAGATTCTTCCCGACGTGGCCGAGTGGTGGGAGCAAGGGACGTTCCCTCACGAACTCTCGAAGGAGATGGGAGCGATGGGCCTTCTCGGCATGCACCTCGAAGGCTATGGATGCGCCGGGACCAGCGCCGTCGCCTATGGGTTGGCCTGTCTCGAGCTCGAAGCCGGGGACTCGGGGACAAGAAGCTTCGTCTCGGTGCAAGGCTCGCTCGCCATGTTCCCGATCTGGAAGTTCGGCTCCGAGGAACAGAAGGAGCAGTGGCTTCCCCAAATGGCGGCCGGCGAGGTCATCGGGTGCTTTGGGTTGACCGAGCCCGACTCGGGCTCAGATCCCGCCTCGATGCGGACCAACGCTCGACGCGACGGATCCGACTGGGTTCTCAACGGCACGAAGATGTGGATCACCAACGGCAACGTCGCCGACATCGCCGTCATCTGGGCTCGCACCGACGGCGGCGTTCGCGGTTTCATCGTCCCCACCGACAGTCCGGGCTTCAAGGCCAACGAGATTCATCGCAAGGCTTCGCTGCGCGCCTCGATCACCTCGGAGCTCGTCCTCGAAGACGTGCGGCTCCCCGACGACTTCGTGTTGCCTGGCGTATCTTCGATGCGCGGACCGCTCTCGTGTTTGAGCGAGGCCCGGTACGGGATCCTTTGGGGCGTTATGGGCGCCGCCCGCGCCTGCTACGAGTCTGCCCTCGAATACGCCAAGTCGCGTCAGCAGTTCAACTCACCGATCGCCGGTTTCCAACTCACTCAACAAAAGCTCGTCGACATGATGGTGGCGGTCAGTCGCGGGACTCTGTTAGCCCTGCACCTCGGCCGGCTCAAAGATGAGCACCGGTTGAGCCCCGAACAAGTGAGCTTTGGAAAACTCGACAACGTCCGCAACGCCCTCGAGGTGGCGCGAACCGCGCGATCGATCCTCGGCGCCAACGGGATCACACTCGAATATCCGGTGATCCGTCACATGACGAACCTGGAGACGGTTTATACCTACGAAGGGACCAACGAGATCCACACTTTGATCCTCGGTCAGGCCATAACCGGTATCCCCTCGTTCCACGCTTCCAAGGGATGACCTCGGCGGTTTCGTTCCGCGGACTTACCAAACGATTCGGGACGAAGGTGGCGGTCGACGACATCACTGCCGAAATCCCGATCTCCTCCTTCTTCGGCATTTGCGGCCCCAACGGCGCTGGCAAGACCACTCTTCTCAGGATGACATGTGGGCTGCTCCGGCCCGATGCCGGAACGGTGGAAGTGGCGGGCAAGGATGTGTGGTCGGATCCGGTCGCTGCCAAGACCAGGTTGGGCATGGTGCCCGACACCCCTGCCATGTTCACCCGCCTCACCGGTCGGGAATTGATCGAGTTCAACGGGTTGCTGCGAGGCATGGATGAGTCCGTTGTCACCCAACGTGCCTCGAGTTTGCTCGAGTTGCTCGATCTCAAAAAGGACGCCAACACCCTGGTCGCCGATTACAGCTACGGCATGTCGAAGAAAGTTGCGATTGCGTGTGCTCTCCTGCACAACCCCCGTGTTCTCTTTCTTGACGAGCCGTTTGCGGGCATTGACCCCGTCGCTCGCCAGGTCCTCGAAAGCACCCTTCATCGGTATACGGCAGGTGGCGGGACGGTTGTCTTCTCGGATCACACCATGGACGTTGTCGAGCGCCTGTGCGATTTCCTCTTGGTCATCGCCCAAGGGCGCGTGATCGTCACCGGCCCAACGCTCGAGATCACCGGAGGGCGACGGCTCCAGGACGTGTTTGTCGAATTGGTTGGCGGCGACGACGCCGAGGAGGTGGACATCTCGTGGTTGGGACCTTCGTCCGTCTGAAGGTCCGCCTGCTGCGCAATCGCCTGCGCAGGTCCGGGCCGATAGCGATTTTGGCCTTTGCGGCCGTGTGGTTGGGGGCCACGGTCCTGGGACTTTTGGCCGGGCTCTTATCGTTCGTGGCGTCGCGCCTGGGTGGCGGGGTTCTGGCGCTGATCTGGTGTGTCCTGGCCTTCGGATGGATAGTGATCCCATTGCTTGCCGCCGCCCTCGATGACACCGTCGAACCGACGAGGCTGGCGCTGCTGCCCATCCCGAACCTTCGCCTTGCGACCGGGCTCCTAGCCGCGGCTGCAGTCGGGCCCGGGGCGCTCGTCACGGTTTTGGCAGCGGTGGGGGGCATAGTTGGGTTGGCTCGCCTGGGTCCGGGACTGGTTGGTCAAATCGCAGCTGGGGTGACGATGGTCGGATGGTGCCTGCTTTCGGCGCGGTTGCTCACGGGCGTTCTCAGCGACCTCCTTCGCTCGCGGCGCGGTCGCGACCTCGCAGCGGTCATAGGGCCTCTGATCGGCTTGTTGGCGGTTGCGGTGAGCCAGGGGTTGCAGTCGCTCACTGCTGAGAGCGCCGAGGCCGGGGCGCGGTTTCTCGAGCTGCTCTGGGTGTTTCCGCCGGGCGCGCTGGCCCGGGCCGCTGAGGCCTTTCGCGATGGAAACCTCAACGCCTGGCTCTTTCTCAGCTACGGGATCCTGGTGAGCATGTTGCTCCTCTATCTATGGGGCCGTTCGTTGGCGCGGCTTGTCACGAAGAGCCCGGCGAGCTCGGCTCCAACCCGCTTGCGCGCCGGCGCCCTTATTCGCGGCCTGCCCCGCCGGTTGGTGGCCCTGGGCTGGTCGTCGTCCCCGGCAGCCGCGGTCGCGTCCAAAGAGCTGCGCGGCCTGCGCCGCGACCCGCGGCTTCGGTCCCAATTCATCGGTCTCGGCGTCGCCCTGCTGGTGCTTGCCACCGGCATCGGCCAGCAATTACTTGGCACCGAGTTCGCGCCGTTGGTGGCGGTGGCAGGAGCGTTCATCGGAGTCAACTTCACTGGCTTCAACTTGTTTGGGATGGACAGCGGCTCTTTCTGGGCCTACCTCGCTGCGGGTGTCGGCTGGCGGTCGGTGCTCATCGGGAAGAACGTCGCCATTCTCATCGTCGCGGGAGCTGTAAGCGGCTTGCTGGCGCTCGCCGGGCTGTTTTTAGGCGGCACCGTGCTCACCTTTCTCATTGCCCTCCTGGCCAGCACGGCGGTGGCATTGATCTGGATCGCGGTCGGCAACAACGTCTCCGTCCTCGGTGCCTTTGCACTGCCCGAGAGCAACCTATTCGGGAGCCGCACCCTCCCCGGTTCGGCCTTCCTGCCTTCGATCTTGGGAATGATGACCGCAGGATCCCTCACCATCCCGGTGCTCTTGGTGATCGCCTTGCCTTGGCTCTGGCAGGGACCCGCTGCCGCGCTCGTCGGATCGCTTCCCGCGGTGGCCTTCGCGGTCATGATCTATCGATTGTCGCTGACCATGGCGAGCGGCCATCTTCAATGGCGGTCGCCGCAACTGCTGGAGACTCTCGACGGACGCTAACCCGCCTCTCCCAGGCGACACTCATCGAATTTGTAGATGCGCCGGCAGGGGGAGCCCGCTAGCCGAGAGCGGCTTTGATTGCGGCTTCGAAAAGTTGGGGTTCGGTCAGGAAGGCGTCGTGTCCTTTCGCCGAGTGGACCTGGTGCCAATCGACCGGCACCTGCGCCTCGATCAACTGGTCGACCAATTGCCGTTGTTCATCGGGGTAGAAGCAGGCGTCGGTGTCGATCGTGAAGACATGCCAGTTCTGCTGCCGGCAAGGACGCAAGGCCTCTTCGTAGGTTGCCGCTCCGGCATCGCTCAGCAGGTCATAGTTCGACCACGAGTCAATGATCCGCAGATAGCTGTTGGGATCGAAACGAACCACCAACTTTTCTCCTTGGTGCCAGAAGTACGACTCGACCGGATGGCTGACGTAAGGGTGGTCGATCACCTCTGCCCGAGCCCGGGTTCGGATCGCTTCGAGAGAGACGAAGGCCTTGTGGCTGATGATGCGCGCCAAGGCCAATCCGGCGGCGGGGAACTCGCTCTCGGAGTAATCGCCACCCTGGAAAAGGGGATCATTGAAGATCGCCAGCTTCTGTTCGAAGTTGAGCATGCGATGAAGGGTCGTGGCGGCCAGGCCGCCGGCCAAAGAGATGACCGTGTCGACCCGGTGCGGATAGCGCGCCGCCATCGACAGGCTCAGGAGAGCACCAACCGAGGCCCCGGCGACTGCTTTTACCTTGCTCACCCCCAGGTGGTCGAGCAGCAGCAGTTGACTGTCAACAATGTCGGCCAGCGCGATGGGGGGAAAGTCCGGCCCATAGCGAACCCCGGTTTCCTCGTTGGTTGAGGTCGGCCCAGTCGAGCCGTAACACCCACCGAGGTAGTTGACGCAGAGGACGGCGTAGCGATCGGTGTCAACGGCCATTCCTGGACCGACGAAGCCCTCCCACCATCCGATCTGGTTCTCGTCGGACCAGCGCTCCACTCCCTCGACCGATTCGGTGAACCCGGCGGCGTGCTGGCTCCCGGTCAGCGCATGAAAGACAAGGACGAGGTTGTCGGCCGCCGAGTTGATCTCGCCGTAGAGTTCGTAGGCGAGGCGTACCCGGGGAAGGAGGTCGCCGCTGCGCAATTTGAAAGCTGTGGGCAGCTCGAAGAACTCAGTCTTCGTTCGGCCTCCCGACCCCGGGTACTGATCTGGGTTCAAGCGACAGCCGCGAGGGCTTGGTCGAGGTCTTCTTTGATGTCTTCGATGTGCTCGATCCCTGCCGAGATCCTGACCAGGTCGGGGGTGACGCCGGTTGTCAACTGTTCGCCTTCGTCGAGCTGTTGATGAGTCGTCGACGCCGGATGGATGACGAGCGACTTCGCATCGCCAACGTTGGCGAGGTGGCTGAGGAGCTTCGTATGATCGATGAATCGCTTGCCCGCCTCATAGCCTCCGGCGATCCCGAAGGAGAGCACCCCGCCGAAGCCGTTGCGCAGGTAGCGCTTGGCAGCGGCGTGATAGGGATGCGACTCCAGGCCGGGATAGCTCACCCAGGTCACCTGATCATGCTGCTCGAGCCACTTGGCGAGAGCCAGCGCGTTCGCGCCGTGCCGCTCGACCCGCAAAGACAACGTTTCCAATCCCTGCAGGAAGAGGAAGCTGTTGAACGGGGATAGAGCCGCTCCCAAGTCTCGCAAACCTTCGACCCGAGCCCGAATGGCGAAGGCGATGTTCCCGAACTGGGACTCGGCGTTGAAAACGTCGGTGAAGACCAAACCGTGATATCCCGGTGCGGGCCTGGTGAAGATCGGGAATTTGCCGTCGCGCCAATCGAAGTTTCCCGAATCGACAATCACTCCTCCGATTGAGTTCCCGTGACCGCCAATCCATTTCGTGGCAGAAGCCACAATGATGTCCGCCCCAAAGTCGAACGGCCGGGACCAGTAGCCAGCGGCTCCGAAGGTGTTGTCCACCACGAGCGGGATGCCGTGCTTATGGGCGATATCGGCCAGCGCTTCGAAGTCGGGAATGTTGTATTTGGGGTTGCCGATCGTCTCGACGAAAAGTGCCTTGGTCTTGTCGGTGATCGCCTTCTCGAAGTCGGCGGGGTCGTCGCCGTCGACAAACGAGACGTCAAAGCCCAGTCGGGGGAACGCGACCTTGAACTGGTTGTAGGTGCCTCCGTAGAGGTAGGACGTCGACACGAAATGGTCGCCGGCCTCGAGCAGGGTCGTGAAGGTGAGAAGCTGGGCAGCCTGACCGGAGGCTGTGGCCACTGCCGCCACTCCGCCTTCGAGGGCGGCGATCCGCTGCTCGAAGACATCCGTCGTCGGATTCATGATCCGGGTGTAGATGTTTCCGACTCCTGCAGCCCGAACAGGCGGGCAGCGTGGTCGGCATCGTTGAAGGTGTAGCTCGTCGTCTGATAGATCGGGACTGCCCGGGCATTAGTGCCTGGGGCGGGGATTTGTCCGGCATGGACTTGCAACGTTTCGAATCGGTATGGCATGGCATTCCTTTCAGAGAGGTTCAAACAGAAATCGGCACCGCGCCCGGGTCAGAGCTCTCGAGTAGGGCGGTGCGGGGAGCGGGGACTGCTCAGCAGCCAACGCTCGGATGGGCCACCCGAGAGCGTCGACAACATGTGCATTGAAAAGTCTTGGACCCGTTTGCCATCAAGAGGTCATATCTTGGCATGAACGGGCGCCCCTCCCGAAATTTACCGCATCTAATTGGCGCCACAGGACGCCCTCTAGCTAAATCGGCACTACAACGACGTTTTCCGACGCGGTGGTGCCAAAGAACGTTTTAGGCGTTCATCACCTGCCGAATTTGCAAAGAGCGCGTCTAGACCTCGATAGGAACGGCGACCACCGGCAAGGTGAGACTGAACCAGGTTTCGCCTTGGATCCTGCGGTAGATCACATCGCCTCCCATCATCTGCGCCATCGAGCGCGAGAGGGAGAGCCCAAGGCCCACAGAACCCGTGTGCTCGCTTTGATTGTGGGCGGACTTGTAGGCCTCGAAGATGGCCGACTCGGCGCTCGCCGGCACCCCGGGTCCATCGTCGATGACCGAGGCGGTCACCGTCCCGTCATGCATCGATATCTCGACTCGGACATTGGGTCCGCCGTAGCGCCGGGCGTTTGTGGCCAGGTTGCGAAGCACCTGACGGACCCGCAGACGGTCAGCAAAGGCCCACGCCGTTACCAGGTCGATTGGAACGGTGAAGTTCTGAGACGCCGCGATGTAGGCGACCTCGTCTCGGAGGTCGAACTGCTCCGGTCGGATGCTGAGGGTTCCTGCCTCCGCCCGGGCGTGCGACAGCAGATCGTCGAGAATGTTCGAGAGCTCGTTGCCCTGCTCGAGGATGAGGTCGAGCATCTCCAAGGTGTCTTCGTCGAGACGGTCGGCGGCGATCTCACGAATGAGGGCGGCCATGCCCACCACCCCGGTCAATGGGGTACGAAGCTCGTGAGAAACCGATGCCACCAGCCGGCCTTTGGCCTCGACCAAGGCCTCGAGCTGGTCCTTGAGCGATCGCAGCTCGGAAAGCGTGTCGCTCAATCGGGCGTTCTCTAGCGTCGTCGATAGTTGCGACCCCAGCATGGCGAGCAGATGAAGGTCATCATCGGTGAATAGCGACACATCGCCTAGCCGATTGATGCCGGCGAGCAGACCCGCTGGCTCCCGTCCCACCTTTAAGACCTCGACCAGCGCCTGCTTCGTTTTGTAGCCATCGAGAATGAGCTCGAGGGTCGGCAACTCGTCGTTAGCCAGCAGCCGGCGACCGGACGCGGCAAGATCTCTGAGGTCGGACTCCCAACTGATCCGATGAGGGGTCATCGCTTCGCTGCTGCCATCGCTATCGACGAAGGTGACGTAGGTACGAGAATCTTGGAGGGTCGAGAACAGGATCACGGCTACCCGTTCCGCCTTGATCAAGTCAAGCACTTGAGTAGCGGCGGCGGTGACCGCCTCGTCGAGCTCAGTGTGCAGTTGGAGTTTGGTGGCCGACTCGTAGAGCGCGCCGATTCTCTGCCGATCGCGGGCCTGGGAAACATAGGCGCGATAGGCGACGAAGACGAGCACGGCGGGTATGAAGCCAACCCACCAAATCTCGGGCGCTGCGACGAGAATCACGGCCCCCACTACGCCGAGCAACGAGGCAGCGACGGTCCCTGCTGACGAGACCGCCAGCACTCGCAGACTCTCCTTCAGGGTCTCGCGGCCGCCAGTCGTGCGGATAGCCGCCGCCACCGCGCCATGCCCGACAAACAGAGCTGCCAACAACGCGGCGGCAAGTCCAGCGACACTTAGCAGGTCGAACTCCAGCGGGGTTGCGGCAAAGGCCCGAAAGACCGCGACGGCGGCGACGGTTTGCAAGACAAGCTGGCCAACGTTGAAGATCAACTTGATGGGTTTCTGTCGCCTTTGGACTAGGAGCGCCAAGGCGCTTCCAACCACCTGACCCAAGACCAGATCGATTGGCGTCGCCATCAACAAACCGATCGCCATCGGCACTTCGCTGACGGAAAGGGTGTGGGCGTCGCGCCGGAACTGGAGGTGGACCACTAAAAGCTCCGCGAGATAGAAGCCCGGAGCGAGCCAGAACCACTCGACCTGAACTCCGAATCCTGACGGGGCGGGCAATGTCCACATCCATCGGGCCCCCAGCAGGCTCGCGACCCAGACCACAGCGATCAGCGACCAGATGCGAGCTTGCGGCGTGCTTAAGCGCCCGATCAGTCGCTTCGTTGGTCGTATGCCTGGCCCAGGGCTTGGCGCGTTGGCAGTTTTCGCGAGGGTCACGAAGTGGTTATCGACGAAGCGGTCGTGGGAGTGAAGCGGGGGTCGTTAACCCCAGGTGCGACCCAACCAACCGGTGGACGACCAACCCCAGGCCGACCACGTCGTGCCCGACCATGTGGTGCCCGACCACGTGGTTCCGGTCCACGAGTTGGCCGACCAGGTGATGCCCGACCAGGTGATGCCCGACCAGGTGGTGCCCGACCACGTGGTTCCGGTCCAGGCATTGCCCGACCAGGTGGTGCCGTTCCACTGACCTCCGGACCAAGTCGTTCCGAGAACGGCGTGTGCCGCCGAGTTGTACGGATTGCCAAAGATGTCGACCTCACCGATGAGGTCCACACCTTCCAGCGACACGCGGACGTTGCCTCGGGCAAGGTCGAGCGACCCGGCCCCGGTGGAGGCGGCAAAGGTCTGTTTGGAGGCGAGGGCCGACGGAGTGGCGGTGTCTCTTGCCTTCTTGAGATCGATCAACCCGCTGCCCTGGCATCCTGTAGAAACCCCGGGAATCGATTGCGCGGTGGACTTGAGCAGCTTCTTGAGCTGGTCGGGGGTGATGCCGGGCCGTTGATCGATGATGAGTGCCGCGGCTCCGGAGACCACCGCGGCAGCCTGGCTGGTTCCGGAGCCGATAAGGAACCGCCCCGCCACGACTGACTCGGGATGGTCGGTGGCGACCTTCGAGCCGGGGGCGAGGAGCGACACCACCGACTTGCCGGGTGCGACCACGTCGACCCCGCGGCCGCCGCAGTTGGAAAAGACGGCAAGCTTGTCATCGTGGGCCGAGTAGCTCGAGTTGGGCACCGAGGCGCCTACCGCGATGACAAACGGAGAGGTCGCCGGATTCCTGACCATCGCGGAACTGCCGTCGTTGCCGGCGGCGACAACAACAACGATCCCCGCCTTCCAAGCGCGTTCCACCGCATGAGCGAGAGGATCGACCAAATAGGGCTGATTGGAGAGGGTGCCGAAGGAGAGGTTGAGCACCCGGATGTTGAGGCCGTTGGCGTTCTTGTTTTCCACCACCCAGTCGATGGCGGCGATTACTTGGGAGACGTCGACTGCCCCTTCGAAGTTGCCGACTTTGACGCTGACGATCCGGGCGCCCGGGGCGATGCCAAGAAACTCCTTCTCGGTGCCTTTTTGGACCTTGGAGGTGCCATCGCGTCCGGCGATGATCCCGGCCATGTGGGTGCCGTGGCCGTTGGTGTCAAGATGAATCTGGGTTGGAGACTGGGATTCGAAGGAGAGGTCCGGGCCGAAAACGACCTTGCCTGTCCCGGAGAGACCGGCGACCGGCACAACGCCAGTGTCGATCACGGCTACATCTACGCCCTCCCCGGTCCAGCCGTCGTTCCACATCTCGCCGGCGCCGACCGCCTCCTGGCCGATCCAGTACAACGAGCCGGGGTATTTCTTGGGCTCGTAATTCCCGACCTTGGACGCGTTCTCCCAAGTCGAGTCGAGAAAGCCGTTTACGGCTGCGGGGTTTGGGCTAGCGCTGGCGGCTATCAGGGTGAGGAAGCTGGCGAGGAGGGCGATGATCGCTAAGGGCCGCTGCCGGCTCTTTTCGAATTGCATTTCCGAACCCAACCTCTCTGACGTCGCCCAGTTCGTCAGGTTCTTGGTCGGCACGGACGCGGCAAGGCTCGATGACCATCCGCAATACGATCGAAAGCGCTAGCCCGCTACGCCCGCACCTCTTGGCGCATGAACAGGACAAAGGCGATGGCAAAGAGCGCCGTCGTCATCGCCAGGAGGCCGACGATCTGTGGCCACACGACCAGGAGACTTTGCGGAATCGACAGGTTGGACACCAAGGCCTGGCTGACCTGCTCGAACGTCACCAGTCCCGTGGTTCTTTGGGTTGGATCGAGGAGGACGGTTGACGTTTCCGTGTAAAGGGTGAACGGCGACAACCGCGATATGAGAAGCTCCGCCCGCAGGCTAGAGGACTCGTCGTCGGGATTGGCCAATACCGCCGAAAGCGCCTGGAAGAGGAAGCCACCAAAAATGGTGAGGACGATCCAGACCCCGACGGCAATCATGGCCGAGGTCGCGGCTCGGCGCACAGTTACCGAAGTGAGTGTGGCGAGAGCCTGCCAGAACCCGACATAGATGATCGCCACCATCAACCACACCAGCAGACGCGCGATCTCAGTGGGAACGGGGAAGAGACCGAGTCGGAAGATTCCGATGCCGGCGACGAACGTCGTGAGCGAAGTCAGCAGCAGGGCAATGATGGCGAGCCCGCCGACAAACTTGCCGAGGATCACCTCGTCGCGATGAATGGGTTGCGCGAGCAGGCGAGGCAGGGTGCCCTGGGAGCGCTCGCCGCTTATGGCGTCGAAACCGAACATGATCCCCAGCAACGGTCCGAGGAATCCGATGAAGACGACCAACGGAAACGGGACCGGGTCGTCGGTGAACGTGAAAATCTTGAGGAACAGTGCCGGAACACCTTCGGTATCGACTGCTACCGAGCGGATGAACCTCGAAGCGGCGAAAACCGCCGCGCCCGCCACCACCGCCAGCAATGCGGCGAGAGAAACGAACCTGCCCGAATGCAGATGGTCCGTGAACTCTTTGCGGGCCACCACCCGCCAACCAGATCCGAAGCCTTCGCGCGTCGGCGCGGTTGTCGCCGTCTCAGACACTTACGTTCTCCTGGCGGAAATACCGTCGATAGACCTCGTCGAGGTCGTCGGAGGCCCGGCGCACCGCATCGATCTCGACTCCGCCCTCGACCAACGCCGCCACCAGTTGGCGGGTAGCGCCGCGATCGACCTCGATCATGTAGCTGCCCGGCAGGCGTCCGGCTGCAACTGAATGGACAAACCTTCGCCCGTCGACAGAGCGGCGGAGAATGCTCTCATTGCTAGTGGTCACCAGCTCGACTTCCTCCGGCCCACGGGTGCGAGAGGCGAGGTCGCGAGGGCTTCCCTGGGCCACGACCTCCCCTTTGACGAAGATCGCCACGCGGTCGCACACCGCCTGCACCTGATGGAGAAGGTGGCTCGAAAGGAGAACCGTCACCTGTTGGTGATCAGCGAGGTTCCGAATCATGGCCAGGATGTCGGCCACGCCTTCGGGGTCGATGGCAGTGGTCGGTTCATCGAGGATCAGCACCTCGGGCCGTTTGAGAAGCGCGTCGGCAATACCCAGGCGCTGCTTCATCCCTCGCGAGTACTCCCCGGCCTTCTGCTCGCTCGCCTCGGCGAGTCCGACTTCGAAGAGCAGTTGCTCGATTCGTCCTCGGGCCTCCTTGGCCGGGATCCGGTTGAGGTCGGCTGTGAACCGCAAGTTTTCGAAGCCAGTCATCGAGTCGTAGAAACCAACTGCGTCGGGTAGGTATCCGACGCGGCTCTTGACCGTCAAAGGGTTGCGGGCTGGATCGAGCCCGAGCACCTCGACCTGTCCCGAGGTGGGCTCGATCAACCCCAGAAGCATCAGGATGGTCGTTGTCTTGCCCGCTCCGTTGGGACCGAGCAGACCGAAGACCTCGCCCGGGGCCAATCTCAAATCGAGCTCGTCGACTACCCGCGCCTCGCCATATTCCTTGGTGAGCTTGCGGGTGACGACCGTGGGTGCGGCCATCACCTATCTCCGGCCGAATCGACGGAAAACCCAGGCCAGTGCGGCGAGGGTGAGAATGATCAAGCCAATTCCCACCAACCCCCCGAAGACGGATGGGTTGACGGTCGTGCGGACGTCCATCGAGGCATCGGTCTCATCGGTGTTGGCGCGAAAGCCGATGATGTAGTCGCCGGCGATGGCGTTTGTCGATGGGGTAATGGTGGCGTTGATAGTGGCAAACTCATCGGCCGCGATTGAAGGCACCGCCTCGAGATCGAAGGTGACTTCCCAACCGCTGGGAGGACTGGCGGCCAGAATTACGTTCAACAAGTCGGCCGAGCCGTCGTTGAAGACCCAGATGGGAAAGGGGGAGGGCTGGCCAGCGGTCACATCGGTGTTGAGCTGTTGGTCGGGGGTTGTGAGCTGCATCGAGAAGCTGCCGGTGATCTCAACTTGGAGGACAGTCTCCGCATCCACTCCTCCCCCCCGCGCCGTGACCCGCAGGTCATAAACGCCCGCTTGCACCCCGGCCGGCGGGGTCGCGTTCACGGTTATGCGACCAGTCGCACCGGACTCGACGGTGATCGTTGAGGCGAGCGAGGACGATTGGGGTCGCGCCTCTACCAGCCAACCGATCGGTCCCTCGGCAGCCAGCTCGAGCTGAACCTCCGCCGGGGTGTCGTTCTTGACATCGACGTTGAACGGGAATGTCGAGCTGGCTGGGCCTCGCAGACCTGGGAACTCGGGGGTCAGGGTGACCGAGCCGCCGGCACCGCCCTGGACGGTGACATTGACCGGGACCGAGATGGTTTCTCCGCCGGTTGCGGCCGTGATGGTCAGTGGATAGTCCCCGTCGGCCGTCCCGGTCGGGACAATGACGTCAAGGCGGACCTCGGGTTGCAGCTCAGGGCCGGCCGTCACCTGGCTGATCACAAAGCCTCCCCCACGGAAAGTCCCGGTCCACCCTTCGGGGATCCCCTCGACTGCCAGGGCGACGGTGCTGTTGGTGGTGGCGGTGATCGTGAGATCAAAGCCGGCGGTATCGCCGGGTTCGACGGTCAGTCCGGGATAGGCCGTGGTCACTGCCAGGCCAACTGTTTGGGCCAGGGCCGGAAGCGCCAGCCAGGCCGCGGCAGCCAGAGCGAGCGCGACCGTTAAGGGTTTTTTCATCGTTCTTGAATCCTCCAAAGGTAGCGGCCAAGGCTATCGGCCAAGGCTCACCCAACGGATGGAATCGTAGACCGGGCGACTAAAAGGCCGCTAAAGCTTGTCGCTCGGCTTGCCTGTCAGCCAATCAGGTTCCGGGTTAGACGCGCCGAAGATTGCTGCAATGGATGCAGCGTCCCTCGATCGGGACCAATGCCCTCGGCAGCAACATAGGTGAGCCCTTCCATATCGCCCGCGCCGCCAGCGGACTCATCCGCTTTGTTGGGTTCGCAGGGATGGCGGTTGCCTACAACTGGCCCGAGGGTTGGGTTCTATCGTTGTTCTCACTCACGATCGCTGGCCATGCCCAGATCCGGCGGGCGGTGCCGGAGCGCTCGGTCGTCATCTCGCTTCTCATCGACCTCATGTGGGTGGGAACCATCTTCATGGTCGGCAATGCCCCCGCTTCGGCGGTCGTCCCCGGTCTCACGTACCTGATGGCGGCCACCGTGCTTGCTCTTGATGGGTGGCGAGCCGGTGGATTCGTAATCGGGATCCAAGGTCTCGTGTCGTTGGTGGCGTTGACGCTGGCTGCCCATGTCGCGATCGGCAAATCCACCGAGGAGCAGGTCGTTTTCACTTTGGTGGCGGTGGCGGTCCACTTCCCAACGATCTCTTGGCTGATCTCGAGCTCGACTCGCCTCCTCCGCGAGCGACAGGAACGAGCCGCACGCGAGGCGGCTCAAGAAGAAAAGCTGAGAACTGTCACCGACAACGCCTCGGACTCGATCGTTGCTTTTGACGAGACGGGGCGCGTCGAGTTCGCCAACCGCACCGTCACCACGATGTTTGGATATGAGCCCGCGGACCTCGTTGGCTGGTCGATCGACCGGATTCTTCCGGGCTTCGAAGTAGCGGCGGTCGATCCGCATCGCACAATACGCGGAGTTCATCGGGAGGGGCATGAGATTCCGCTCGAACTGACAACCAGTCGCTCAACTAAGCAAACTCTGCGGGTAGCTGTGATGCGCGATATCTCGGAGAGGCTGGGAACCATCCGGCGCATTGAGTTCCAGGCCGCCCTACTCGACCAGGTACGCACCATGGTGGTGGCTGCGGACCTTTCCGGCCGGCTCCTCTACGTGAATGCCTATGCGACCGATGCCCTCGGCCTCACCCCGGCGATGATTGGCACGAGAAGGCTCGTCGATCTCGTCATTGACTCCGAACGGCCGGACCTCGAAGATGTCCCACTCCCGGTGGGAGGGACCTGGCGGGGTGAAGTCACGTTGCAGGCCGCAGATGGGTCGGAGCTTCCTGCGCTGGTGACTTTGACCGGGGTTCTCGACAGCCAGGGCGAACCTATCGGGTTCGGGGCGGTTGCCACCGACATCTCCTCTCGCAAGCAAACCGAGGCCAAGATGGCAGCCGAGATTGCCTCGAAGGACCAGTTTGTGACCTCGGTTTCCCATGAGCTCCGCACTCCCTTGACCGTGATTGTGGGGATGGCCGAGGAGTTGCGGCGTTCCTTCGACGATTTCGCCGAAGGAGACAAGAGGGACTTGATCGGTGTGATCGCCGATCAATCGAGCGAGCTGGCCAACATCGTCCAGGATCTGTTGGTGATCGGTCGTTCCGATGCTGACGGCAAGCTCCTGATCAAGCCCGAGCCGATCGACCTGCTCGGGGAGCTCGGCACCTGTGTCAAGTTGTATCTCCCTCCCGACCGAGCCCTGGAAATGTCGTTGGTCGCCGGCTTGCCGGTGTTGGCTGACCCGTTCCAGCTGCGCCAAGTCGTACGGAACCTGTTGACCAACGCGGTTCGATATGGCGGACTTCAGCTTCGTTTGGAGAGCGTTCAGGATCCGGAGTTCACGACGGTCAGCCTTTACGACGACGGTGACGGCGTTCCCCCCGACGACATCGCCCGCATCTTCGACCCATATGTGCGCTCGGCGACCGGTCCGGCCGTCCCCGGTTCGATGGGTCTGGGTCTGACCGTCGCTCGCATGCTCAGCCAACTCATGGGCGGCGATCTGGTCTACGAGCGCCGCGACGGGTGGTCCGTCTTCCAAATCAGCCTCCCCACCGCCCGCGTCGCCGTTCCCGTCTAACTTTCTGCGAACCCTGGGTTCGTAGCGTTGTACAACAACGACTCCAGCCCACAGAATGAACAAACCCGCGAACCCGACCGCCGCTCGCGATCGTATTGCAGGGCAAGGAGGTAGAAATGAAACGATATTCCTTGGCCTTGCTATTCGCGCTCTTGGTGATGGCGTGTTCGAGCGACACATCCGCCACCACCGCTGGAAGCTCGGCCACTACGGCTGACTCCGCAACAACGACGGCTGACTCCGCAACAACGACGGCTGACTCCGCAACAACGACGGCTGACTCCGCGACCACAGCCGCTGTTGAGACAACGACGTCAGCCGCAACTGAGGGCGGCGCCACCGTACAGGTTGCCAGCAGCGACCTCGGTGAGATCCTGACCGATGCAGAAGGGATGACGCTGTACCTATTCATGCCGGACGAGCAAGGCGATCCGACTTGCTATGACCAGTGTGCCGAAAATTGGCTGGCCCTCACCGAATCTGTGGCTGCGGGCGCCGGGCTCGACGCTTCGCTGCTCGCAACCGCCCCGCGAACAGACGGCACCGAACAGGTCACGTACAACGGCTGGCCTCTCTATTACTTCATCGGCGACGAAGCTCCTGGCGATGTCAACGGCCAAGGCCTCAACGACATCTGGTGGGTGATGGACGCCGCCGGCGAGGCGATCTCCAGCTAACCAAACCTCAAACCCTGGGTAGCAACCGTCGTCCAACGACGGTTGCTACCCACAGAAGAGCAGAATGGTGAGATCGGAGAGCTAGCCGACCTCATCGCCGAATCGGCCCGAGATTCGGCGACACCGTTCATCGTGGCAATCGACGGGAGAAGCGGAGCGGGCAAGTCGACGCTCGCGCAGGCTCTCGCCGCGCAAACGGGGGCGGCCGTCATTGACGGAGATGACTTCTATTCAGGAGGCACAGCCGCCCAGTGGGATGCGCTGTCTGCAGCCGAGAAAGCGGCACACTGCATCGACTGGCGCCGCCAGCGGTCGGTGCTGGAAACTCTGGTTCGTGGGGAGACCGCGACCTGGCACCCCTACGACTGGAACGCCAACGACGGCCGACTCTCTGATCGAGCTTGCATTTGTCCTCCGTCTGCCGTCGTGATCCTGGAAGGCGCCTATAGCGCTCGTCCCGAGCTCGCTGATCTCTTGAATCTGCGAGTGCTACTCGATGTTCCCGACGACACGCGCCAAAGGCAGCTCACGACCCGCGAGGGCGACGGGTACCGGGTGCAATGGGAGGCTCGCTGGGCCGAGGCCGAGGAGTTCTACTTCACAAATGTGATGCCTGTCGACAGCTTCGACCTCGTCATCAGTTCTCCGGGAGGGGGACTTCCGTTTCCAATGCGTTGAGGATGGCTGTCGCGATGAGTCTGGCGTCATCCGACGAGGTCCGCAGGATTGGGTTGCTGTCCGGCAGCGCCTCGGGCCATTCGATCGGGTCCGGGAAGAACCAAATCTCGGCGTTGAGCGGGAGGTCGGGATGCTCAGCGCGATAGATGATCATTCCTCGAGCCGGCTCGGCGTCGGTCCACACTATCCAACCGTTGTCCCAGGGAACCTGGTTGGCCACGCATACACCACAGGTGGAGGTGTTGCCTTTTCGGTAGTGCACTGACAGCGAATCCTGGTTGCCGAGCCGCACAGCGAGGTACTCGTGAGCAACTACCCCATTCTCGAGAGACGCTCGGTAAAGGTACGGCAACGCTCCATCGGTGACCACGCTTTCCAACACAACTCGCTTCATGGTCTCGGACAGGTCGATTTGCTCGACCCCTCCCAAGACAAGTTGGATCAGCTCGCCAGGATCCTCGTAATCCTCCGGAACCCACGCTGGGCTGACGATCTGCTCGGTCACAGCCGGCTGGGTCTGAAGCGACGTCGTTGACTCGGACGACGTTGCTGTTGTCGGTCTCACTTGGCCAGTAGATGCATCGCATGCTCCTACGAGGAGCAGCGCCGTCAGCGGGGCTACTACCTGGAGTCTCATGAACAATGTGATAACTATGGCGGCAGGCATCGGTTCCACGGGCGATGGTTACATCTGCGGAAGTGAACCTTGTCGGAGGCGCAAACGTCCAATACGTCGTGAGGCGTTCGCTCGTAATCGCTGCCATCGGACTCGCCGCTGCGGGCTGCTCAGGTGGAGACCCGTCCTCCAACCTGATCCGGTCTCATTCGTCGTCTGACTCAGGGATGGACGCGATAGTTCAGGGGGTAGTCGAAGTGGACTTGGTAGCTCGGTGCGTTTGGCTTTCAAGCCCTGACGGAGCACGCTATCCGGTGGTGTGGCCCGAAGGCAGAACCGAGCAGGAAGATCCATTCGAAATTGTTCTCCCGGACAGCTCACGCGTTGTCGAAGGAGATCTTGTCGCGGGCGGCGGCGGTTACATCGACGCAGGTCACGCCACTCAAGGAATGGAGCCATTTCCTGACGCGTGTGTCCAGACCGGCGAGGCCGCGGACTTCAATGCGAGCTCCCCCATCGAGGTCACCGCAGGTGCGGAACTCGAGGACGGCTGAAACCCTCGTCGACCGCTAAATAGCTGACGCAGCCGAGCTGTGCTCGCCGCTTTCGGCAACCGCCGCCACTGAGATACCCGGCACTACTTCCTAGCATGCGGATGGTGACGTTTAGGACGAAGTCGACCCGAGAAATCGCCTTTGTCTTGGCGCTAACGGCCGTATTTTCGTGCGGGAACGGTCCCGCCACGGTCCAGACCATTCCCACCTCGGGCGCAACCCCGGTTGCAACCACCGCTGCTCTCGAGGCACAGACGCCGTCGACCTCGTCGCCATCACCTCGTTCTGAATGTGCTCCATTCGAAGGCGCCGCTTTTGAGGCGCAGGCCACGGCCGATTCCGTAGTGCTCGCGGAGGATCTGGGGGAAATCTCGCTCATCGAAGCGGTCGTGTATCCGCGTCCCGACTACAAAGGCAAACCGTGGACGAGTTGGGGCCAAGGCTTCGCCGTTGCGGACGGCCGCTTCTTCTCGACGATCGGCGACCATCTCGGGGAAGAAGGCAACTCGTACGTTTACGAGTTCGATCCCACTGCCGGCGCGTTGACCATGATCGCCGACGTGAATTCTCTGGCTGGGCCCCAAAGTTGGGGATTCGGAAAGGTTCATGGCCAGACCGTCGAAGGTCCCTGCGGCGAGCTCTACTTCAGCACCTATTGGGGAGACCCGCCGTCAGGCGAGATTCTTTCGTCTTATGCAGGGGACCTGCTTTTTCGCATCGACCCGGCGGCCCGAACGATTCAGCCGATCGGGGCTCCCGTTGAGGGCCATGGGGTGCCTTCGCTCAGCGGGTCGGCTGAGCTCGGCCTCCTCTATGGGGAAGCGGTGGATCCGGCCGGTGGGCAGCCCAAGGACGGGCCCTTTTTTGTGTACGACATGAACCAGCAGATGACCGTTTTCGCGACCGACGTCGCCGCTCCTCATCAAGGTTTCCGCAACGTCGCGGTGGACGCCGAAGGACGAGCGTATTTCTCCGGGGGCGACTTCGAGCTATTGGTCTACGACCCAGCAACGGGCGCAGTCGCGCCATATCCAACGATGATCCCTGGCAAATGGCTACGGGCTTCGACTGTGCCGGCCCAGGACGGGACCATCTATGCCACGACTCGAGAACCGGATATGTTGTTCTCGTTTCATCCCGACGGGACGGTGCGCGATTTCGGCCCTCTACCGGATTACACGGCGTCTCTGGCACTCGATCCGGACGGGAGCCGGTTCTTCTATATCCCGAGCGCACACGGGAGAGCCTGGGCTGTGGGGACACCGCTGATTAGCGTCGACGTCGCCACCGGCGATCAGACCACCCTGGTGGAACTGAACGACCTCGGTGAGGAGCGACTGGGCCTGAGCTTGGGGGGCACTTATGGCATTGTCGCCAGTGCCGAAGGCGACCGCCTCTACATAGTGCTCAACTCTGGGGTCCCTGGCAATGAACGGGACGCGGCATTCGGCGAAGTTGTGCTCGTCGTCGTCAACCTCGCGTGAAAGGGCTGTTGGGGTGCTTCTTAGCGCTGCTTGCCTGTGCCCCGACGACCACCTTGAGTCCCCCCACGACCTCACCGACCGTCGCCCCTACAACCAGGGTGTCGGAGAGTGCTGGCTCATCGAGCTCGACCACGTGCTGGGAGGCGGCTCCCGGCCCGGGCACCAACGTCCGCTTCGAGGACGCCACCGAAGCGATGGGACTGGTCGATCCTTTGCTGGGCATGCGCGGACACGCCGCGGCGTGGGGCGATGTCAACGCTGACGGCTGGCTTGATCTGACAGTCGGCACTTTTGGCGGAGCATCGGTGGAAACCTACGAAGCCCGTGGGGCGGAGGGACCCTCACCGGATCGGCTTCTCCTCGGCGGATCCGAGGGATTCAGCCTCGTCGACTCTTTCGTCGATGGTGCGGCGCGCACGAGCGGCGCCGCTTTCGCCGACCTCGACAACGATGCTGATGTCGACCTGGTGCTCTCCCGCTATCCCAACGAACGCGCCCCCGCTCCGACTGTCCTCATGGACAATCAGGGTGGGCAGTTCCGCGAGGTCGCGAGTTCTGGTTTGGACCTTTCGTCGTTGGCCGGCCGGTCGGTCGGCGTGCTCGACTTCGACCGTGACGGGCTCCTCGATCTTCTCCTCGTCGCTGATCCGCGGGGAGACGGCTCAAGCCAATTGTTGCACAACCAGGGTGGCCTGCAATTCACCGATGTCACCGAGGACGCGTTTGTGACCGGTGTGTTGGGGCTCGGTATCGCCACGGCCGATCTGAACGACGATTCCTACACGGACATATTCATCGCGGGCAGCAACCGGCTGTTCGTCGGTAACGCGAGCGGTCGCCTGGAAGAGGTCGACTCGGACATCTTCCAGTGGGAGGTATTCGGCCCCGAGGACGACGTTGCCGGGGTGGCAATCGCCGACCTCAACCGCGATCTGCGGCCTGATCTCGTTGTTGGTCATCACTTCAACAGCACCTTGTCGCGAGGGTCGCTGGTTCCGATCAGGATCTATCTCAACCAAACCGCCGAGGCGGGGACCGACCCCAGTTTCATCGATATCACCGAGGAAGCCGGCATGCCAGGTCTCCCAACCAAGGCACCCCACATCGAGATTCTCGACATCGACAACGACGGCTGGCCCGACATCCTGGCCACGGCCTCAGCCGGCGAGCAGCCGGCGCTCTTCATGCATCAGGGCCTTACCGATGGCTCACCTCGTTTCACGACGCCGGAAGGTTTGGGGGGCGCCCAATACTGGGTGACGGGGCCGGCTGCCGATGTCAACCGGGATGGCAAGCTCGATGTGTTTCTCGCTGAGTGGGACCCAGCCCTGCCCTCGAAGTTGCTGCTGAACAAGGGCGAGAGTGGCAATTGGATCTCGGTGGAGATCGACTCCACCCTCGGCGGCGGGATCGGTGCGTCGATCGCAGTGTACGAACCCGGTCGAGAAGGGAATCTCGAAGGTCTGCTGGGTATGCGGGAGATCACAGCTTCAAGTGGTTACACGGCAGGCGCGGCGCCATGGGCTCACTTCGGACTCGGCGACACGCCTACCGTCGACCTTCGAATCAGCCTCCCTGACGGCGAGACTCTCGCGGTTGACGATGTGGCAGCCAACCGCCACCTTCGACTGCCGAATGGCTGTGTGCCACCGCCGTAAGCCGCCGTACCTGCGAGAGCTAGGTCGAATCTCTCCTGCCTCTGACTACTCGAACAGCAACTGAACGACTTCGATCCCTAGCCCTTCGGCGGTTACGTTCAGCAGAACCTCGTCCCCGGCAGTCGTCACCGTCCAATCCGCAAAGGCACAGCACTGCTGTTCGGCTGCGGCCAGCGCCGTCAGCTCCCTCTCGACCCCGGCTAGAGACCGGTATCGAAGCCGCACGCCGTTTGCAACTTCCTGCTTTTCGATCATTGCTCGCTCGGCCAATGCCCGCCAATGTCTTACGCGGTTGTCGAGATCAACTGGCTCGAGGCTGCAGGCGACGGGAACGTCCAGATCGCCCATCGTCATCATCCTTCTTGACTACCAGGCCGACGTGCTGACGGGGGCTCGCTACCGAGCACGAAACGGACGAATTCGCTCTCGGCAGGCGAAATCTGGAACCAGGCCCATTTCCCGCGCTGCTCTCGTCTGATTAACCCGGCCTTAACTAGAACGGAGAGGTGGTGGCTGACTGTCGGCTGGCTTCGAACGACGGGCTCGGTCAAGTCGCAGGCACAAACTTCGCCTTCCGGAACCGAGGCGATGAGGCTCAGGAGCCTGAGCCGGGTCGGATCGGCCAGCACCTTGAACATAGCCGCCATCCTTTCTGCTTCGACTGCGGAGAGGGCTTCATCAGCCACAAGGATCGCAACAGCTGTCGGAGCCGATCATTCCTATCGACGGTAACACATTGACAATCATCGATACGACAGTCTAACGTGTCATACATCGATGTCGGTCGATAGGAAAGGAGCCAGCGTGGAAACAGACGTGGTGTTGCGGGAGGAGATCCGCGACCGGTATGCCAAGGCGGCGGCCGGAGGCAGCTGTTGCGACTCCGACTGCTGCAACCCAGACCCGGGCTTAGCAGTCGACGTCGGCGCCGGTTCATATAGCCAATCCGAGCTGGCTTCGATCCCCGATGCTGCTGCCGGCGCCAGTCTGGGGGTGTGGGAACCCCACCGCCGTGGCCGACCTCGCCGAGGGTGAAACAGCTCTCGACCTGGGCTCGGGGGGAGGCATCGATGTGGTCTTGTCAGCGCGGCGCGTGGGTCCGAACGGGTTTGTCTACGGACTCGACATGACCGATGAGATGCTCGAGCTCGCCCGCCGGAATGCGATCGAGGCGGGGGCCACCAACGTCGAGTTTCTAAAGGGACTCATCGAAGAAATTCCGCTGAACGAAGAGTCCGTCGACGTCGTGATCTCCAACTGTGTCATCAACCTCTCGGTCGACAAGCAGTCCGTCTTCAATGAGATTCACCGGGTTCTCAAACCCGGGGGTCGTATCGGCATAAGTGACATCGTTGCAGACGATTCCCTCACACCCGAACTACGGGCCGAACGCGGGAGCTGGGTCGGCTGCATCGCCGGCGCACTTTCCTACACAGAGTATCGCCGCGGTCTCGAGGAGGCAGGTTTTCAAGAAGTCACGATGAACCCCACTCACGCGGCAGCGGAGGGAATGGACTCGGTCATCATTCGCGCCTCGAAACTCTCGGCCCGATGAGGGTGGCCTAGAGAGCTTTTGCTCAATGAATGTTGAGTCAATATAGTGTGAGCTATGGACTTGGAGGCGAGGGCCGCAGCTCACTGGGCGCTAGGTGACAGTCGGCGTCTCCTCGTCATCGACCAGCTGGCTCTTAGCGACCGGACCGTGGCCGAGCTGGCAGACACGTTGGGGATGGCGGGGAATCTCCTTGCTCATCATCTCGACCTGCTCGAAGCCGCCGGGTTGATCGAAAGGCGCATCTCGGAAGGCGACCACCGTCGAAGATACGTGTCGTTGCGTTGGGACCGGCTTCCCACCGCACCCTGTGTCCATTTAGCTCCGATCAAGCGGGTCGCCTTTGTGTGCACTCACAATTCCGCCCGATCACAGTTCGCCGCCGCTCTCTGGGAGCAGACAACCGGCCTAGAGGCTGCAAGTGCGGGTAGCCAGCCAGCGATCCGGGTGCATCCATCTGCAGTACGAGTTGCCGCCGAGTTCGGAGTTGATATCTCTTCGGCCCAACCCGCCGGCTACGAGCGGATCATCTCGAAACCCGATCTGATCATCAGCGTCTGTGATCGGGCTCGAGAAGCGGGAGTACCCGCCGCCCACGGACAGCTCCATTGGTCGGTTCCGGATCCTGTTCGGTCTGGGACCCTTAAGTCGTTTCGTGCCGCTTTCGCCGAGATCACACAGCGCGTGGAACACCTCGCAGAGCAGACCCAGCAGTGACCGCTGCTCGACAGCTGACCGGGGAGGTTTGGGAACTGCGCTGCTCCTGTACATCATCGTTGGCAGCGGCATCGCCGCCGAAACCTTGGGGACTGACCCGGGAACCCGATTGCTGGCCCAGGCGATCGTCGTAGGGCTCGGCCTGGGAGCCCTGATCGTTCTTTTCCAGAATGTGTCTGGCTCCCACTTCAACCCATCAGTGACCCTCGGCCTCTGGCGCATCGGAGCTCTCACCGGCGATGAAGCGGCTCGCTATGTGGCAGTGCAGCTGGCAGGAGCGGTGGTCGGGGTGCTCGTCGCCAACCTGAGTGCCAGCCGGGCAATCATCACCTTCTCACACAACGCCCGCGATGGAATCGGTCCGATTGTGCCCGAGGGCATCGCCACCTTTGTACTTGTTCTCGTCGTCCTGGCATTGGGACGAATCGGCCGACGCAATACGGTCCCGATGGCGGTCGGCGCCTGGGTAACGGCCATCGTCTTCGCCACTCCTTCCACTGGGTTCGCTAATCCGGCCGTGACCATCGCCCGCGTCTTTACCGACAGCTATACCGGTATCGCTCCGTCCTCAGTAATCGGATTCCTGGCCGCCCAACTGCTCGCGGGAATCACTGCCGCCCCAGTTGCCCTTCTTCTCTATCCCGATCCGATCCCGATTTAGGCCCCGACCTTAGGAGAGACTGTGCCCGTCACCCTCACTACCGCAGAGCAGCTCCAGATTCGTCAAGCGGCAGAGCGCCTACGGCGTCAATTCTCCGGACAGCTCAACACCGAGACCATCGAGCGATTCATCACCAGCTCGCTCGACGCCCTGGTCCAAGAGGCAACCACCAGCATCTGGATCCCGCTCCTCGCCGAACGCTTCGCCCGCGACCGACTACGCGCATTGGTCCGGCTCGAGTCCGACGCCGCCGCCACCCTCAAACCCAGCGTGCTCTTCCTATGTGTCCATAACGCCGGGCGCTCGCAGATGGCCGCTGGCTGGATGCGGTACCTCGCCGGCGACGAAGTCGACGTCTTTTGCGGCGGTTCCGAACCCGCCGAAACCGTCAACCAGGCTGCTGTTGCGGCCATGGCAGAGAAAGGAATCGATATCGGCTCGGAGATTCCCCAACCTTGGGCCGACGAGATCGTCAGAGCAGCGGACGTTGTCGTCACCATGGGTTGCGGTGACGCTTGCCCCGTTTACCCCGGCAAGCATTACCTCGACTGGGAGGTCGAAGACCCCTCGATCAAGACCGTCGATGAAGTCAGATCGATCAGAGACGACCTTGAGGAACGGGTACGGGGCCTTATGGCCGAACTGGAAATACCTGCTCGGGTCTGAACAGCTCGAGCGGAAGGCGGGGGTGCCC
This sequence comes from Acidimicrobiia bacterium, assembly GCA_013812505.1. Lineage (GTDB taxonomy): Bacteria > Actinomycetota > Acidimicrobiia > Spongiisociales > ZC4RG35 > JACCTH01. The sequence goes on along the minus strand of JACCTH010000028.1, from coordinate 9,105 downwards.
GCATGGAATGACACGAAGGGACGTCAAGCCATAATCAGCGTCCTGATGAACTCAGGTAGGCGCCAGAAGAGACGGATCCGCCTACCCGGATATGGGCTCTGCGACGGCGAAGAAGTGGCCAGTCGACTGCATTAGTCGATTGCCTCGTCCCGCATCACCCTCCAAGGAGTCACCGGATGCTCACTGCTATCTCTCGTTATCGATACTCGTTGTCATTGGCCGCGGCGGCTGCATCATGGGGCATCGCCACCGTGGCCAGCAAACGCGCTGTTGATGAGATCCCACCGCTGACTCTGCTTCCAATCCAACTAGCGACGAGCGTCGTCGCTCTCGGCGCCTCGATTCTGGCCAAGCGGGTCATAGTGCGATCGTCGCCGGAGTTGCGACGCTTGGCGTGGCTCGGGGTGCTTAACCCGGGGTTGGCGTATGCGCTGGGTCTTGCTGGACTCGCACAGATCACCGCCAGTATGTCCGTCCTGCTTTGGGCGACCGAACCCTTTCTGATCCTTGCGCTTGCCAGTCTTTTTCTCAAGGAACGTACTACCGGCATGTTGGCCGCCTCGCTCGCTCTTGCTTTGATCGGTGTCGTCCTCGTGACTTTTGAGGCGAACGCTCGTGGGAGCGTTGTCGGAGTCGCAGACGATGGGTGGTGTCGCCGCCTGCGCCGTGTACACGATCCTGGTGAAATCGCTGTTGCTCGAAGATTCGGCCATGGCCGTTGTCGCTCTGCAGCAGTTATCCGCTCTGGTCCTTGCGCTTGCTCTTCTCGTTGGTGCGGCGGTTCTCGGGCTTGTGCCCGTTCTGCCGCGGGTATCGGCGGTGGCGTGGGCGAGCGCGATCGGGTCAGGCCTGCTCTACTACGCGGTTGCGTTCTGGTTCTACGTAACAGGCCTACGCCAGATACCGGCAACGATCGCCGGGAGCTTCATCAGCCTGATACCGGTCTTCGGGATCACCGCCGGCTACCTCCTCCTCGGGGAGCGTCTCAGTGGCCGACAATGGCTCGGTGCAGTTCTGATACTCGCCGCGGTCGTCGTGATCCTCCGCGGACAGAGATCCGCCATGTTGAATCTCACAAGGCCGACATAGCCGCTGATATGCATGTCTCGAAACCCCTGTGAGTATTGAAGAACTGCTTGGTGGCCAGGGGCAGGATCGAACTGCCGACCTACGGTTTTTCAGACCGAAGGTTTGAGTGCTCTGACCTGGCCTTTCGCGCCGGGAGTCCGCATGGAGTCCGCGGGAGTCCGCCCGGGCGTGACCCCGAGAGCTGTCTTTCAGGAGCGGGAGGCCACTACCCGTCGGGCGATGGCGAGGCACTTCTGAGCGCGCTCGACTGCCTTGGAGGCGGTCGAGCGTGGGATGTCGTCGGACTCGCGCTGCTCAGCTTCGGGAACCCAGCAATGGCGATCGACCAAACCCCGGAAGGGGGTCATGATGGGCGGTCTCCGCTTGTGGCACCCTGGGTCCGCCTTGACAACAGGGCAGCGAATGAAGAAGTACTTGCCGTGTATAGCCGCCGTAAACATCTGCGGGTCTTCCCGAATACGACCCGGTCTTCGTCGACGCCTTGCCTACCCAAGCGGGGGTGGCCGTTTGTGGCCGTGCTAGGTGTTCATGGAGTTAAAGCTGAGGGAGCTTCCGGTCGGACCAGATCAGTCGCCTCACCAAACGCCTTGGCGACGTCTCGGCTAGTCGGTCCGGGCGTGGCGCCCGCAACTCTCTCGAACAATCAGTCTGACGTCAAAGACCTCGCGTCCTGCCGGTTTCGCTGAGCCATCCATCAGCTGCCTCAGCACTGCCATCGCCCGCCTACCGGCCGCGTTCGCGGGAACGGAGATCATGGTCAACGGCGGCTGCGTGAACCGAGCGGTTGGATCTTCGGCGTAGCCGATGACAGCGAGGTCCTCTGGCACCTGCAGGCCCCTAGTCCCGGCCTCACGAAGGACGCCTAACGCCAAGACTCCGGCGCTGGCGACCACGGCTGTGGGAGGCTCGGGAACCTCCATCAGCCGAGCCAAAGCCAGTTGGCCCTGCTCGATGGAAAAGTCACTCACCTCGGCCAACAGTTCCGTGGCAATCTCGGCGTTACGGAGAGTCCGTTCGTAACCGGTGAACACCTCGCGCTGGTTCGCAAAGGCAAGAGGTGCGGTTACGTATCCGATGCGGGTGTGGCCGTGATCGAGGAGATGCCCGGCGGCGAGGGCGCCCCCTCTGGTGGCATCGAAGACAATCGAAGAACGATCCCTGTCGGGTTGGTCGACGTGCACGATCGGAGGTAGGCCCGCTCCTGGCTCGGCTTCGTCGATACCTCCGACCGACACGGCGATGATCCCGTCGACACCTCGGGCAATCAGCTGATGGATCGCCCTCTCGGCTCGTTCCGTCGAATCCTTGGTATCGACCATCAGGAGCAAGGTGCCGCGCTCCTCTGCAGTCGATTCGATGCCCTTAAGGAGGTCAAGGTAGAACGGGTCGAGTCCGGCGATGAGAACTCCGACCGTATTAGTCGCGATCCCATCGGCGCTGGCTGCAAGCGCCCTATGACCCACCGGGAGGACGGTGGTTCCGACACCATGTTGCGTGGCGACCAGCCCATCGGCTTCAAGTCTCGCAAACGCCGCTCGCACTGTGTTGACGTTCACGCCAAGTTGAGCGGCGAGAGTCCGAACCGCCGGCAGCCGGGTCCCGGGCTTGAGTTCGCCGTCGGCGACCAAGAGCGCGATCTGGCCTCGGATCTGGCCCACGTAGCTGATATCGGAGGACTTATCTAGCTTCAGGTTGAAATAATCTCCTGGCATCTGTTGCATTCTACCCATACAGTGTATTATAGTGCCATATCACACTAATACATAGTGTGTGCGCTTGCCCGAACATTGGGCAGCACGGTAGTTCGGCCGAGGCAAGGAGACGCACATGGCCACCAGAACTGACGTCACCAACGTGGGAGGAATCGAGATCGGAGCCCCGCCAGTTGCGCGGAGTGCTCCTTTCCGGCTGGGAAGGGCACGGATCGTCGCAGCGATCTTCTTGGCGGCTGCGGCCGTGGGCGCGGTCGTCGCATTGCAGGGTCCTAGCGCCGAGGAGTTGGAGCAAGCGCACTGGCAGGAGGTGGTCGAATACTACGGCGGGCTGTATCAGACGATGGCTGGTGCCGGTGCCTCCGAGGCCGCGCACTGGCAGCAGGTGGTCGACTATTACGAAGGCTTTTGGGTTCCGCGACGCACGTAGTGACCCTGAAGCACCTAGCAGTCAGCAACGGAAAGAGAGGGCCCAGATGCCCTTTCCTGGTGTAAACCGACACCGTCAGTCGCACACAGCCGTTGGGTACCAGTACGGCACCAGGAGGGCTCTGAGCGCTATGACAATGGCGTTCCAGATAGCAGAAAACCCAGGCGGTGCCTGGGAGTTGACGACCTCGATGCGGCTCTGGCGGCGGTCGAAGCCAATGGTGGCTCGATCGCGATGCCGAAGGAGAAGATGGAGGGAGTGGGTTGGGTGGCCTACGTCAAGGACACCGAAGGCAACCTCTTCAGGATGATCGAGGACACCACCGAGAGCTGAGTGATCCTCCGAGATCGGCCTCGCGTCTGTGGGCTGTTTTGGTTGTTGGACAACGGAAACGACCCTGGGTCGCGTCGGTTAACGTCGGGCTATGGCGATAGTCGCAATCTTCCATTCAGCCCTTGGAGTTCGGCCCGGCCTTGTCGAGTTTGCGAACAAGTTGAAAATGGTTGGTCGCGAAGTGCACATCATTGATCAATACGACAGGCAGGTCTTCGACGACTACGACGAGGCAGGGGCTTACGTCGAGGAGGTGGGCTTCCCCGACCTGATGGCCAAGGCAATCCAACGGGTTGCCGATCTTCCCGACGGGTTCGTAGCGATCGGTTTCTCGAATGGCGCGGGCATGGCCGAGTTCGTCGCCGCTAACCGGCCCGTTTCCGGAGTGGTGATGGCGAGCGGCGCCCTTCCTTTGGAGACGATCGGAATCACCTGGCCCGAAGGTGTGCCTGCCCAAATCCACTCCACCGTCGACGATCCCCGGCGGGAGCAAGATGCGATCGATTCGGTGAAGCAAGCGGTCGAGGAGGCAGGAGGAACCGTCGAGGTCTTCGACTACCCGGGGTCGGGCCATCTGTTCGCCGACTCGAGCATGGCCGACGAGTACCAACCCGCTGAAGCGGAACTGATGTTGACGCGGATCAAGGATTTCCTCGACCAGATCGACCAAAGGTTGAGCCTCGAGGCTGCAGATCAAAATTTGGTTACTGACGAGCAATGAATCGAAATTCGGCTGCTGGCGATCGGTGACAACCAAATTTGCGAACTGGGTGGCGAGTACCGGTACTGAGTTACCGGAAGTCCCTACAGGCGATTGCCACTGACCAAATTTCGGGGTGCCGCTCTTCGTTGACCAAATTTCCGGTCCCCCAAATCTCAAGTCTCAAACCCTCCCTTTGAGGAGGGAGGTCCTCACTCCCTTCGATACGGCTTGAGGTACGCACCCGGGTAGGCGACATTCCGGCCGGAGATGACCAGAGCGGCGATCACGACCAGATATGGCAGAGCCAATAGCAACTCGAACGGGATCGCCTGGAACTCCTCCAGTATCCGCAGTCGCAGCTGCAGCGCGTAGACCGCCGCGAACAGCAGCGCCGCGGCGACGCCTCGCCAGACTCGCCAGCGCCCGAAGATCACGAGGGCGATGCACACCCACCCCCGTCCGGCGATGATGTCGAGCGTGAAGCTGCCCAGTGCGGCGAGTGTGAAGAAGGCGCCGCCCACCGCCATCAAGGCCCCGCCGATCATCAGAGCGGCATAACGGGTCCGGGCAACGTTGACCCCGGCGGAGTCGGCTGCCTCCGGGTTCTCGCCCACCGCTCGAAGGTTGAGCCCGAAATGGGTCCGGGCCAGCACCCACCAGGCGAGGGGAGCGAGCAGGAAGAAGGCGACATAGGTGAGCCCGTATTGGCTGAAGACATTGTTGGGGCCCAACGGTTCCCAGGGGGGATAGGGCTCGATCCGGCTCAGCCCCTGTCCGCTGCCAAACCACAACCGGTTGACGTACTCCGAGATCCCGATGAGCCCGAGAGTCGTTCCGATTCCGGCGACGTGTTGGTTGGTGCCGATCGTCACGGTGAGCAGTCCCATCAGCGCACCGGCCGCCAACCCCACCGCGATGGCCGCCAGCAAACCCGCCGTTCGCGATCCGGTAATAGCCGCGGCGGCGAAACCGAAGAACGCCCCGGCATACATGGTCCCCTCGATGCCGAGGTTGAGGACCCCCGCCCGCTCGCTGTAGGTCTCTCCGATGGTCCCGTACACGAGCGGGGTCGCGTTACGAAGAGTCGCCCCGAGGAGTTCCAACAGAAAAGTCATGGCGCCGTCCGGTTCTGGCGCAGCCCGTAGCGATTGATCGCCACCATCGCCACCGTCACCAACAGCACCGCCGCCGCGACGATGTCTCCCGCCTGCGAGGGAATGCCCAGAGCCCGGCTCGCGGAACTGGCCCCGACGGTGAGATCGCCCAGCAACAACGCCACCAGAGCAACTCCTCCCATCCGGAGAGCTCCCAGCGTGGCAACGACAATCCCGGTGTAACCGAATCCAGCGGAAAGCCCGCCGGTCAACCGATATTGGATGCCCGCCACTTCCCCGGCACCACCCAAACCGGCGATGGCCCCGCTGATCAAAGCGGCCGCGACCAGGGTGCGAGCCACGTTGATGCCGGCGAAACGGGCGGCGACGGGGGACAGTCCGACCGCCTTGAGTTCCAACCCCGCCCGGGTGCGGGAGATAACGAAACCCAATCCGGCAATGATCACGAGCCCTATCAAGAAGCCGAGGTGAAGCCGGGATCCCGGAATGAGGACCGGCATCTCGGCGCTGGCAGCGATCCGGGGCGACTCCGGAAAGCGTGTGACAGGGTCACGCCAAGGCCCGTTGAGCAGCCCCTCGACCACGAGCAGCGCCACCGGGTTGAGCAGCAGGGTGGTCACCACTTCGTCGATGTCGTAACGCACCCGCAACAAGGCTGGTACCAGGGCCCAGACCGCCCCGGCCAGCGCTCCGCCTGCCAGGACCAGCGTCAATGCCAATGGTGAAGCCAGGCCGTCCACCCTGGCTCCGATCCCGGCCGCGGCGATCGCTCCCAACAGGAGCTGGCCTTCCGCCCCGATGTTCCAGTATCCGGCCCGAAACGCCAGCGCCACTGCCGCCCCGGTGAAGAGCAGCGGGATCGAAGCCACTCCTACTTCCAACAGGCCGAACCGGGAAGTGAGGGGAACGAATAGGAAGCGCGCATAGGCAGCGAAAGGGTTCACACCGGCCATCAGGAGGAACGGCACCGTCACCAGAAATGTCAGGATCAGGACCCCCGCCGCCAGCCACAACCTGCGGCGCCATATGCTCACGCCGCGCTGCCCCGGGCCATCAGCAAGCCGAGCTGTTCGGGGTCGGCCCCGGCGGCCGCCAGTTCGCCGACGACTCTCCCCTCGTAGAACACCACCAGCCGGTCGGACAAAGCCAGCAGCTCGTCGAGATCCTCGGAGATCAGGACGATCCCCGCCCCCCGTTGCGCCTGGGCCACGATTTCGCCCCGCACGTACTCGGTGGCGCCGACGTCGAGACCCCGGGTGGGTTGGGAAACCATCAGGACCTTCGGGTTCCGGGACAAGACCCGGGCGAGAAGCACCTTCTGGAGATTGCCCCCGGAAAGTTTGCGGACCGGGTCGTCGGGACCGGAGACGATCCCGAACCGGCTGATCATTTCGTCAGCGTTGGCCCGGATCCGGGTCTCATCGAGGAGCGCTCCCCGCCGGAACTCATCGAGATGCTCGAGAACCAGGTTGTAGGCAACGCTGAGGTCGGGCACCACCGCCGCGTAGCGATCCTCGGCGATCCGCCCGATGCCGGCGGCCATCATCCGACGAGGGTTGAACCCGGCAATGTTGCGGCCGTCAATTTCGATCGAGCCGGCGGTCGGGAGGCGCATCCCTGACAACACCTCGGCCAGTTCCGACTGACCGTTGCCCGACACCCCTGCGATTCCGAGGATCTCTCCCTTGGCCACCGAGAAAGAAACTCCCTTCAGGGCCGCCAGGCCCTGTCGTCCGAGGGCGTCGAGGGCGGTCACCCGCAATGCCGTGTCTCCCGGGCTTCGCGCAGCCGACTCGGCTGGGGCAGCAGGCCGGCCCACCATCATCGTGGCGAGCTGTCGTTCGTCGGTGTCGGCGGTGGCGACCGTCCCCACGACCTTTCCCCGGCGCAGAACCGTGACCCGTTGCGTGACGTCCAGGACTTCGGACAGCTTGTGGCTGATGAACGCCACGGCGAGCCCCGCCGCGGTCAGCCGGCGCAGGGTCGCAAACAGGCCGCTCACTTCCTGGGGGACGAGTACCGCGGTGGGCTCGTCAAGGATCAGCACCCGGCAATCACCTGCCAGTGCCTTGAGTATTTCAACCCGTTGCTGTTCCCCGACGGAAAGGTCGGCGACCCTGGCGTCGGCCCGCACCCGGATCCCGAACCGGTCGGCGGCTTCGTCCACCTTGGCGCGGGCCGCCTCCAGATCGATGAGCAGGCCCTGGGGCCGGCCCAGGGTGAGGTTCTCGGCCACCGTCATCGGTGTCACCAGCGAGAAGTGCTGGGCGACCATGCCGATCCCGGCGCCGATGGCATCACGGGGCGAGCGGATCGTGACCGACTCGCCATCGACCAGCACCTGCCCCTGGTCGGGGCGGGTAAGGCCATATAGGATTCGCATCAGCGTCGTCTTCCCGGCGCCGTTCTCGCCGAGAATCCCGTGCACCTCACCGGCCCGGAGGCTCAGATCGACGCCGTTGTTGGCGATCAGACTGCCGTAGCGTTTGGTGACCGCCCGCAGCTCGACCAGAACGGAGGTCGCTCCGTCCGGCTCCGACATCTACTCGGTCGGGACGATCGCCCCGGCCGGTTGCGCCTCGTTGATGGGAACCCGGAAGTTGCCGGTCCGGATCGCTTCCTCTTTGGCGGTCACCTGGTCGATCAGCTCCTGGGGTACCCCATTGGCCACGTCAGCGTTCACTTCGGCGAGGGACGCCCCGCCCTTTCCCATCATCGAGAAATCCTTCAGGTCCTGCGCGGTGTAGGAGCCGGCCATGACCTGATCGATCACGTATTTGACGGTCGGCGCCATGTCCCAAACCACACTCGAGACGACGCTCTCGGGTCCGAGTTCCTTCTGGTCGGACATGTTGCCAAAGGCGAGCAAGCCGTTCTCGGCGGCCGCCTCGATTACCCCGAACCGCTCGGCGTAGAGCACGTCCGCCCCTTCGGCAATCTGGGCCAGGGCCGCCTCCTTGGCGGCGGCCGGGTCGAACCAGCTGTTGAGGAAGGTGACCTTGACCTCGACCTCGGGGTTGACCTCCTGGGCGCCGGCCACGAAGGCGTTGGTGATCCGGTTGACCTCGGGAACCGGATAGCCGCCCACGACACCAATCACACCTGACTCGGAAAGACCACCGGCCAGCATCCCAGCCAGGTAGGCGGGCTCATGGATCCAGTTGTCGAAGACCGAGAAGTTGGGATCGGCCGGGCCGCCCCCGGAGCCGAAGACAAACGCGATCTCGGGGAACTGGGCCGCCACCCGGCGTACTGCCTCTTCGTTGCCGAAAGCATCGCCAAAGATGATGTCGGGCTGGTTCTCCTGCGCCACCTCGGTGAGAACGCGTTCCATGTCGCCCGCATACCCGATGTCGTCGGTGAACTCGTAGGTGATGCGACCCGCCGTCTGTTCAGCTTCGAGTGCACTGTGAATCACCCCGTCCCAGGGTTCTTCGATCTGGGTCGCATAGGCACCGAAGACCGAAATCGTGTCATCGCCGGCAGCTTCGGTGGTGTTGGTCACATCGACACAGGCCGCCAGAGCCAAAATCATCGCAGCCAAAAACACGCCGACTCGCCCTCTGAGGGCCCCTCTCTCAGCGGTCATTGTTTGCCTCCAATTCGCCAACGTCGTCCTTGACGATCCTAGACCTGGAGGCCGGTCGCGATGACGGTGCTTGGTCCGGTGTTCGGCGCTTCCTGCCCGTTTTGGCGCGAAAAACCCGCGTCGTGGCGCGGGTT
>JACCTH010000114.1 GCA_013812505.1 Acidimicrobiia bacterium | reverse complement strand
CCGGTGGCGTTGCCGAGGATCGCGCATTCCGAAGCGAGCTTGGTCCCGTCGGCGAAGGAAGCCATGAAGCGCGGGTTCTGGCCCCAGGTGGCAGCGAAAGCAATCTGAGTTTCGGGATCGCGATAGTGGTTGAGAAAGCCCTTGATGTTGCCGGCCATCACGGGTTGTAAGCCCATCGTCCTCACGAGGCGCAGGAGGTTCATGTTCACCGCCGGCTCGTCGCCGTCCATCCCGGTGGCGACGACTCCCTGCTCATCGGCGCGTCGCTTGAGCTCAGGGCCGATCGTCGCATCGAGCTCGGCTCCGATCACGACATGCTTTCCGGCCTCGATCGCTGCGGTGGCGGTGCGTGTGCCGAAGTCGAAGTCGCCCGTCGTCTCGATGACGGCGTCCACCCGCGTCGCCTGGGCCGCGAGGTGCGGGTCCGCCACCACCGCCACTTGGTCCCGGTCGTTGATCCGCCCAAGTTCGTTGAGATCGTTGGTGATCACGGCGTCGAAACCGTCGGCGCGCAGTTGCTCGGCCGCCCGCTCAACACTGCGATTGGCTACCACCCGCAACTTGAGGCCGGTGATGTGATCGACTTGCACTGCAACCCGTTTGCCCAGCCAACCGGCGCCTGCCACCGCGATCCCGATCGGATCACCGGCTCGGGCAGCCAAAGCGGTATCGAGCGGCGCCAAGCTATCGGGAACCATCAAGCGACTCCTGCGAAGGCCCGCGGGTCGTCCTCCTGCCAGTACGCCCAACCGGCATCGGCGCTCGATATTTCGCCGACCGCCAGGGGCCAGCGGATCGCGAAGGCGGGGTCGTCGTGTCGAACACCAGTGGCGGCCTCGGGGACGTACCGATGCGTGGTTTGGTACATCACCTGGGTTTCGTCGGCGAGGGTCTGGTAGCCGTGTGCGCAACCGGCCGGAAGCAGCAACGCCAAGTGGTTGCTTGCCGCCAGCTCGACGCCCCACCAGGCGAGAAAAGTCGGCGAAGCCGATCGCAGATCGAGAATCACGTCCCACACCTCGCCGGCCACCACCCGCACCAGCTTGGTCTCGGCGTCCGGCTTCGTTTGGAAATGCATTCCTCGCAAGGTTCCGCGCCGGTGGTTGAAGGCCAAGTTCAATTGGTTGAAGTCGTGCTCAAATCCTTCGTTGGCGGCCTCGTTGTCCGACCACAGCCGGGTGAAATAGCCGCGGTGGTCCTCCACCGGCTCGTCGATGATCAGGGCCGCGCCTGCGATCGCCATTCCGTCGACCTCGATCGATTGGAAGATCACTCGGATCCCCAACCCAACCTGATCTTCTGGGCATGAAAGGCTTCCGCCATCCCGCTTTCGGCCTGGCATTCGATCCCCCGCAGGTGGAGTAGACCAGAGAAAACTTCGCGTCGATACCACGAACGGCTTGCCTGCGAGGGAAAGGCCGACAGCAAATGATCGAGCTTCTGATCGGCCATCTCCGATGTCAACGGCGCGTACACCGTCGGTCGTCCCAGATCGCCGTCGTATTTGGGGATCTCATAGCCGAGGATGAGGCTCGAGCGAAACGTCTGCGCAGCGATCTCCCCGACGAGGCGGTGATCCTGATGAGCGTCATACCACCAAGGGGTGAGGACGAGGTCAGGCGCCGATGGACCAAGCTTGTCGGCCGTCTCCTTGACACCCGGCTCGTAGGGGAAGTAGCCCTCCCGAAACGCGTGGATCTCAACGGAAACGTCGTCTGACAATTGGGCGGCGCTGGCCTCAGCCTCCCGGGCCCGATCGCCCGTAGCGCTAAAGATCACAAAACGCATCTCCGCAATCCGAGCTTCGCCGATAAGACTTTTTACCAAGCCCCAGCACCCGATCTCGATGTCGTCGGCGTGGGCGCCGAGGCAGAGCACCCGCAACGGGGAGGACGGCAGGCTGGCAGCGATCATGCGCGGTCGGTGGTCGCTGTCTTCCACACTTCCCAAGGGGCGGTGCCCTTGACATACAGGTCCTCGAGCGCCTGACGTTCCTTGAAGGTGTCCATCGCCGCCCAGAAGCCGCGGTGCTTGTAGGCGCCGAGCTGGCGGTCGAGGATCAGTCGATAAAAAGGCTCTTCAACGAGATCCTCGCCCGGGCCGATGAAGTCGAAGATTTCTCTCTTGAGCACGAAGAACCCGCCGTTGATCCAAAGCCCCGATTCGGTGAGCGGATAGATCGAATTGACTTTGCCGTCGTCTTCGACCTGAGAGACGTGCATAGTGTTGGACGAGTGAACCGCCAGGAACGTCGCGGTGCATCCGCTGTTGACCGCATAGTCGATGTAGGTCGGCAGGTGGAGGTCGGTCAGACCGTCGCTGTAGTTGGCGAGGAAAACGTCCTCCCCCGACAGATGCTCCCGGACTGCCACCAGGCGTTCACCGACCGAGGCCTTTACTCCGGTGTCGAGGAAGGTCATCTTCCACTCGTCGATATCGGACGACAGGAGCATCACGTCGCGAGAGCGCCGGTCGAGGACGAAGTCGTTGGAGATGGTCTCGTCGTAGTTGAGGAAATACTGCTTGACCATCTCGGCCCCATGGCCGAGGCAGATGATGAACTCGTTGTGCCCGAAGTGGGCGTAGTACTTCATCAGGTGCCACAGGATCGGCCGCGGTCCGATCAGACCCATCGGTTTTGGGATCTTCTCCGAGTAGTCCCTCATCCGCAGCCCGAGACCCCCGCAAAAAAGGACAACCTTGAGATTCGACATCCCCCAGATTCTCGCGCATCAAATGCAGGCCAGGGGCTTGCATTTGATGCGCGAGAACTGAGGGCCTAGGTGGCCTAGGCTCCCCGGGGGTGCGAGACACGTCGAAATCAGGCGCAATGCGGGAGCGGTTGCGCGCCCTGATCCCCGGAGCGGCCCACACCTACGCCAAAGGCGACGATCAATGGCCCGAGTTCGACGCCCCGGTTATAAGCCATGGCGATGGGGCGGAAGTCGTGGACGTCGATGGCAATCGGTATATCGAATTCGGTTCAGGATTGCGCAGCGTCACCCTCGGGCACACCTTCTGGCCAGTGATCGAGGCAGTGGAAAAGTCACTGCGCCAGGGAACCAACTTCGTCCGGCCGGCGGCCATCGAGCTCGAAGCTGCCGAAGCCTTCTTGCAGGCTGTGCCCACGATGGACATGGTCAAGTTCGCCAAGAACGGGTCCGACGCAGACTCGGGTGCAGTCCGACTCGCCCGCGCGATCACCGGGCGCGACCTGGTGGCGATCTGCGTCGACCATCCGTTTTTCTCCGTGGACGACTGGTTCATGGGCTCGACCACGCTCGATGCCGGCATCCCGGCAAGCACGAGGGCAATGACGCTCAAGTTCCGGTACAACGACGTCGGCACCCTCGAGCAATTGTTCGCCGAGTTTCCCGACCAGATCGCGGCCGTGGTCATGGAGGTGGAAAAGGTCGAGCCACCCCAACCGGGGTTTCTCGAGTCGGTGCGTCGGGCGTGTGACCAGCACGGCGCGCTCCTGGTCTTTGACGAGATCGTCACCGGTTTCCGCTGGTCGACGGCCGGTGCCCATTCGCTGCACGGGGTGGTGCCCGACCTTTCGACGTGGGGCAAGGGAATGGCCAACGGCTTCTCGGTCGCGGCGCTCGCCGGCAAGCGGGAATACATGGAACGGGGCGGGCTCGACCATGCCAAGGAGCGCATTTTCTTGCTCTCCTACACAAACGCGGCCGAGACTCCGACGTTGGCTGCGGCCATCGCGACTATGGGCTTTTACGCAGAGAACCCGGTCATCGAAACCCTGGCGAAGCAAGGTGATCGCTTGGCTGCAGGTCTACGAACGGTGGCCAAAGCGCGCGGGGTCGAGGACCAGTTCACCGTCTTCGGGCGCGGCTGCGGCCTTCTCTATGGCACCAAGGACCAGGACGGCAATCCTTCGCAGCCTTTTCGAACCCTCTTCCTGCAAGAGACCGTCAAACGGGGCTTGCTGGCTCCTTCTCTATTCGATAACTACTCGCACACCGACGAGCTGGTCGACCGCACGATCGAGATCGTCGACGAAGCGCTAGTCGTCTACGCCCGCGCCCTTGAGGACGGCTGGGAAGAACACGTGGTTGGTCGCCCGGTCGCCCCAGTGATGCGTCGGTTCAATCGCGCCTGAAGTAACCGATACTTATGTATCCATACCAAGACCTTGTCGTCACGTGTCACCTCTGCGCACCTTCGTCCGATCGTTGTCGCTTTGCTTGTTTTCGCTGCCGCTCTGTCCATCCGGGTGGTCGGAATCGGGTCGAAAAGCCTCTGGGGCGATGAGGGCGCCACCTTCGCTTTTGCCCAAGAGTCGGTTTCCGAGATTCTCGACGTTCAGGACACCCATCCGCCCGGCTACTACCTCTTGATTCACGCCGTCACCCGGTTGAGCGCTTCCGAAACGGCTCTGCGGCTTCCGTCGGCGCTGGCGTCAGCGGCCGGCGCCGCTCTCATCTACCTCATCGGAGCGCGCCTGTTCGGGCCGGCTGTTGGGATCAGGGCGGGCGTCCTTGCGGTCGTGTCTCCGCTCGATGTCTGGTACGCCCAGGACGCGCGACACGCCGCCCTGGCCGCCTTCTTCGTCTTGCTGGCGTTCTACCCGCTGATGCACACGACGCCGTGGAGCGGAGCCCTTTCCGCGCTCGCCCTCTCCCTGGGGCTTTTCGTCGATTACATCGTGCTCATCGGTTGGACGGGGATCGGGGGCGCCTATGCCGTCTACTGGTGGAACCGGGATCGACGTCGAGTCCGACAATTTGGCGTCGTCAGCGTGGTCCCGCTCGCGCTGTTCTTCGCTATTTACGGCGCCTCGCTCGAAGACGCGATGTCGACTCTGACGACCTATGACGCCGACTGGTACCGGTACCTGTTCGCCATGCCCGGTTTTGGCAGTGGCTTGGCGGTCGCTCTGGTCACCTTCGCCCTTTCGGTCGCGGTCTCCTGGGTAATGGCCCGTCTATTGGCCCGACCCGTCTGGCCGTGGCTTGCTCTGGTGGGCTTTGCGGCGCTGATCCTGTTGATCCCGGTTCCGCGGGCGTACTCAATCGAAAAGATCATGGTGATTGGCTGGCCGCTGCTGTTGCTCACCACCAGTTGGCTCATCGTCAATCGGGTCCCGCGTCAAGCGAGGCCGGCGACGGCCGCCCTCGTTTCCGCATCAGTGGTCGCGACCGCGATCAACCTGTTTGTCATCGAGAAAGAGGATTGGCGATCGGTCACCGCCGCCATCAACGCCCGCTCTGAGCATGCTGACATGGCCTGGGTCGGAGACCTCCCGTGGTTGGCCGACGCCTACAACTACTACGGCGGAAGGCTGCCGGTCTCAGGCGTCTCGGACCCCGAACCGGTGGTGCAGACTGCCCAGCCGGAGGGGGTGTGGCTGGTGGCCTCGCGCGCCCCCCGCGACGAAGCCCCTTCGCTTTTGGCCGAGGCATGGTTCGACGAGAACTGGCAGCTCATCGAAGAGCAGGCGTTCTACCGGTTGGTCCTCAAGCACTACCGGCCGCCGCCGGAACTCCCGCCTTAGCGGCCTTGGCGTGATACGACGAGCGGACCAATGGGCCGGATTCCACGTGGGGAATCCCAATCGATTCCCCGAAGGACCGATATTCGAGAAACTCCGCAGGATGTACATAGCGATCGATCGGTCGGTGCCGAGGCGTTGGCCGCAAGTACTGGCCAATGGTCACGATGTCGACCCCGATCGCACGGAGATCGGCGAGCGCGCCGATCACTTCCTCTTTGGTCTCCCCCATGCCGACGATGAGCCCCGACTTGACCAGCAGTCCTGCGGCCTTGGCGCGCGCAAGCAGGGCGAGAGAGCGTCCGTAATTCGCCGAGGTCCGAATCTCCCGCTGAAGCCGGAGCACGGTCTCGGTGTTGTGATTGAGCACCTCCGGCGCCGCGTCGAGGATTGTCCCTAACGCGTCGAGATCTCCTTTGAGGTCAGGGATCAAGACTTCGATCTCGCAAGTGGGGAGGAGGCGACGGGTCTCTCGAATCGTAACCGCAAAGATCCCCGCTCCCCCATCGGCCAAGTCGTCACGATTCACCGAAGTGATGACTGCATGTGCAAGTCCCATGCTCTTGATCGCCTGGGCGGCACGGAACGGCTCGAGCTCGTCGAACTCGGTGGGTTTGCCGGTGGTGACGTTGCAGAACCCACACGCCCGGGTGCATTTGTCGCCGAGGATCATCAACGTTGCCGTCCCAGACCCCCAGCACTCATAAATGTTGGGGCATCCGGCCTCCTCACAGACGGTGTGAAGGTCGAGAGAACGCATGAGCTTCTTCAACGAGAGATAGTCGTCGTCCATCCGCGCCGTCACCTTCATCCACTCGGGTCGTGGCGGCTCTCCGGGGAGACGCCCATTGACCATGAGCGGTTGTCGTTCGTGGCGATCGGGTGAGAACGTTCCCGCTTCGAGCAGTCGATCGACCTCAAAGTCCCGGGTCACGCCCTGGCGACCGGGAAAGGCTCCGAGCTGCACCTCCGCAGCTCCTCGGCCGAAGGTTGCGACGAACCGCGGGATCAGAGTTTGCACTGCCTCTTCCAGGGTGACCCGCCGGCCCAACAGCGAGCTCAGGGTGGTCACCGGTCGATCAGTGATCCCACACGGGTTCATCCGCGCGAAGAACTCCAAATCGGGATCGAGGTTGAGCGCGAAGCCGTGCATGGTCACTTGTCGCGAGACCCTGACCCCGATCGCCGCCACCTTGCCCTGTTCGGTCCAAACTCCGGTCAGCCCTTCCTCTCGCCAACCCCCCACCCCAAAGTCGGAAAGGGTGTCGATGAGCACCTGCTCGAGCGCCCGGACGTAGGGCACGATCAGCTTGGGGTCGGAGAGCCTGAGGATCGGATAGCCGACCAGCTGGCCAGGCCCGTGGAAGGTGATGTCGCCGCCTCGATCGACGTGGTGTAGCTCGGCATCGGAGAGGCTGTCGGTAGGGACGAGGAGGTTCCTGCCGTCACCGTTGCGCCCGACGGTGTAGACCGGCGGGTGCTCGAGCAGAAGCAAGTAATCGTCGCCGCGGCCCTCGACTCTCCCACTCCACAGCGCCTTCTGAAGATCCCATGCCTCGAGATATGGGAGGCGGCCGAGCCAGCGGACGCGGATCAGGTCAGCTCCTGGTTCCAGTCCCACGTCTCGAGATTCTGTTTGATCCGGCCGAGAAACAGCACGGCCGTCGATCCGTCAAACGCCCGGTGGTCCCAGGAGAGGCCGAGATAGCCGATGTGCCTGACCGCGATGGTGTCCTGACCCTCAGGGGTGGTAACGACCGCCGGCCGCTTGGCGACGGTGTCGGTCGAGAGGATGCCGACGTTGGGAACGTTGATGATCGGCGCGCTCATGAAAGATCCGTACGGGCCCGGGTTGGTGATCGAGAAGGTCGAGCCGCTGACATCGTCGGGGTCGAGCTTCCCCGCCCTGGCCTTCTCGGCCAGCTCGCGGATGCGACGGGCCAAGCCGACGAGCCGGAGACCATCAGCGTTGCGGATCGTCGCCACAACGAGGCCCTTTTGATCGAGATCGATTGCGACACCCAGGTTCACCGTCCGATGGAGGATTGATTTCCGCTCTTCAAGGAAGAACGAGCTGTTCACCACCGGGTATTCCTTGAGTGCGTCGATGGTTGCCCGGGCGATGAATGGAAGATAAGTGAGGGAGAACCCCTCTTCCTTCTTCCACGATTCCTTGGCCGCGCTTCTGACCCGTTCGACTCTCTCGTAGTCGACCTCGACCGAGGTCCAAACATGGGCCGCCGTCTGCTTGGCCCGCAGCATGTTCTCGCCGATGCGGACTCGAAGCCGATCGAGGGAAACTTCTTCGGCGCCGGTGGCAACGGCCGGGGCAGGTGGTGCCATTGGCGCCGGGCTGGCCGGTGCCGGGCGCGTCGGCGGGGCTGCAACGGGGGCGGGGGCAGACTCAGCCGCCGGAGCCGTTGGCGCCGGAGCGGCAGCGGCAGGTTGGTCCTGGCTCGCAATCGCAGCTTCGACGTCGCGGCGCGTTATTCGTCCCCCCTCGCCGCTGCCGGTGAGCGTCCCGAGATCGATGCCCTGGTCGCGGGCGAGCTTGCGAACTACCGGGGAAAGGACGCCTCGATTCGGGGCATCGTCCGAGGCCACCGGAGGGCTGGGTTCGACTGTGACCGACACCTCCCGGGACGGGGTTTGCACCTCCGCGGGTGCCTCCTGCTTGGGCGCCTCCTCCACCGGCGCAGGCGCGGGCTCTGGCGTCGGTGCTTCGGGCGGTGGAGCTTCGGCCGGTGGTGCTTCGGCTGCGGGTGCCTCGGCTGGTGCCTGGCCATCGGCCCCCGGAGCCTCGCCTGCCTCGCCGATGACCGCCAAGGCAGTGCCCACGGCAACGGTTTCACCCTCGCCGACCAAGAGCTCGATCACGACCCCTTGGGCAGGTGAAGGAACTTCGGTGTCGACCTTGTCAGTCGAGATCTCGACAAGGATCTCGTCGGTCGCGATGGGATCGCCCACGCTCTTCGCCCAACGGAGAATCGTCCCCTCGGTTACGGTCTCGCCCAACTGGGGCATGGTGACGGTCGTCGGCATGGCTCTCCCTCGTTTCGGTTAGTGCAAACTGCGTCCGGTGGCCGAAAGCAAGGTTTCGCCTACGGCTTCGGAAAGCGTCGGGTGGGCATGGATGAACGCGGCCGCCTCCGTGGGATAAGCCTCCCAACCCACCGCGTACATCAGTTCGTGAATCAATTCGCCAGCCTGCGGTCCCACGATCGACGCCCCAACGATGGGACCACCTTTGACGTTGGTCACCTTCACGGTTCCTCGATTCTGGCCGACGATGATCGCTCGCCCTACCCCGGTCATCGCATGACTGTGAACTTCAACGTCGAGGCCATTCTCCTTCGCTTGGGCTTCGGTGAGCCCAACTTCGGCGAACTCCGGGTGGGTATAGGTGACGCGCGGGATGGCGCGATAGTCGACGGGTGCGGCCTTTCCGGTCGCGATGTGGGTCACGGCCGAGATCGCTTCGGCGAACCCAACGTGGGCGAGTTGTGGCGTACCGGCCACCACATCGCCAACCGCATAGACCCCGGCTGCCCCCGTCTGCATCGTGTTCGTGTCGACCTTTACGAAACCGCGTTCCATCTCCAAGCCGGGGGCGGTCTCGAGTCCCGCGTTCTCGGTGTTGGGACCGCGGCCCACCGCCATCAGCACCGAGTCGACCTCAACTGATTCGGACCCGAAAGGCACACGCACCGAACTTGCTCCCACCTCAGGCGGCCCGACGGACACTCCAAGGTGAAACGTAACCCCTCTTCGAGAGAGCTCGCGTTCGAGAACCTGGACCGCGTCGGCGTCACCACCCGGGATGATCTGCGGGAATAGTTCGAGGACGTGGACCTCGCTCCCCAGGTCGGCAAGCAGCGAGGCGAACTCACAGCCGATGACGCCGCCGCCAATGATTGCCACTCGCTCAGGGCGCGCCGGCCAGTCGAGGGCATGGTCGGAGGTCACGATCCGAACGCCGTCGATCTCATAGCCAGGCAGGCTGCGGGCAAATGATCCCGTGGCGACGATCACGTTCTTCGCTTCCAACCTCTGGTCGTCGACAACGACGGTGCGGGGACCGTCCAGACGTCCCCGGCCCATGACGACCTCCACTTTCCGCTGCTTGAGGAGACCGGCGAGCCCCTTGAGAAGCCCTTCAACGGTTTGTTGCTTTCGAGCGAGGGCTGCGGACCAGTCGAGCTCGGGCTCTGAGGTCATCACACCGAAATCGGAGGCTTTGCGAACCGTGGTGAACACCTCGGCTATCTGCAGCCACTGCTTGGCAGGGATGCATCCCCGGATGAGGCAGGTGCCCCCGGGACGCTCATCTGAGACCAACGCGACCGTGAGGCCGAAGTTGTGTGCATAGAGCGCGGCCGCGTATCCACCGGGCCCGCCTCCCAAAATCACCAAATCGTGCAAGAAACCAACTCCTGACTCATTCCTGCGTAAAAACCCCGGGCATCAGGGGCGCGATCTTACGCAAGAATGGGTGGGTGAAGACGAGGACCTTGCTCGTCGCCTCCGCGGTGGTTGCGGTCGCCATCTTGGTCGCCGGCGCCGTGTGGGTCGTGCGATTGCTGGCCTGAAGGCGCACGCACTAGTCCTATCGACCCGTCTTCAACACCACCCCTCTAAAAAGTTCCGGTTTGCGGTTACCTTGTCAGTGGGCAAGTAAGTGGATGAAAGCCAAGGGGTACTGGGGCAGATCAAATCGTTCTGGCACTAGCTCCGCTTGGCGCGATTCGGAGGGCTGGGAGTGCAGGATCACAACAACACACAGGAATTACCTAGTACTTCTGTGCTTGTCGACGAACGACATTTGGTCGAGGCCGACATCTTCCACATCGAGAAGAGCTTCTATCTGAACTGGGTCAAACCGCCGATCGATGTCCTCCTGGGCCTGATCGGCGTCGTGATCGCCATTCCACTTCTCCTGGCTATCGGTTTTTCGGTCTGGTACACGATGGGCTCGCCGGTCGTGCTCAAGCAGACCCGGATGGGTCGATTCAACGTCCCGTTCACGTTGTACAAGTTCCGCACGATGGACCCGGATCGCCGCAGCCGCGAAATCCAGTTCGTCGGACGTGATCGGCGAGTGACCCATAAGTCGGCGACCGACCCGCGCATCACTGAGATCGGCCGGCTCCTCCGCGCCACCCGCCTCGACGAGCTGCCGCAGCTTTTCAACATTGTCCTCGGCGACCTGAGCATGGTGGGGCCCCGTCCCGAGCTGGTCAGCGTGATCCGTGACGAGTATGAGCCGTGGCAGTATCGGCGGCACGCCGTGAAGCCAGGGCTCACCGGGGTTTGGCAGATCTCCGATCGCGGAGACCAGCGTCTCCACGAATGCACCGAGCTCGAGCTGTCATATCTGAACGATGTCTCGCTCGGCACCGACCTCCGCATAATGGCGGCAACTCTGCCGGCCGTGCTGCGCCGCTCGGGCATCTAGCGGTCGAGCTGCCTCTCCTCCCAATCCTTGCCGCCGAAGATCCCTGAGACGGCCACTTCCCTCATCGAGTAA
Source organism: Acidimicrobiia bacterium (assembly GCA_013812505.1). GTDB lineage: Bacteria > Actinomycetota > Acidimicrobiia > Spongiisociales > ZC4RG35 > JACCTH01. The sequence goes on along the minus strand of JACCTH010000114.1, from coordinate 12,164 downwards.
CCCCGAGAAGCGGTCTTCCCCAAGACTCGCGCGATGCGAGCACCGAGGCGACGCGCCTTGACCCCCCGAGCCCGCGGGTAGTAGCGATCACGGAGCCTCTGCATCTCGATCAGGCTCTGCTCGCGCAGGCGGGTGTTCTTTTGCTCGCCGTAAAACCGCATCATCGACAAGGCCTGGGGGAGGTGCTTCGGTTTGGAAATCTCGGCCATCCGCAGCCACAAATCGGCATCCATCGCCAAGTTGAAGGAGCGATCGACCCCGCCCGCTGTGCGATACAGCTTGGCTTTCCAGAACGTCGACGGCTGGGGGATGAAGTTGTGGTCGAAGCAGATGACGAAGCGATTGAACGATTGCTCCTTTTTGTGCTTGATGAATCCTCCGGCCTCATCGATCCAGACGGCATCTCCATAGAGGAAGTCGATGTCGGCTCGCCCCCGAAAGATTTCGCCGACGGCTTTGAGCGCCCCTGGGACAAAGACGTCATCTGAGTTGAGCCAGCAGAACACGTCGCCCGTGGCGCGGTCGAACCCGCGGGCGATGGCATCGGTTTGGCCCTGGTCCTTCTCGCTGACCCAGAACGCGAGCCGGCTGTCGTACTCGGCCAAGATGGCGGTGCTCTCATCGGTCGAGCCGCCGTCGATCACGATGTGCTCGAGGTTCGGGTAGCCCTGGCTGTGAATGCTCTCCATTGTCTCCCGGAGAAATCTCCCCTGGTTGAAAGAGGGAGTGACGACCGAGATCCGGGGCCAGGCCGCGTAGCCGCTACTCATCGACCGCCTCCACTCGAACCTTCCGCAAATACCAAGCCATGACCAGCAGGCTGGCGAGCCCGCCGACGCCGGCCGCCACCGGGCCGGCCATGGCGCCGATCCATATCGCCAGCAGCGACGCGAGCGCTTGCGCGCCGGCCCCGATCAGCGAACCCCGGGCGATACTCAACTGTCCGCGATAGCCCAACAACTCAGCGCGAATGGGAACGTCGGCAACAGCCATCGCCGACGTCGGAGCGGTAACTACCGCGAGCAAGGGGACGATAAACGCCACCGGAAGGAGCGATCTGAGCTCGTCGGTGATGACCGGCCAAAGGAGGGCAACAGTGAAGAGCCCGGCGACCGAACCCAGGACTATCCAGTAGAAACGGCTCCAACGCGCGGCCGTTGCCACGTCGCGGGAGCTAGCGGCCGTCATGATCCTGGGTGCGACCACTGCCAGAAGACCAAGACCGATCACCTGCACCGGCCGGCCAACCACTCGCGCGGCCTCGATATGGCCGACACTGTCGAGGCCGACGATCCGCTCGATGATGAACATCGACACAAACCCGCCCACCGCGATCCCGGCCGACCCGATCAGCAGCCAACCACCGATCCGGCGAAGCTCGGCAATCGGCAGACGACCCTCCAGCTTTCCTCGGGCACCACGAGCGACCACAAAGAACCCCAAACCCAAAAGATTGGCGGTGAGCATGACCCCAAACGGGGCCCAGCTCTGGGGCGGAGAGGATTTGAGGATCACGAACCCCGTGGCGGCCGAAACCAGATAGACGCCCGACATCCCGGCGGCGACCCAGGAGCGGCTGCCGATATGGGCCATTCGACGCACATGGTCCTGGATGACCGACGCAACCATCGCCAACCAGGCCGTGGCCACCAGGCCAAGGAAGAACGAAGCCGGGATTTGACCCATGGCGGGCACCGAGGCCGCAACCAGCAGGAACCCGGCCAACCCGGCGGCGAGCAACCCCGGTGGAAGCGAATACCGGAGCAGCGAAAGCCGCGATGCTTCGTCGTACTCGATGGCCTTGAGCTCGTACGGAGCGAATACCAAGTTCGCCGGAATCAGCGCCGCCATCGTGAGTCCTGTGTACGCGAAGGCATAGGCACCGATCTCGAGTGCGTCGAATGTCGTGAGCACGAGGAGCTGGATCAAGAACGAACCAAGCGACGCGAATCCGGCGTCGAGCTGGCCGGGAGTCGCAACTCGAAAAAGAAGCTCGAAACGCTCGATAAGCGCGCCACCAAGACCGAGACGGGCGCGACTCAGCGCCGATTTAGAGGGGTGATTCAAACCCAGGGCACCGTAGCATGGACCGAGTGCGTATCAACCCCGCGCATTCTCTTAGCCTCCCTAGGGGGTTCTCCACTTCTGCGCTCTCCGAGGAGGGAAACTCGCCGTCGATGTGGGGGCTGGCCGCCATCATCGCGCTCTTCACCTGGCCGGGAAATGAGTTCGACACCGAAGGTGGGGTCCTCTGGTACCAGACCCGCATCGAGGGAATTCCAGTCTCGTATGCAATAGTGGCCGGCTTGCTCTTGCTCGCCGTCCTCTTTGCCTCCTGCAAGGGAGTCAATGTTGGCGCGCGGCTTTCGGACTTTCGGATCTGGATCTGGGCGTTGGTGGGTTGGGTCACGCTCGTCGTGGCGCTGGTGGCAGCCGTGTTCCGGCAATCGAGCGAGCCTTTTGTCGATTGGCGAAACTGGGCGGTGCTGGCGGTGACCGTACCAGTCATGGTCGCGTTCCTCGAGGGACGCAAAGGAGTGAGATTTCTCCTCCCGAACCTGTCCATTCTCTATGGAGGGTTCGCTCTCGCCCATCTCGGGAATTGGCTGGCCGGTGGGGGCAACGATCTGTTTGGCGTCCGGATTCCCCTGTTCGATGGCTACGACCTCTCCCTCGCGGTTTTTGGGGCCAGCGTCACGATCGCTTGTTTGCTTTTCCGGGCCCCTTCAGTGGCGCCGTCGTATCGAACGCTTCTCCTCATCGCCGCTGTTTCCAACGCCCTTCTAGTTCTTCTCAGCTTCCGGCGCTCGATCTGGGCCTATCTCGTCGCAGCGGTTGTCGCCCTCATCGTGCTTGGCTTGCGATCGAAGCGGATCTCTATGGGCACTGGGCTGGGACTCGCTGCCGGGGCAATTGCAGTCGCGACCGTCGCGGTTATCGCCATCGGTTCAGACGCGATCACAGAAAGGCTCAGCAGCTTCAACCCGTTCGAAGACAATGAGTTCTCTGCCACGAACGCCGACCATGTCAACGACATCGGCGACGCGTTGGGGGTGGTCGCCGAGAACCCGATCCTCGGCCTGGGAATCGGTGAGTCGTATGAAACCCAGCTGATTGCCAATTGGAAGCCGGAGAGCTTCGAGGTCCACAACGCTTTCTTGAACGCCTGGCTCAAGTTCGGCATCCTCGGTTTGGTTGGCTTTATCGGATTCCATTTCGGCCTCATCCGCGGGCTTGTCAAGGCAGGCAAGAACCGCCTCCCGGACCTGCTGGCGGCGGGCTGCGTGGTAGGAGCAGAACAGATCGTCAACCTGGTCCAGACCTGGATCTACAACTCGATCCAGCTCACGCTGTTGCGCGCGGTGATCATCGCGGTCTTGGTTACGGTCGGCTGGCGGGCGGTCTACTCGGAGAATCGCGAGCTGGCGAGAGTCGCATGACCTCGCCGGTGTCGGTGGTGGTCACGACCTACAACCGAGTCGAGATGCTGGAGCGATGCCTTCGTTCGGTGGCCGCCCAAACCCATTCGGATTTCGAATGCATTGTCGTCAATGACCACCCCCCAACCGGCCCCGGCGTCGAGGCGGTCGTCAACGACCTGGCGGATCCGCGGTTCGAGCTGTATCACAATGAGATCAACCGCGGGCCTGCCGCCTCGCGCAATCGCGCCATCGCCGTCGCCAGGTTTGCGATCCTCGCTCTGCTCGACGACGACGACTGGTGGAAGCCCGAGTTCCTGGCAACCCACGTCGCCGCCCATGAGACGCACCCCGACGCCGTCCTCGTCTACTGCGGGTACCTTCGCGACGCGAGCCTGCTCGGGCTCGGTAACAAGGAAAAGCGAGCGACCCATCCTCCGTCAGATCTCCTGTCAGCGATGTTGTCGGGTCGTTTCACCCTCGCCTCAACGTCGATCCTCTCGGTCAAACGGGACGCAGTTCTGAAGATCGGGGGCTATGACGAAACCCTCAAAGGGCTCGAGGACTGGGACATGGTCTGTCGTCTGCTGGAGAGTGGCCCGGCCGTTGCGGTACCCGAAGCGCTCGCCGTTTACACCGAGCACCCGGGCTTCCGGGTCTCCAAGAATCGTGCCGAGGACTTCGCTGCCATCCGCCGGAAATGGGCCCGCTTTCCGCAGGTTGAGCAGTTTGTCCGACGTCAGCAAGCCGAGATGGAGTTCAACTCGAGCCGGGCCGCCGTCTTCGCCGAGCAGCGGCTCGCCGGCTGGCGCCACTTCGCCCGATTCGTCCGGAAGGCGCGTTACGTCCCAGGAGCGCTCCGCGAGCTGTCGGTCCTTCTGCTGCTCAACGCCCTCGGACCCCGGGCCTACAGCCGCCTTCAAAGCGCGGTTTCGCGAACCCAGGGTTCGTAGGGACACTGTGTGTCCCTACCAGCCCAGAGAACGCTATGAAAACGAGCCGGAGGCGTCCATGCCGGCGGCGCGCCAGGCGTCCCAGGTGATATCGCCCGCCCAGCGGAATGGAGTAGAACCCGACACCGCTACATACGCGTTGGCGTCGAAGTAGTTGCCCCAGGCGCCGTAGATCACGTCTTCGTTGGCCTCGGCAAAGATGCCGGTTTGCCCGGTGGTGTACGAGGCCGAATTGTCGTGGACCCAGAGGTTCTTCGTGACCCAGCTATCGCGGACCTGGTTTAAGGCCATTACCCCGCCGTTGTTTCCGGTGAGGGCGTTGTTGGCAACCTCGACGCCAGTTGAATTAGCGACGAGAATCCCGCCGAGGTACCACCGGTGACCGTTGCCTTCCACGCGGTTGTTGCGAATCACGGCCGCGCCGGAAATCTCATGAAAGATCCCAGGCCCGTAGTTGTTGATCGTGACATTGTCCTCGTAGACCGTGCTGTGGTTGTTGTAGTCGGTCCACAAACCGGCACCGTGGTTGTCGTGGACGTAGTTGTTGCGAACGATCAGATTTGCCGTATCGACGAACTTGGTCCCACCCGCTTCCCAGTTCATGTCGAAGGCGTCCTGGTAGTTGTTGAACGCGATCTCGTTGCCATCGATGACGACGTTGGCGCCTCCGGCCTTGAGTCCGATCTGGCCGTTGTGATGAATGTTGTTGCCGCTAACCAGGCTGCCTGGAGGGACGACGACGCCGGCGGTTCCGTTGTAGCGAATCTCGTTGTCGAGAACCAGCCAGCCCGACCCCGAGCCGTGTATCGCTCCTAGCTGGGGAGAGTTGGTGTAGTCCTCGATGATCAGTCCTTGGATCACAACATTGGCTGCGACTCCCGCGAACGCGAACTGAGCCTTGTTCCCGTCGAGGATGGCGCCGGGCTCACCGATGAATTGGTTGCCATCTTTAGGCGCCACCGACTGGCCGACGTGGGTGCCGGCTTTGATCAAAAAGGCGGTACCCGCCGGGTTGGAGCCCACTAGGGACGCCAAGTTGCTTCCGGGGTTAACGACGATCGCGCCAGCCGGAGCGGTGGTCGTGGTAGAAGCCGGAGGTGGCGCCGCCGTGGTCTGGGTGGTGACAGGAGGTACAGCCGTTGTGCTCGTGGTTCCAACTGTTGTGGTCGTCGCGGGAGGTTGACCCGCGGGCGCGGTCGTGGTGGCCGCCGGGGGGGCGGTCGTCACAACCGGACGTGGCCGCGGATAGATCGCTGGCCGAGGCTGCACTTGCACATGTCCGCCGGGGCCGAATCGCACGTCCCATGGACGCGACTCTTCGATGCCGGCTCGGACGTCCGCAAAGACTCGGGCTCCTCTGACCATGGTCTCAGGTGGCTGGGCAAACTCGAAAGCCACCCAACAGACAACAACCAATGACAACGCCGCCAACGCACGGACGAATCGCATCACTCCTTCCTTTCCGGATGGCAGAGCCACCCTGAAACCACTCCCCTCCACGGAAGCGATTACGAAAGATCGGCAGCGCGCTGGTAGGCCCAAAGGATTTCTTTCGAGAAGTCGAGATTGCTTGGCCGCGGACTGGTTAGAACCGGAGGCGCTTCCTCGAGGCTTTGGTCGATTGCCCTCGCCAGTCGACGAGCCGTGGCCTGCGCCCAGGACGGCCTCACCGCGCGGTAGCCATCGGCCCACGTTGCGGCGACTTCATGAGCGCCACTTCCAGCCAGCAGCACCACCGGAGCGCCAAGGCTCATCGCCTCGCCGACCGCCAACGGCGCCTCGTCCCTGAGAGCGGGATGCAGCATGACCCCGGTGTGGCGAACGACTTTCAGCAATTCATCACGCGGACAGGAACCGACGAACTCGACCTTGCCTTCGAGACCCAGTTTCTCCACCAGGCGGACGAGACGAGCCAGGTCTGGGCCATCGCTAAAAATACGGAGCGTCTGGGCGATCCGGACGTGTCGCATCGCGTTGATCGCCAGCCAGGTTCCTTTCCAACTGATGAGCCTGCTCACCGAGACAACAACCTTGTCGCGAGCGCCGGGAGGGTCTCCGAACGCGTCCTCGACGTTGACGGAGGTCCCGTTCGGAACTATCGCAAGGTTCTTGCCCCCGATCGCCTTTGCCGTCGAAGCGTTTTGGGCGAGGACCTCTAGCCGTCCTCGCACTTTGTGAGGAGGACGAATCACCCTGCGAAGAAAGGTCTGCGCGGCGAGCCTGATTAGGTCTCGAGCTACCCCCTTCCATCCCATCGTCCACCACAGCCGGAGCGGCGCCTGATTGGCCCCACCGACCGGACCCCACACCATCGGCGCATCCACTGCGTCGATACCGACTGGCGTATAGAACGTGGCATAGGTCGCGTGATGAATCACGTCAAAGCCGATCTCCGCTTGCAGCGCGGCTGCGATCGGCCGAATCGCCCGCTGCCAACGCCAATAGTGACGAAAGGTCCTGACTTTGCTATGGGTGAAAGCGTCTTGGAAGTTGCCGACAGCCACCGGGACGAGGCGCACTCGTTCGGAAAGACCGTGCGCCTTCAGCCAAGGAGCGAGACGATCGTCCTGGTCAGCGCGAAAGAGCAGCCACACGTCATGCATGGAAGCGGCTGCGGCCAGCACCCTGAGCCCAGCTTCGGGTTCTGACCCTTCATCGGGCGCACAGGAGTAAGCGGAAAGAAGGATCTTCAAGGGGGAGGCGTCACGGTCGACAACCGTGCTGAGACTACTTGCGACCGGGATTCAACTAGCGCCCGAGAACCCCCTTCCGGCGTTTGCCCAGGCGGAAGCCGAGGCGTGTCGTGCTCGTGCTTGTGGGGACGAATTTGGTTTAGAGGTTTCCCCTGGGGACAAATTATCGGGCAGTTGGAGAGTTGGCGGCGGGTAACCGATTTCGGCCCAGATGAAGCGACAGTCCCTCCGGGGGAAGAAAACGGGTGAGATCCGCTGCGGCGGCCGCTCCCCCACCTTCCGGTGGGGGAGAGATCGAGCTAGGCGGAACAGGGCCAATGGGTAGAATTCGGACCATAGGGGTATTCCCGGGGAAGGTTTGTTAAATGGTGACCCGAGCGGATCAAGGTCCGCCTTCAGTTCTCAAGTCAGCGTCCAAGCACAAGCTGTTGGTCGCGGCCATAACGATTCTGACCGCGATCGCCGCGGTGATCATCGCTCGCTTGCTTCCCACCCAGGCGGTCGCCCGGGCTTCGATCCTCTTGGAGGACACGGCCACGACCGATGTTCTCGGCATCAACGGCCAGCTCTCCCAAGACCGGCTGGTGCAGAACCAACTCGAGGTGATCCAATCGGGAACCGTCGCCGCGCGGGCGAGTGAGATCGCGGCCGAGCAGGGCGTGGAGATCTCGATCCCCGATCTCCTCGAGAACGTCGATGCCACCACCGTCACAGACACAGACGTAATCAGCGTCTCGTATGCCGGTGACTCCGAGCGCACCGCTCTCGTCGTGGTCTCCTCGGTGATCCAGGCCTTCGAGGAGGCAATCCTCGACCAGAGCCAGATCCAGACCACCACCGTTCTCGCGCGGCTCGACTCGGCGCGGGACTTGCTGCTCGATGAGCTCGATGCGATAGAGGCACAAGTGGACGAAGCCCTCGGCGTTCGCCAGATCGATGGCTGGATCGCCCGCGTAATCGACGAGATCGTGGCCGTTGAGAACGCCCTCGCGACAACAACCGGCACCGAAGCCCGCGCCCTCCTTGTGACCCGGTCCAACCAGCTCTCCACCCGTCTGGCCACGCTGCGCCAAGCCGCCGAGGTCGAAACGACGGGTAGGTCGTTGAACCGGCTGGTCCAGCAGCGAGACGAGTTGAACGAGCAGCTCGCCGACTTGTCCTCCCGCCGGAGCGCGGTGCGCATCGAGGGGGAAACCGAGGGGTCGGGAATCGCCTTCGTCGACCCGGCTCAGCTAATCAGCAGCAGCCAAGGCGCGGGAACGCTCTTCACCGCTGGCGCCGGTGCCGCCCTCGGATTTCTGATTGCGCTCGGGATCGCGAGTGCCCTATCGCGCGGATCCGATGCCTTTAGCAGCAGGCGCGACCCCGAAGCCTTGGGCATTCGGCTCTTGGCCGACATTCCCCGAATCCAGGTCGACACCGCCCTCCCCGTACGAGATGCCCCACGCAGCGCCGAAGCGGAGGCTTTCCGGTTCGCAGCTTCGAATCTGGCGGTCGCGATGGATCAGCAACATGCCTCCACCGTGACCTTTATCTCGGCCACGGTCGGCGCCGGCAAATCGACCCTGCTGGCCAACACCGCGATCGCCACGGCCCGGACCGGCAAGAAAGTCTTGGTGATCGATGCCGACTTCGGCAATCAAACCGTCTCTCACCTCCTCCTCGGCAAGATCTCGATCGACTTTGGACTGACCGAGCTGGTCGGAAATCAAATTGGCATCGATGAAGCGATCCGGCCGATCGACACAGTCGGAGCTGCCCATCTTGACCTGCTTTCGCGCGGCGGCCTGCAAGTGGTGGCGCCCGATTTCTTCGCTCAGGATCTGGTGTCCGATGTGCTCGAACGTTTGCAAGCCCAATACGACGTCATCTTCATCGACAGCCCTCCATTCCTGCAGGTTGCCTATTCGGGGCCGGTCGCCCGCCTGGCAGGGAGTGGAGTGCTGGTAATCCCGCATGAGTCCCCGGCCCGCAGGACGTCCGATCTCATCGAGCGCAGCCAATTCCTGGGAATCGAAATCCTGGGCTACGTCTACAACCTGGCGCCCATGAACCCAGAGCTGCTCGAGTCGGGCGGCTCGATGAAGGACGTCCTCGGCGACCGCGGCTTCGCCGCGCCGGTGAAAGCCCGCTCGGGTAGGTGAGCGGGAAGGCCGGAGAACACCTCCCTTGATGCGGGACCGGCTTGGCCTCTACGCATTCCTCAAGCGACATACCTCGGTCAGACGGGTTGTCATGCAGCTCACCGATCTCCTCACCAATCGGAGCTCTTCAAGGTCAGACCTGGATCGGCTTACCGAGGTTGGGCTCGCCGACGCACCAGTTACTACCCGGGTAGTCCGCCCTGCCGAGGAAAACCCTCCAATCGCCGCGTCCTCGATCCAAAGCCACCTCCTTGAGAGTTTCCTGCGGTTTGCGGCTGCGCCTCCCCGCCCGCTGACGCTGACCAGCATCGATCAGGGAAGGGCATTGGGAATCCACGGCGTCCCTACCACACGCGATGGGGCGATTATCAGCGAGCTCGCCTGGGGTCCCTACCAATTGTTGGGCGTCCCGGCGCCGGGGCTAATCGCCACAGCTGAGGAGGGGATGAAGTCGCGGCCCCAGCGACTCGAAGGAAGGGCGGCATTGCTTACTACCACCTTCGGCCGTGGCTACTTCCACTGGCTCGTCGACGTCCTCCCGCGGATGGAGGCATTCGCCGCGGCCGGAATAGCGCCTACCGATGTTGACTATGTCATCGTCCCAACGACGATGGCGCCGTTTCAGAAGGAAAGCTTGCAGGCGCTCGGCTTTGAGCGTGAGCAGTTGGTATCGAGTCTGCGCCATCGTCATCTCGTCGCCAAGGAACTTTTGGTGCCTTCCCTCGTCCGACCGAACGGCGCGATGCCGCAGTGGGCCTGTGACTTTCTGCGCCGAGCGATAGCCCCGATTCCTCCCAGTTCCAGCCCGCCGCCGGAGCGACTTTTGATCACTCGCAAAGCTACCGACCACGGCTTCTCCGCCTTCAACGAAGCCATCGGCGCCTGGGGCCGTAGGAACGGCTTCGCCCCAATCGCGCTCGAGGATTTCAGCCTGGCGGAGAAGGCTTGGCTCCTCCAACGGACCCAAATCGTGATCGGCGAGACCGGAGCAGGCCTCACCAACATCGTGTTCTGTGACCCGGGGGCCGCACTTATCGAGATCACCCGCAGCGAGATGGCTGATCCCACCTTTTGGGACTTGGCCTACAGATGCGCCCTCTCCTACCGATCCCTGTCCGAGGCCCACTTCGAGCGGGGCGAGCAAGTTGGCGCCGCCCTCGACACGGCCCTCAATGAATTGGACCTGTGAGATGATCACCCCGCGCAAGACAGCTGAGGATGCAGTTCGGCGCGGCGGAACTCAAGGAATGCGATCTGATGTGACGGCGACCGATCCGCGAATCTGCGAAGTTACAGGGCTCGGGGTGCACGCGACTAGCTACGCCGACGCGGTTGCGCGTATAACGGCGTGGGCTCGCACTGATCAAGGCCGATATGTGTGTGCCGCCAACGTGCACATGGCGATGGAGGCGCATGACGATCCCGAGTTCCGGCAGTTGGTGGAGGCGGCATCGCTCGTGACGCCCGACGGCATGCCGCTCGTGTGGATGATGAGGAGACTCGGCCATCCGCACCAAAGCCGGGTCTACGGGCCCACCCTGATGGTCGAGACTTTGGCCGCAGCGGAAAAGCAAGGGCTCAAGGTGGGCTTCTACGGAGGCTCGCCAGAAGAACTCGAGCTGCTGGCCGCCAAGCTCGGCCGCGAGTATCCCGCTCTGAAGGTCGGGTACCGCTACTCACCTCCCTTCCGCCCCCTCAGCGCGGAAGAAGAGAGAGACGTCATCGATGACATCGGTCGATCTGGACTCGACATCCTCTTCGTTGGGCTCGGTTGCCCGAAACAAGAGCGCTGGATGGCGCGCCACCGCCATCAGCTTCCGATGGTCGCTCTCGGAGTTGGCGCTGGGTTCGCGTTCTATGCCGAAACCGTTCGCCAGGCTCCCAACATCATCCAGCGGGCCGGGCTCGAATGGGCGTTCCGATTGCTGGCCGAGCCTCGCCGGCTCTGGCGCCGTTATCTCAAGCACAACCCGCGGTTCGTGGTCCTCGCCGCTCGCCAGCTCTGGCAGCAACGGTCATGAAGCGGGCCTTGATCACCGGTGTGACCGGCCAGGACGGGTCCTATCTAACGGAGTTCCTGCTGGGATCGGGCTATGAGGTTCACGGAATCATCCGGCGAGCCTCGACCTTCAACACCGATCGCATCGACCATCTCTACCAGGACCCCCACGAAGAATCGGCCCGCCTATTCCTCCACTACGGGGACTTGAGCGATGGCCCCGGCCTTCGGCGAATCCTCGAAGCGACAACGCCCGACGAGGTCTACAACCTCGCTGCCCAATCCCATGTCGCCGTTTCCTTCGAGCAGGCCGAGTACACCGCCGACGTCGATGGTCTCGGCACGCTCCGTCTACTCGAAGCGATCCGCGACTATCAGCAACGGACCGGTCATCAAGTGCGCTTCTACCAAGCGGGAACCTCTGAGATGTTCGGTGCTTCGGCGCCGCCGCAGTCGGAGGCAACCCCTTTCTATCCCCGTTCCCCATACGCGGTGGCCAAGGTGTATTCGTTCTGGCAAACCGTCAACTATCGGGAGGCCTATGACCTCTTCTGTGCCAACGGGATCCTGTTCAACCACGAGAGCGAGCGCCGAGGAGAGACTTTTGTCACTCGCAAGATCACGCGCGCGGCCACGCGCATCAAGCTCGGCCTCCAGGAGAAGGTTTACCTCGGCAACTTGGCCGCCCGGCGTGACTGGGGCCACGCCGAGGACTATGTCGAGGCCATGTGGCTGATGCTGCAACACGACCGCCCTAACGATTATGTGGTTGCAACCGGCAAGTCCTACTCAGTCCAGGAATTTGCTGAGCGAGTCTTCGATCGCCTCGAGCTCGATTGGCACGAGCACGTCGAGATCGACCCTCGCTACTTCCGACCCACCGAGGTTGATTCGCTGTTGGGAGATGCCACCAAGGCTGCAGAGGAGCTGGGTTGGAAACCGAAGATCGACCTCGA
>JACCTH010000109.1 GCA_013812505.1 Acidimicrobiia bacterium | reverse complement strand
CCTTCAACAGCTCGACGATCAAATGCCGCTTCTCCATCGCCATCGGTCGCCGGCCACGTCTAGCCACTGCACACCTCCCACCGCTAGGTGTTGCAATCACCCTCTGAAGAAACCTTCGTGTGGGGACTAATTAAGGGGAGGCTCGCCGAGGGACTCCCACTTACCTCGATCGACGAGCGAGAGTTACCCTGGCCGGAAGCATGGCTCGTCTCGTCCTTTTCCGTGCGCTAGTTGGGCTTTCGGTGGTGTGGGTGGTCCTGGCGGTCTGGACCGTTCTCGGCCGCAGCCGCCCTTTTGAGGTCGAGGTGATCGACGACCTCGGCCAGCCAGTGGCCCGGGCGGTGATCTCCTGGGAGGAAACTCCGCTCGGCACGACTAATTCAAGAGGGCAGGCCAGTGTCCAATGGCAACGCGGGGTTGAAGGGCTGACCATCTCGGCGCCCGGGTTCCAGTCGTTGAATCTGAACGTCACCCGCCCTCCTCAAGATCCGCTCGAAGCCGTGATCACCGCCTCCTTCCTCAGGGGCCAGATTGTTGACAACGAGGCCCAGCCCTTGCCGGGGGCTTACGTCACCACCGGTTCGCAAACCTCGCTTAGCGATGAGCAGGGGAGATATGCGGTCCGCAACGCCGAGCCAGGACCGGTCAAGGTTTGGCGCCCTGGCTGGGAGAGCCTGACCTTTGAGTGGGACGGGACGTCGGGCCAGGCGGCAGTGGCCATCGAACCAGAGATGCTGAAGGCCGTGCACATCGGAGGAGAAGCCGCCGGCGAAAGTTGGTCCACCTATCTGGAACTGGTCGAGCGCACGGAACTCAACGCGGTGATTCTTGATTTGAAAGACGAATCGGGGGTTGTGTATTTCGACTCGGAGAACGCCACCGCCGCCGAAGTGGCGGCCCTCTACCCCAGTTTCAGCCTCGACGATCTTGTGAGCGAGGCCCACGCGGAGGACGTCTACGTGATCGGACGCATCGTCACTTTCCAAGACCCGATCGCAGCCATCGCCCTGCCGGAAGTTGCTGTCTGGGACACCGCTTCCGGTGCGCCTTATCAAGCCAATGGTCAGTACTTTCTCGATCCCACCGATCCGGAGGCTCAGGCCTACGCCATCGAGCTGGCATCCGAGGCATGCGCCTCAGGGGTCGACGAGATCCAGTTCGACTACGTTCGCTTTCCGGACAATCGCAGCGAGTCCGCCCGGTTCGATGGGGGAGTCTCTGCTGAAGTAAGAGTCGCCACAGTCCGCGATTTTCTCGCCACCGCGGTGGCAGCTCTCCACCCACTGGGATGCGCGGTAGCGGCCGACATTTTTGGGTTCATTACGTCGGCGGTCGACGACGGCGGGATCGGCCAGCAATGGGAAGAGTTGACGAATGTCGTCGACGTGGCCTCGCCGATGCTCTATCCCAGCCACTACGCCTCCGGCTGGTACGGCTATCAAGTTCCGGCCGACCATCCCGGCCCGTTGGTGGCCGAGGCACTCGACGATGCCCTCAGCCGCCTATCCCGCGAGATCGTGGTCCGGCCCTGGTTGCAGGATTTCAACTACACGCCAAACCAGGTCCGCGCCCAGATCGACGAGGCTGAGTCCCGGGGTCTCGGGTGGATGCTGTGGAATGCGCAAAGCGTGGTCAGCGAGGCGGCGCTTCGACCTGAATCCTGAGGTCGAGTTGTGTCGCCTCTGCCCGCGTTTGGTGCAATGGCGCGAGCAGGTGGGAAGGGAGAAACGCGCCGCGTTTCGCGACGAGGAGTATTGGAGCCGGCCACTGCCGTCGTTTGGCCCGGCTGATGGACGATTGCTGGTGGTCGGTTTGGCGCCCGCGGCACACGGCGGCAACCGCACCGGCCGGATCTTCACCGGCGATCGATCGGGTGATTGGCTCTTCCGGGCTTTGTACCGCGCGGGCTTTGCCAACCAGCCGACATCTGTACGCCGCGGGGATGGATTGCGGCTTGACGATTGTCTCGTCACCGCCAGCGCCCGCTGTGCCCCGCCGGACAACAAGCCGACGGCAATCGAGTTGGAGAACTGCTCACGGTGGCTGATCCCGGAAATGAGGGTCCGGCGTACGGTCGTCGTTGCCTTGGGCGGACTCGCGTTTGCACAGGTGCTGCGCCTCGGCGAACGCATCGGCTGGACTGTGTCGCGTCCACGACCTCGTTTCGGACACGGACGGGAGTTCGCCCTCGATCCGGGTCCAATCGCCATCGCCAGCTACCACCCGAGTCAGCAAAATACCTTCACCGGCCGCTTGACCGAACCCATGCTCGACGACATATTTGGCCGGGCGCGGGAACTGATTTCCTCTGGTTAGACCTCACGCAATGGTGGGTACCATCGAACGTTCGTGTCAGCCCTGACCCTTGCCACCGTTGCTGAATTAGACGCGTCCGTGCCCGATCGGGAAGCTGCTTTTGACGTTTTCTCGAAGCTCCCTTTGCCGGGCCCGGCCGACGAGACGTGGCGTTATGTGGAACATGAGATCTCCCTTGAAGGGCTCTCCCTTCCTGCACAAGGTCAGGCGATGGATCCCGACCCGATCCTCGCCGGCCTCGATCCGGGTCAGCATGCAGTGATCGTCGATGGTCGGACCGCTTCGATCGAAGGGTCCGGCTATCTCCAGCAGGGCCTCAAACTGGCCGACCTCATTGCATCGGACGTTGACAAGTTCGCCGCCGCCCATCGGGCATTTGTGAGTGACGGCGTCCAGATTCGAATCCCGCCCGGCAAACACACTGCCTCACCGATCTTGGTCGAGCTCCAGTCGGTCTCCCCCAACGCGATCTCCTTTCCGCACGTGACTATCGAGCTCGAGGAGAACTCCGAAGCCGAGGTCATCGTCGCTCATCGAGCCGTAAATGGAATCGGCTCTTACTCGGTGCCGCAGGTTGAGGTAGTCCTTGCCCAGAGCGCCCGCCTTCGTTTGCTCGAGTTGCAGGAGGTCGGGGAAGGAAGCTCGGTCATCGTCCAACTGCGCGCCCGCCTCGGACGCGACGCCACGCTGCGATTGGGTGAGGTCGGTCTGGGAGGTGATTTGGCCCGGCTCGACCTGGCGGTCCATTTGGAAGGGCAGGGTTCCGCCGCCGAAATAGTCGGGCTGTTCTTTGGCCATCGCCAGCAGACCCTCGACTACCGGATGGTGCTCAGACATGAAGGACCGAAGTCGAGCTCCAACGTCTTGCTCAAAGGTGCGGTCGAGGATTCGGCGCGTTCAATTTTCTCCGGATTGGTGCGGATCGAGAAAAACGCCAACGGCACCTCAGCCTTCGAGACGAATCGCAACCTCGTGCTCAGTCCCGATGCCAAAGCGAACTCGATACCCAATCTCGAAATCCTCTGCGACGATGTGATCTGCGGTCACGGCTCCTCCGTGGGACCGTTGGAAGAGGATCACCTCTACTACTTGCAAAGCCGAGGCATCTCCCCGGCGCGCGCCGAGCGACTGCTCGTGCGAGGGTTCTTCAAAGCGGTGCTCGACAAGCTGCCGGTGGGGGGGATGGAAGACGCTCTCGCTGAGATTGTCGAACGTCGGTTTGTGCGGGCGCAGGAAAGCGCAGCGTGACGGCGCATCGCGTCGCGGCTTTCGGTGATCTCGAAGAGGGGGTGGGACTCAAGGTCGATCTGACCGATCACACCGTGGCGATCTTCCTCGTCGACGGTGCGCTGTTCGCCTTAGGGGATCGGTGCAGCCATGCCGAGGCCTCGCTTTCGGAAGGCGAGATTTTCGGCGACGAGGTCGAATGTCCGCGCCACGGATCGGGATTCTCGCTGTCGACCGGAGAAGCTTTGACACTGCCGGCAACGAAGCCAGTGCCGGTTTATCGCGTTTGGCTGGAACAGGGAGAAGTCTTCCTGGCGGTTGACGAATGAACGCCGCCCTACGGCTGGCCGATTTGGAAGCCTCCGTTGGCGATCGTCGGATTCTCAAAGGGATCCACCTGGAACTCCCCTTTGGGGAGATGCATGCAGTGATGGGTCCGAACGGTTCCGGAAAGTCGACCCTCTGTCACGTGCTCAGCGGACGGACCGGATATCAGGTTTCGGGCGCAGCGGAGCTCGACGGCGTGGGTCTGTTGACCAAGGCAGTTCACGAGCGCGCCCGCATGGGTCTTGTCCAGTGTTTCCAGTATCCGGTGGAGATCCCGGGCGTGAGGCTGGGCGAGTTTGTCGACGAAGCCGCCGCCGAGGCGGGTATCGAAAACTCTGAGCAGGTGATCGCCGCGGCTGCCGAGCAATTCGACATGACCCGGTTTCTCGACCGGTCGGTCAACGACGATCTGTCGGGAGGCGAGAAAAAGCGGTCGGAGATTTTCCAGATCTCCGTGCTAGCTCCCAAAGTGGCGTTGTTGGACGAGGTGGACTCGGGACTCGATATTGACGCGGTCCGTGACGTCGCCGAGGCTGTCGAGAAGATGCGAGGACCCGAGGTCGGAGTGTTGATGATCACCCATTACTCCCGGATCCTTCGTTACGTCCAACCCGATCGGGTGCACGTGATGATCGATGGCCAGATCGTTGAATCGGGCGGACCCGAGCTGGCCGAGGAGCTCGAAAAGGGTGGCTACGCGGCGCTTAGGAAGCGACTCGGGCTGAATGAGCCGGAGGAGACGTCGGCTCCGCAAAAGCGCGATCCTTTCAGCGAGTTGCCCTTCGGTAGCTGAATGTCCTCAACCTCGACACACCGGCGCTGGCTGGAAGCGCTCACCGACCTCCCTACGGCGAGCGGCGTCGAGGACGCGGTTGTTACGTGGGTGGAGTCGTGGGCGGAGAAACGCAATCATCGAGTCACTCGGGATGACGCCGGCAACTTGGTGCTGCGGCCTCGAGGACGCAGCCGTCGCCGGCCGGTGGTTGCGGTGGCTCACATGGATCATCCCGCCCTGGTCGTGACCGGGGAGGGGAGTGGGGAAATCGAGGCGGAGCTGCGGGGAGGGGTTCACGCTCAGTACCTCGAGGGAGCCGCGGTTGAGATAGGGCCGCTCGTCGGACGAGTCAGCTCGTTCGATTCGGCCAGCAAACACGCGACCATTTCCGTGAGGGGTTCGGTCTTGGCCGGAGCTATTGCGCGTTGGCGTTTTGACCCAGCCGCGATAGGAGTGGTTGAAGGGATACTTGCGGCCCGAGCGTGTGATGACCTTGCCGGAGTCGCCGCCGCGCTAGCCGCTTTCGACGTTGCCGCTGAGCGCGGGGTGAATCACCTGTCGGTCCTCTTGACCAGAGCCGAGGAAGTGGGACTGGTTGGTGCTATCGCCGCTTGCAAGCTCGGAACGATCCCCGAAGAAGCGCGAGTGTTGTCCATCGAGTGCTCACGAGAATCAGGTGAGGCTCCAATAGGCGCCGGCCGGGTGGTGCGGGTGGGAGATGCGTCGAGTGTTTTCAGCGCCGAGCTCAGCAACCGGCTGTCGGCGATGGCCAGGACCGCCGGCATCCCTCATCAACGGAAGCTGATGGCAGGCGGAAGCTGCGAGGCGACTGCGTTCTGCGCCTACGGCTACAAAGCATCCGGCCTCTGCATCCCCCTCGGCAACTACCACAACATGATCGACATCGACGGCGTGCTGGCTGGCCGGCGCAAAGCGCGCCTCGGTCCCGAGCGGATTGCCCTCTCCGACTTTCACGGACTCGTTGAGCTTCTCGTCGTCTCCGCGGAGATGCTCGACGGGAAGTCGAGCCCTCTCCGCCAACAGCTCGAAGACCTCTACGCGAGCGAGCGGCGAGTGCTGGCTCCCGCTCATCCGGCCTAGCCTGATCACGATGGAGTTCCGCACCGAGAAAGACTCGATGGGGGAGGTCATGGTGCCGGCCGACGCTCTTTACGGAGCCTCGACCCAACGAGCCTTCGAAAACTTTCCCATCTCCGGAATCCGCTTTCCGCGCCGGTTTATCTGGGCGCTGGGGCTGATCAAGGGGGCGGCGGCGGCGGTCAACGGCGAATCAGGTGCACTCGCTTCAGCAATCGCTGCTGCGGTGCAGAAAGCGGCGACCGAAGTCCGCGACGGTGATCTCGACGACCAATTCCCCCTCGACATATTCCAAACCGGATCGGGGACCTCGACCAATACCAACGCCAACGAGGTCATCGCTCGGCGGGCGTCGGCGATTCTCGATGGGGGACCGATTCATCCCAACGACCACGTCAACTACGGACAGTCGTCAAACGATGTGATTCCGACCGCGATCCATGTGGCGGCGGTGGCCGCGATCAAAGAAGACCTGCTTCCTGCGTTGGACCAGCTGGCGATGGCGCTTGAAGCCAAGGCAGTTGAATTCGACGGAGTTGTGAAATCGGGCCGAACCCACTTGATGGATGCAACGCCGGTGACCCTGGGCCAGGAATTCGGCGGCTATGCGACCCAGGTCCGGAACGGGATGGCCCGGCTCGACAAAGCCTTGCCTGAGCTCGAGGAGCTGGCTTTGGGCGGCACCGCCGTCGGCACCGGCATCAACGCTCCGGAAGGGTTTGCGCGCGACACGATCGCGCTCATGGCCGACTGGAGTGGCTATCCATTTGTCGAAGCACCCAACCATTTCGAAGCCCAGGGGGCCAAGGACGCCGCCGTGATGGCCTCGGGAGCCTTGAAGACTGTCGCGACTTCGCTGTTCAAGATCGCCAATGACATCCGTTGGCTCGGCTCGGGCCCGGCGTCCGGTATCGGTGAGATTCGCATCCCCGATCTGCAGCCTGGATCTTCGATCATGCCCGGCAAAGTCAACCCGGTGATGGCGGAGATGATGATGATGGTGGCCGCGCAGGTGTTCGGAAACGACGCCGCGGTCACTTGGGCGGCTGCCAACGGCAACTTCGAGCTGAACGTGATGATGCCGGTGCTTGCTCACAATCTCTTGGAGTCAATTGCGTTGCTCGCCAACGCGTCGCGGGTTTTCGCCGAGCGTTGTGTCGAAGGGATCGTGGCCGACGAGTCCCGGATCAAAGAGCTCCTGGAGAAGAACGTCATCATCGTCACCGCCCTCAATCCCCACATCGGCTATGACAACGGCGCCAAAGTGGCGAAAGAAGCGTTGGCCACCGGGCGCAGCGTCCGTGACCTTGTCCTCGAAAAGGGCCTCCTCACACAGGAAGAGCTGGATCGCGCCCTCGACCTCCGGCGGATGACCGAGGGCGGAGTTCTCTGACTCAAGTCCGACTTTTGACAGGGCGCCGCCGGGCCTCGTTATGGCCTCCCATCGTGATTGGGTTGCTCGGCCTGGTCTTGCTCCTGCAACCGTTCGGCGGCGACCAGGCGTTGTCTCTGCTGATCGCCCGTCGCCTCCAAGGCGGAGCCGTGATGTATCGAGACGTGTGGGATATCCGCCAGCCATTGACCTTCGTTTGGTATGCAACGATCGGGTCGATCTTCGGTTCCTCTGCGATTTCGGTGAGGATCGCGGAGATTCTCTGGCAGGGCACGCTCGCTTATCTGATCGGTCGCGATGTGACCGAGATGTCGGGCAGCCGGCAGCGAGGCTTCATCACCGCGATCGCCGCCGTTGGCCCGATCTTCTGGATCATGCAGGCCGACGACGTGGCGCAGCCCGACACACTGGTTCTGCTTCCGATCTATCTCGCATTTCGGGCGATCGCCAAAGCCAATCATTCTCCGATCCACCCTCTGACGGCGGTCAGTCTCGGCGTTGCCTGCACAGTCATTGGACTGTTCAAGATCGTGTATGCGCCTTTGCCCGCGCTCTTCCTCCTGGTCTGGGTGGTGCAACGCTGGCGGGAGCGTCGCCAAGCCGTCGCGACCGCAGCTTGGTTCGCGCTCGGCCTCATCGTCTCAGCCTTGCTCGTTGTGGTGTTCTTTGTCAGCACAGGCGTATGGGATTGGGTTACCCACACCTGGTTCGTCCAAGCCCCAGCCATGCGAGCGCTGTCTCCGCCACCTTTGGAGCGGCTGATTCGGGCGGCGGGTCGGTTCGTCGTGCTGACCCTGCCGGTCTTGATCGGCGCGGTAGTCACCATTGTTTCGCTACGCAAACGCCCGCGGGACCTGTGGACGTTGATGGCGGTCGTTTGGACGATCACGTCTGCAATCGCGATCCTGGCCCAGCAATGGTGGTCGTATCTCTTCTTGGCGCTGACGGTCCCAATCGGGCTGCTGGCCGGAGGGCCGTTGTCGCGCTGGTTGGCCACGACGGCCCGGAGGTTTGCTGCCGCCCTCCTGATCCTCGTCGCGCTTGTCGCGACTCATCTCTTCTACTTTCGAGCCGTAGTTGATCGCGGTTTGGACCCGTCGGCAATCGAGCTCAGCTTGGTCCGGGCGGCGGTGGTCCGTTCCGAAGCAGCGGCTCTGTTTGCCGACTCCGAGAGCCTGGAAGGCAGCGTCTTCGTCTTCGGCGATCCGCTGATCCTGCTTGATGTCGGTCGGGAGTCGACACCGTCGATCCATGGTTGGTCGCCTGAGTTCTATGACGACCTGACCTGGGCCCGGCTCACAGCAGAGCTCATGGCGAACCCGCCGGCGTATTTCCTGATCAACCCGACCAGCAAAGAGGTCCTGGTCGATCGCGCCCCGGACCTAGACGCGTGGCTTCGGAGCGAATATCACCTCGTGGCGACGCTCACGGCCGACACCGAAGTGCTCGAACGCCTCCCCTAAACCATTCCCGCCTAAAAAGTGCCGGGATTAAGGGCGCAGATTTACGCAAGAATGGGATGGCTAGTCGGCGTCCTCTTCTTCCTCGTATTCGATGGTGGCGATTAGACCATCGTCGGTCCACTCCACCACCACTTCGTACTTGACGTCGTCGGACTCGAAGTTGACCACGACTTTGTTTGGACCGTCGTTGTCGATGTCGTAATCGAAGCCGGGCGCGGTATCAACCGATTCGAGGTCTACAAACTCGGACGTGTACGAAACAACGATCGTGCCGCCCTCTGTGTCGATGGCCTCCTGCTTGACCCTGTCTTCGTTGTCCGGACGAGTGGTGGTAGTGGTCGTGGGAGCGACCGTCGTGGTCGGAGCGACGGTTGTGGTGGGGGCGACGGTTGTCGTAGTTGCCAGGGTGGTCGCCGGCGGAGCGGTGGTCGCCTGCGAGACGTTCTGGGCCGCCGTGGTTGAAGCGGAGCCGTCGAGCTCGACGATTAGGACGCGGACGACGTCGCCATCGAGCGTGAATCTGTAGGTCACAACCGCGCCGTCTTTTGTAAACGCGCCGGAGACGGTCCGTCCGACGGAGGTGGTGATCTTCGAAGTCCAGCCCGGGTTGGGGGTGGCTTCGAAGACCCAAAGCGAGCCGGCGAGGCGGCCAATGACCACGGATCCAGCGCCG
>JACCTH010000110.1 GCA_013812505.1 Acidimicrobiia bacterium | reverse complement strand
GATGTCGGAGTTAGGGCTGGAGGTCAAACTCGCCAAGATCGACACCCGGGCAGGCGAGGCTATCGACGTGTTCGAAGTCGACAACCCTTTGGGCCACTCGCCGGCGACGATCGAAGCTCGCCTGGTCGCTGCTGCGTCTTAGTCGTATGGATTCAGGTCAGGCTGACTGCTTGCCGGCGCGACCGGAGCCTGGCCGCCAGAAAGATTGCGGTGGCCAAGGGAATGACCACAGCCAACGCGACGGTCAGCAGAGCTTGGGCCTCCATGACTCCCGGGTTCGGAGCGTCGACCACAGGAGAACCAACCGGGCTTTGATCGGAGCCGCTGGGGATCGAGAAGCTGATCGCCCCAATTGGAATGAATGCGAGCGCGCCGATCGTCCCGATGGTCTTGTCGCCTCTCGTTCAAATAGTTGAAAGCCACATCAGCACCGAACTCAATACCCATCCGGCAAGCGGGACCAGCAAAAGCACGATCGCCACGATTTCCAGCACCGGCGCTCCCGGTTTCTGGACTATGCCGAAACGCTGCTTGGCCTCCGACGCGATTTCTTCCGGCGGTCCGAGCCGTTCAAGCATCGTTCTGATTTCCGCCTCCGTCGTCAAGCCGGCGCGGGCCTCGGCGATATGTTCTTCAACCTCCTCGAGGATCTCCAGGCGGCGGTTGCCGGGCAAACCCTTCTACTCGACTTCGAGCGCCTTCAGGTAGGACTCGACCAATCGATCAGCGTTCATCGTGATCATCCTTCTCTTCTCCTTCTTCGAGCAGTTGGTCAACTGCGTTGCGGAAAACTGCCCAGCCCTCGGCAAAGTCGGAGAGCGCGCGTTCTCCTGCCTTCGTGAGCCGGTAATAGCGACGGGGCGGGCCGCTTTCGGATTCACGCCAAGAGGTTGTCACCAACTTCTCCTGGCGCAGCCGGCTGAGCAATGGATAGATCGTGCCTTCGGTGATGACCATGCCATCTACCTCGGACAGCATCCGTACCAGCTCAAAGCCGTAGCGTTCAGTCCCGCGCAACACCGCTAACACGCAGTACTCGATCGTTCCTCGCCGAAGCTGGGAAAGGTCGATGCGTGTCTTACCGGGTTCCATGCGGTGCAAGGTACCTGGGTCACAACGCGATTGTCAAGACGGGAGTGTTCGCTCGTTCTGTGGGCTGGTATCCGTGTCCAACACGGCTACGAACCCAGGGTTCGCAATAAGCGGTCGATGAAGGGGGTTTGGGCGGGGTTGAGTAGGCGGCGGGCCTCATCGGCGTCACACCATCGGACCTGGTCGATCTCGGGAAACGTTTGGTTGCGGCCGTGCCAGAACATTGTGAAATGGCCAGGGTTGAGTAACCCAGGATCGAAGTCTGCCTCGACCGCCCAACCGAGGACGGTCTTGCCCGAGCGAAGCCGCACCGAACCGAGTTCGATCCATCCATCGATGGGACATTCCCAGCCTGTTTCCTCCGCGAATTCGCGAGCGGCGGCGGCTTTGGCATCCTCTCCCGGATGCACCTCCCCTTTGATAAGGCTCCACGCCCTGGCATCCTTGCGTGCAAAGAAAGGGCCCCCCGGATGCGCGATCAGCACCTCTTTCTGAACTCGAAACGGAAGCAGTCCAGCACTAGTAAGCACTGGGCGACGTTATCCCCCCGCCAACTGTCGAAATCGAACTTCGCTTGTTCGTCGTAGGCCGTTAGGTATCCACCGACAAGAAAGGACGCCAGGATGCCTGTGTACGCAGCACTCATTTACGCCGAGGAGGGCGAAGCCACGCCTGAAGAGTGGGCCGCGATCATGGCTGACCACAACGAGTTCAGCGAAAGGGCCGGCGCGGCTGGCGTCGTTGCAGGCGGCGAAGCCCTGCAAGACAGCAACACTGCTACCACCGTCCATGTTCAGGGTGGCAAGGGTGGCGAGGTGATCCACACCGACGGGCCTTTCCTCGGGGGTAGGGGGGGCCAAAAGCTCGAGCGTCGGACGCCTGCCGAAGACCCTGCAGAGACCAAGGAGGTTTTGGGAGGGTTCTATCTCCTCAAGTGCCAGGACCTGGACGAAGCACTCTCCTGGGCGGCCCAGATACCGGAAGCGTGGAACGGCGGCCGAATCGAAGTTAGGCCTTGCATCGGCTTCACTCAGGAGTGATGCTCGAAGACATATTGCGAGATGAGGGTGGCCGCGTACTGGCCACCCTCATCCGTCTCACCGGGGATATCGACCTCGCGGAGGAAGCTCTCCAGGATGCATTGGTCGCGGCCTTGCAATTATGGACGCGGGAGGGGATTCCACAGAACCCAGGCGCCTGGCTGACGACGGTCGCCCGCAACCGAGCGCTCGATCACTTGCGTCGGGAGGCGAAGCGGCGCCAGAAGGAGACTGAAGCGTTGCTTTCATTCGTACCAGGCCACGGTGACGATCGTCTCCAGTTGATTTTCACCTGTTGTCATCCGGCGCTCTCCCTTGAGGCACGAGTGGCGCTGACTCTTCGCCTAGTTGCGGGCTTGACCACTGCCGACATTGGGCGCCTTTTCCTCCAGCCAGAGACGACTGTGGCACAGCGCATCACTCGCGCCAAGAAGAAGATCTCCGTTGCCCGGATCCCATATCGCATTCCTTCTGATCATGAGCTACCCGATCGGATGCGAGGTGTCCTCGCCGTCGTTTATTTGATCTTCACGAGCGGTCACCACGCCCATGAGGGCAGCCTCGACTCGCGTTTTGACTTGGCGGAAGAGGGCGTGCGATTGGGCCGAATGCTCGTTGCCTTAATGCCCGACGATGCCGAGGCTCACGGCCTGCTCGCCTTGATGCTCTCGACCCATGCTCGCCGAAGAGCGCGCCTTGACGCGCATGGAAACCAGGTGCTGACGGCGCACCAGGATCGAAGTATCTGGGATCTCGAGGCGGCCGCCGAAGCTTCCCGGCTTCTCGAGCGAGCATTGCGACGTCGGCGCGCCGGGCCCTATCAGATCCAAGCGGCAATCTCCTGCCTTCACAGCCTCGCACCATGTGATGTGGAAATTGATTGGCCGCCGATCCTCGCTTTGTACGATCTCCTTTCAAGCCGACATCCGACCCCAGTGGTGGCAGTGAACCGCGCGGTCGCCTTGTCGAAGGTTGCTGGACCGGAAGTGGCGCTGCCTCTATCGAGCGCGTTCGGGGCGTCGAAAAGTGGCATTTCTTTTGGGCAGCCAGAGCGGATTTCCTGCGCCAGCTTGCTTGCACGCAAGAAGCTGCCGACTCCTACCGATCGGCGCTTGCTCTCGAGATGAACGAAAGCGATCGTCGGCTTCTGTTGGATCGACTGGCGTCGCTTGATCCTCGTTAGCCTTTGACGGTCGTGGCACACTTGCCGGCCTTGGCCCACCCTCCCGACTTCAGCCTGATTTCGGGCGAGACTGTGGCGCGCAGCCTGAAACGCATCTGCCTCGACCAATTTCAGTTCTCGCTCAATGAGCTGACGGCGGGCAATGACCTCAATCGAGCGGTTCATGAGCTCCGAAAGTC
>JACCTH010000094.1 GCA_013812505.1 Acidimicrobiia bacterium | reverse complement strand
ACCGAAACCACCCGCACCCACCACCAACTCACCCAAACCACCTGAGAGGTGCCGAAGTTGAAGTTTTCGATCTCGAGGATGGCTTTGTTGGCGCAGACCACGCTGCGCAGCATCATCGGCCAGGCCGAGCTCGACGAGCTGCTCATCAACCGGGACGAAATCAACCGCCGTCTGCAGCAGATCATCGACGCCTTGACCGACCCGTGGGGGGTCAAGGTCACTCTGGTGGAGGTGAAAGACGTCGAGCTCCCCGATGCGATGAGGCGGGCGATGGCGCGGCAGGCAGAGTCGGAGCGAGACCGCCGCGCCAAGGTGATCCACGCCTTCGGCGAACAGGAAGCGGCGGAGACCCTGGCCGAGGCGGCCCGGCTCCTCGAGGCCCGTCCTGCCGCCCTGCATCTGCGGATCCTGCAGACCATGACCGAGATCTCCGCCGAGCACAACTCGACCCTGATCTTCCCGCTGCCAATGGAATTCCTCCGGGTGCTCGACACCCTTCGCCCTCCGGAGCAGCCCCACTAGACCGCTCCCATTCGCTACCGGCCGCTACGAGCGGCGAGAGACCACGGTGGGCGACACGATCCCGGCGACCACAGAGATGAAACCGACCACCGTGTAGAACCACCCGCCGCTCTCTCCCAGGCCGAGGGCACCGTCAAAGGCGGCAGGCTCGATCACCACGATGAGGCCGAAGGCGAGCACCATCACGCCGAGAAACACCAATCCCGGCTGGACGTCGAAAGGCATTCCCGCCTCCGCCAGATAGAGAAGACCGAGGCCGAGAGTGATGATCGCCATGAGCGGGGTATGCCCTACCGCCAGAACAGTGGTGGTCTCGGAGGTCAGTGAGCTGGTGGGTAGCAAGCGGGCCAGAGCCACGCCTCCCATGACCGTCAAGACCAAACCCACGATGCCAGCCACGAATTGGGCCGGGCTCCAAGACCACCAAGCAGAGACACGTGCTTCGCGATCGGTCGTCTCGAGCTCTGAGCGTTCGTAATCCATCGTTCTTCTACTGCCGTTGCCTGATTCTCGTCTCCGGTAGCGCCGGCTTCAACCAATCTCCTGACCTCGACTCCTTGGATCGTGGTCTAAACGCAGGGCCGGCTATCCCACGCTGAGGTGAGTCTGCTGAAGGCCGGGATTACGTTGCAGTTCTCCCGCGGTCCCACTCCACACGATCCGTCCCTTCTCCAGGATGGCAGCCCGGTCAGCGAGCACGAGCAGCTCGCCGATGTTCTGGTCGATGACAAGCATGCTCTCACCTTCGCCCCGCAAGTTGTCGAGTGCCTTCCAGATCTCACTGCGGACGATCGGTGCCAAGCCTTCGGTGGCTTCATCGAGGACCAGCAGGTCGGGGTTCGTCACCAGTGCCCGCCCGATAGCCAACATCTGCTGTTCACCTCCAGACAGGACATCGCCACGATTGGACCGCCGCTCGGCAAGCAGGGGGAACAGCTCGTAGACGCGGTCGCGAGTCCAACGAAGCCTTCCATCGGGTCCGGGCCGCGCCATGGCAGTGAGGGTCTGGTCCACCGATAGCAGAGGAAATATCTGGCGCCCCTCCGGCACCAGGCCGAGACCGGCGCGAGCGATGCGGTGAGGCCGCTGCCTGACCAGATCCTTGCCGCGGAAACGGATGGTTCCGCTCATGGGCGCCAGCAGCCCGAAGATCGTGCGGACGGTGGTCGTCTTGCCCATGCCGTTGCGGCCCAACAGGCCAACGATCTCTCCCGGTGCGACCGTCAGGTCAACGCCGAACAACACCTGCCCGAGGCCATAGCCGGCATCCAGGTCGGCGATTTCCAGCATCACCGCTCCTCCTGGAGATACAGGGCGCGCACGACTGGATTGGCTCGAATCGCGTCGGGCGCGCCCGAGGCGACGATCGCCCCGTCGGCCAGCACGGTGATCTCATCGGCGAGTGTGAACACCACATCCATGTCGTGCTCGACCAGCAGGAGCCCGTGATCGTCCTTCAGACCTAGAAGGAGGTCGGACACGACCCGGACGTCACTTGGCGCGAGTCCGGCCATCGGCTCGTCGAGTAGCAGGATCGACGGTCGGGTGGCCAGGACCATCGCGATCTCGAGCAACCGGCGCGCCCCGTGGTCCAGCTCGATCACCGGCAGCGACGGATCGACGGTCAAACCGACGTCGCCGAGCAACGACCTGGCGAAGCTATTGCGGTCAACATCGGCAGAGGCGCGGGGGAAGAAACGGACCCGCTTCTCGGTAGCGGCGAGCGCCGACAGCACCACATTCTCTCCGACGTTGAACCCCGCGAACGGCGATGAGGTCTGCCACGAGCGGCAGATGCCCATATCGACCCGGCGGGGCAAGTCAACAAGAGTGATGTCCCTTCCGTTCAGCACCACCCTCCCGGCGTCGGGCGCGAGGTTGCCGCTGAGCAGGGACAGGGCGGTCGTCTTACCGGCGCCGTTAGGCCCGATCAACGCGTGAATGCGGCCGGTCTGGACCGTTAGGTCCAACGACCGCGTCACGTGCAAGTGGCCGAAATGCTTGTCGAGGCCGCGGGCCTCCAAGATGGTCGTCTCAGACATTGCGGTGCCGCCCAAGGATGACTCCGGCGATGCCGCCCCGCGCCAGCATCACGATCACGATCAATGCGGCGCCGACGTAGAACGCCCAATCGCTGGTGTAGCCGATCGCGATTTCTTCGAGAACGAGAAGCACGCCTGCGCCGATAACACCCCCGACGAGGCTGCCTACCCCGCCTACGATCAGCATCAGCAACAACTCTCCAGACTGGGTCCAGTGTGATATCCCGGGGGACATGAACTGCGTCTCGTTGACCGCGAGGGCCCCGGCGAGTGTCACGAACGCGGACGACATGACGAAAGCAGCGAGCTGGTGGCGGCGTGTGACCGCCCCGACCGACCGCATCCGCAGTTCGTTGTCCCTTGCGCCTCGCAGTATCCAGCCGGAAGGGGACCGGATCAGGATGTTGAACCACACCACGGCCAGCACGAGCAGAGCGAAGCACACGTAGAAGAACATCCGGTCGTCTTCAAGCGACAATGGCCCCAGTCGATTCCGGGCGCCCAGCCGAACGCCGTCGTCGCCGCCGTAAGCCTCGAGGGAGTTGAACAAGAAGAACATCATCTGATTGAACGCCAGGGTCACCATGATGAAGTAGACAGACTTGGTGCGGAGCGCGAGCGCGCCAAAGCCCCATCCGAGCAGCGCTCCGACCAGCATGGCGAACGGCCATGCGATCAGCGCCTGGTCGGTGGCCCAGGCTCGGTCGCCGAGGTGGAAGAGCAGGATCCCGCTCGCGTACGCCCCGGCACCGAGGAAGAGGGCGTGCCCCAGGCTGATCAGCCCGCCGTACCCAACGATGTAGTCGAGTGCGACCGCGGCCATCCCGAGAATCGCCACCCGCGTCAGGGTGGACTCCAGGTAGCCGAAACCGATCGGTTCGATGATGAGCGGCGAAACCCCGAGTATGGCCAGGACGGCGACGGTCAATACGAACGAGCGTCGCATGCGCCGGCCGCCAATGGGTGGGGGCTCCTCGCCGGCCTGCACGGTCGTGATGCCAGCGCCCGGATCAGCCACGAGCGCCCCCGAATAGACCCTCCGGTCGGAAGATGAGGACCGCGGCCATAACCAGGTAGATGGAGGCCGACGCCACCGACGAACCGATGGCGGCCGCCGCAGACGGGTCCGTGAAGTTGGTCAGCAGGCGGGGCAGGTAGGTCTGCCCCCACGCGCCGACCAGCCCGATGACGAGGGATCCGGCGACTGCCCCCTTGAGCGAGCCGATGCCGCCGATGACGATCACGACGAAACTGAGGATCAGAAAGTTGTCACCCATTCCCGATTCGACGGTCAGGTAAGGCGCTGCCACGACTCCCGCGAAACCGGCCAGCGCGGCTCCGATAGCGAAGACGCCGGTGAACAAGATGGTCACGTTGACCCCGAGGGCGCCGAGCAGCTCACGGTGGGTCTGACCCGCCTTGATCCACATGCCGACGCGAGTGCGCTCAATCAGCAACCACAGGATCACCATCGTCAGAAGGCCGCCGACCATGATCGCGATGCGGTAGATCGGGTATTGCAGACCGGGCAGGACCGGCAAGGCCCCTTCCAGCCAGCCCGGCCGCGAGATGGTCCGCGGTTGGCTGCCCCAAAGCATTTGCACGCCCTGGTTTGCCATGAGCACAAGCCCGAACGTCGCGAGGACCTGATCGAGGTGGTCGCGATGGTAAAGCCAGCGGATCACCACCGTTTCCATGAGAATCCCGGCGATCGTCGCGCCGATCACTCCTGCCAGCAGGGCGATCTCGAAGCTGCCGGTGCGCGCGAGCACGTCGGCACCCACGAACGCACCAATCATGAACAGCGAGCCGTGAGCGAGGTTGAGCACACCCATCATCCCGAAGATGAGCGTCAAGCCCGACGAGATCATGAGCAGGGTGAACCCCGCCTGCAGCCCGTTTAAGGTCTGCTCGAAGAAGAGCTCCACGAACTACCGGTGTTGCCGGCTTGACCTCCGACCGCGCGCGTGAGCGCGGCTCGCCAGGTCGGTCACTCGTCGCTGAGGGGACACTCGTCGACAAACGCGTCGACGTGGTCGTCCAGCACCTTCTCGAGGATTCTGTTGGTGAAGTCGCCTTCTTCCTCTCCCTCGACGACTTCGAGGATGTACCAGTCCTGGATCGGGTGCTGATTCGGGGCGAAGGAGAAGTCGCCCCGGACGCTCTCGAAGTCCGCGGCGCGGACCGCTTCTCGCAGAGCCGCGGTGTCCTCGACGTTCCAGTCGACCGCCTCGAGGGCGGACAGGATGAGCCGAGCGGTGTCGTAGCCTTGGGCCGCGTAGTTGGTCGGGGTCATCCCGTAAGTCTCGCGGTAAGCCTCGACGAACGCGACATTGGTCGGATTGTCCAAATCAGGAGCCCAGAACGAGCCGTTCTGGAGGCCGACTGCGGGCTCGCCAATCGCGTCCACCAGCGTCTCGTCGAACGAGAAGGTCGGCCCGAACACCGGGATCTCCTCGGCCAGGCCGGCTTCGACGTACTGCTGGACGAACGCGATCCCCATGCCCCCCGGGTAGAAGAAGTACACGGCATCAGGCGACTCTTCGCGAATCTGGGCGATGGTCTGCGCGAAGTCGGTGGCTCCGAGCTCGGTGTAGAACTCGTTCTGCAGCTCGCCAAAGGTACGGCGGAACCCGTTCACGCTGTCCAGTCCTGCCTGGTAGTTGGGGGCTGCACCGACAACTGTCTCATAGCCCTGATCCTTTACCCACTGACCGACGGCCTCGGCAGGGTTGTCGTTCTGCCAGGAGGCGACGAAGTAATTCTCGTGGCACTGTTCGCCGGCGAACACGGACGGACCCGCGTTGCTGCTGATATAGAGCATGTCGCGCTCGACGATGGTCGGCACGACGCTGGCGGCCACGTTGGAGAACACGATGCCCGTCATGATCTGGGCCCCTTCGCGCTCAATCATCCGATCCGCAACCGTCTGGCCCTGCTCGGGATCTTGCGCATCGTCATCGACGAGCAGGTTGATGTCCTCAGCTGCCCCGGCCATCTCCAGCGCCAGCTCGAAGCCTTTCTGAGTGTCCTCGCCTAGATAGGCGGCGTTGCCCGACAGGGTAGTGATCATGCCGACGGTGACCGGCTCGCGCTCTACGTCAGAGGTGGTCTCGCTTTCGTCGGTAGGAGCCGTTGTCGTGTCCTCAGCTGGCCCTTCGCCATCCCCGCCGCACGCGGCGAGAACAAGGGTCAGGGATGCGAGCAGCGCGATCCAAATCCGGGCTTTCCCCGCAAGGATCCGATGCAAGCACCCCCTCGACAACCCTATGTCAGGTTCAGAAATGGCCACCGAGAAACCACTATATCAAGCGTGGGAGCGCCGTCAGCTTGCGAAGCGACAGGCTCTTCCTGGATGCCGTCATCAGCCGGGAGCACGCTCTCGCAGCTTGTATCTCTGGATCTTGCCGGTCTCGGTCTTTGGCAATGCTGCGATGAATTCGATTTGCCGCGGATACTTGTAGGCAGCGATGTCGTCTTTGACGAACTCTTTGAGCTGAGCGGCCAACTCCTCACT
This sequence comes from Acidimicrobiia bacterium, assembly GCA_013812505.1. Lineage (GTDB taxonomy): Bacteria > Actinomycetota > Acidimicrobiia > Spongiisociales > ZC4RG35 > JACCTH01. The sequence goes on along the minus strand of JACCTH010000094.1, from coordinate 2,038 downwards.
CGGTTGGCGACCCTCTCGCAGAACAACGAATGCCTTGACCACCTGTCCTCGGGTGTCGTCTGGAACGCCCACGACGCCACACTCGACCACCGCTTGGTGCTTTAGCAGCGAAGCCTCGACCTCAGGGCCGGCGATGTTGTAGCCCGAGGAGATGATCATGTCGTCCGCCCGGGCCTGGAACCAGAAGTAGCCGTCTTCGTCGACGATGTAGGAGTCGCCCGTGAGGTTCCAGCCGTCCTGCACATACTCCGACTGCCGTCGGTCGTTCAGATACCTGCAGCCTGTCGGGCCTCTCACGGCCAGTCGACCCACCTCCCCCGGGGGAAGCTCCTCGAGGTCTTCGCCGACAACCCGAGCCTCGACCCCAGGGAGTGGCTTTCCGGTCGAGCCAGGCCTGATCTCGTCACCGGAAGCCGAGATGAATATGTGGAGCATCTCGGTCGACCCGAGACCGTCGATCAGTGAAACGCCAGTTGCCTGCCTGAAGGCATGAAAGGTCGGCTCGGGCAAAGTCTCGCCGGCCGAAACGCCCTTGGACAACGACGAGAGGTCGTACTCATCGACCTGGTCCGCCATTGCTCTATAGGCGGTGGGGGCGGTGAAGCAAATGGTCACCGAATGATCCTGGATTGCCTGCAGTAGCGGCGGCCCGGGCCGTTCCGTCAGAACAGTGGAGGCGCCCACGCGCATCGGAAAGACCACCAGACCACCCAGGCCAAACGTGAAGGCGAGAGGCGGGCTCCCGCAAAAGACATCCTCACCGGTCGCCTGGAGGACAGGCTGGAAAGTGTCGGCTGTCGCCAGTACGTCGCGATGGAAGTGCATCGTGCACTTGGGCACCCCAGTGGTGCCCGACGTGAACGCGAGAAGCACGACATCATCGGCCGCAGTGTCTACCGGCTGAAACTCGGTGCTCTTCGAGGCCGCCAGAGTCAGCAAGTCGCGGTCTCCGTTCCCATCGTAGGGCACAGGCACACTCCCACCCTCACTAGCGACGTCCTCGACGGTTTCGATCAGTCTCGCGTCGGCGATTGCCAGGCCGACCCGCGCCTTGTCGAGGATGGTCTTCAGCTCACCCGATCGGAGCAGGGGCATTGTGGCCACCACAACGCCACCAGCTTTCACGATGGCGAACCAGATAGCCACTGCATATGGATTGTTGAAACAATGAAGGAGCACACGATTCCCGGGGACGAGGCCGAGATCGTCGACCAACACGTTCGCGATCTGATTCGAAACCTCGTTCAGCTCGATATAGGTATAAGCCACGGCACCCTCCGCACTCATCGTGCACGGGCGATTTCCCCAGCCCCGGTCAACCGCCTTGACCAACAGCTCGACGGAGCAGTTGAGCTGACTCGGGTAAGCGAGCATGTCGAGACCCCAGTTCATCTCGGGCCATTGCTCTAGAGGGGGAAGGTTGTCCCGGGTGAAAGTGTCGACGTGGGCACTGATCCCCTTGGGCCCTGGGTCAACAGCTGGCATGGGTCGGCAATCCTCGCTCATTCGGCCCATACCTCGAGGCCACCTCCCGCATCAGGTCGTAGCATAACCATACGGCCACTCCTCAGAGGGTGACGCCTAACCCGAGGGGTGCAAACCATCTACGCCCGGACGAAGGGGTCTCGGGAAAGTCGACGACCCGCCGGCGACTGCATCTACCGCTCATTTGAGATGCGGGAGCACATTCGTGGCGAATACCTCGATCTGTCTCATCCGTTCGGGGTATCGAGGCACCATGAACTGCAGGGCCAAGGTGTCGACGCCGATCCGCTCATACTCTTTCATGGCGACGGCGAGCTGCTCTGGGTTTCCGGCGAGCTTGCCTGGATGCTGATCGACCGCATGCTCGGTCACTTCCACCGGTCGACATGCGCATAGCATCACCTCGCCCGAGGTTCTGCCCATCATCTCGGCGCGATCTCTCACTTGCGCGTGGTAGGCGGCCAACTCGTGAGCAGTGATCTCGACATGATATGGAAACCATGCATCCCCAAACTGAGCCGCTCGGCGACGCGCCGGAGCACCTTCTCCGCCG
>JACCTH010000093.1 GCA_013812505.1 Acidimicrobiia bacterium | reverse complement strand
GCCCAGGCGGCTTCGATGAAGATTTCGGCCACGGTCACTGCCCGTCCGGTCTCCCCGGCAGGGTTGGGGCCGGTGAGCGAATCGAGACAGATCGAAGTCAACGCGTCGGCCCGACGCTGGCCCGCAGTCTCATCTTCGAGCACCGGCAGCTCCGACTCGCGGGCGTTCTGCACAAGCTGGCTCCGGCCTTTCGGCCCGAGGACGCCTACATCGGCGACCTTGTCTCGGCCCTCGGCGCCATAGACGCCGGCATCACGACCCTCCTTGACTGGGTCGCATATCCAGGACTCGCCCGCGCACACCGACGCGGTGATTCAGGCCCTGAAGGATTCGGGACTCAGGGCAGTGTTTGCGTACGGATTTCCCTGGTGGGGCAAATGGGAGGAGCGACAACCGAGCTGGTTTGTCCGAGCTGCGACCGAGCACTTCTCGTCGAAGGATCAGAAGTTGACTCTGGCTTTGGCCGCGCCCGGACCCGAATTCACCGACTTCGAAGTGTCGCGTGATCACTGGAAGCTCGCCCGCGAGGCCGGGGGCCCGAATCACCACTCATGTCGGAGTCGGCTCTTACGGCCTGGATGAAAAGGTACAGGAGATGGGTGAGGCCGGATTGCTCGGCCCCGACACGACCTACATCCATTGCACCACCCTCAATGACACCGAGATCCAGATGATCGTCGACACTGGGGGGACCGTCTCTTTGGCCTCGCCGGTGGAGATGATGATGGGTCATGGGATGCCCCCGATTCAGAAGTTTCTCGATCGGGGACTCGCGCCCAGTCTCAGTGTCGACGTAGAAACCAATGTCCCGGCGGACATGTTCAACCAGATGCGATCTGTCCTCGCCTTGCAACGGACTATTGCGGCACGGGAGGGCAAGCGGCCGGTTGCCGCGAGCGAAGTTCTTGCCTACGCCACCATTGAGGGAGCGCGGGCCAATGGCCTCGATGCCAAAGTGGGATCGCTTACTCCGGGCAAGCAGGCCGACGTGATCATGCTCCGCACCGATCGGCTCAACGTAACGCCGCTCAACGATCCCGCCACGGCTGTTGTCGCGGGAATGGACACCAGCAACGTCGACACCGTGATCATCGCCGGCCACGTGATGAAACAAGGCGGCAAGTTGCTCCATGTCGACTGGCCCGCGGTCCGAAAGATGGCCGCAGAGTCGCGCGACTTCGTGATCGAGAAGTCAGGTTTCAAACTCCCGAAGATCTGACAGACATCAGATGTCAGACATCAGATGTCAGACTTCAGATCTGATGTCACCGGATCCCGGCTCTTTTCGCCTCACCGCGAGAGATGGTGCCGCGCGGGTTGGTGTCCTACACACCGCGCATGGCGAGGTGCCGACGCCGGCGTTCATGGCGGTAGGTACGCGCGCAGCGGTGCGAGCAGTAGACGTCGATGATCTTGAGACCGTGGGCGCGGACATGATCCTGGCCAACACCTATCACCTCCACCTCCGCCCTGGTGCCGATCGCATCGCGGAGCTGGGAGGCCTGCACGAGTTCTGGGGATGGCCGGGCCCGATCCTTACCGACAGCGGCGGTTATCAGATTTTCTCGCTCTCGTCCAAGATCACCGAGGAAGGAGCACGGTTCCGTTCAACTTACGACGGAGCGATGATCGATCTCACCCCTGAAGACGCAGTCCGAGTCCAGGAGTTGCTCGGTGCCGACATCGCGATGCAGCTCGACGTCTGCATCGGCCTTCCAGCTCTCGACGACGAGATCGAAGCTGCGATGAACCTCACCCTTCGGTGGGGCGAACGATCGCTTCGCGTCCACCAGCGCGAAGACCAAGCGCTGTTTGGGATTGTGCAAGGTGGCGTCACAACAGGGCTACGCGCCGAGAGCGCCGCTCGCACTGCGGCCGGCGGCTTTGTCGGCTTCGGGATCGGCGGTCTGTCGGTGGGAGAGTCGCGCGAAGACATGCTCGGTGCGCTCGACGCCGCGTTTTCGGAGCTGCCCGAGGACAAGGTTCGCTACGTCATGGGTCTCGGTGATCCCGAGGGCGTGCTCGCGGCGGTGGGCCAAGGAGCCGACCTTTTCGACTGCGTGTGGCCGACCCGCCTCGCCCGTCACGGACGGGTCTTGACCGCGCATGGCGACTACAACCTACGACGAGCCCAGTACGCCAACGACCCGAAGCTTCTGGCCGAGGGGTGCCGATGTCACACGTGCGCTCGGCATCATCGGGCGTATTTACGCCACCTACTAATGGTGGGCGAGCTTTCGGCGTTCCGTCTGATCACCATTCACAACCTCACCTATGTGTTCGAGCTCATGGCTGGAGTGAGGCAGGCGATTGCCGAGGGCCGGTTCGAAGCCTTCGCCGAGAACGCGCTTTCACGCCGCGAGTTAGGTTTGGGGCACTAGCTAGTTAAACTCCCGGCTCCGTCTCATTTCCCTTGAGGTAGGCCTTTGATTCCTTTGGTATTTCTCACCACCAGCGCGCCCTCGGCAGGCAGCCCGATCGGCTCGTTCCTGTTTCTCGCGGTAATGCTCGCCGTCTTCTATTTCCTGATCCTTCGTCCCCAGCGAAGGCGGATGAAAGCGCAACAGCAACTGGCGTCGTCGGTAGAGGTGGGGGACCGGGTGCAGACGATCGGCGGAATCCAAGGCCGCGTTTTCAGCGTCGACGACGACACCGTGATCATCGACCTGGAGCAGGGTCGGATCAGGCTCGCCAAGCGGGCCATCGCTCAAAAGATCGACCTTCAGGAATAGCCCTTTGCGACGTCGGTTGATCGGCCTTGTGGTCGTCCTTCTGCTCGCCTGGGGTGGGGCCGGCCTATTGGTATCGCGCGGCGTTCAACCGGAGCTAGGACTCGATCTTCAGGGAGGAACCTCGGTCGTGCTGACCGCTCCCGACGGCACCGACGAGGAGGTCCTGGCACAAGCGGTCGAGATCATGCGTAGGCGGATCGAGGATGTCGGTGGGGTACAAGAGCCAGACATCGCCATCTCCGGCAACAACACCGTGCTCGTGCAGCTTCCCGGAGTCGAAGACGAGGAACGCGCCCTCGACGCTATCGGGCAGACCGGCGAGCTTTCCTTTCGACCGGTGATCGATGCGACCTTCGGTAACGAGGGTCCGCTCGTTACCACCACCACTATTGCCCCCACGTCAACCACCGTTGCGGTTGCGTCCACGACGACCGGTGTGACGACAACGACCACCTCACCAACAACGACCACGAGTGAGCCGGGGCCGACGACTACCACAACCCTTCCCGACAACGTCGACCCGGAAACGGGCCTGACGATCGTCGACGATCCCACCCAACAGGCCTACCTCCCCGGTACCGTTTCGTCGGTGATCGGAGAAGTGCCGGCGGTGCTCACCGTCGGCCCGGCGGAGTTGGTCGGAGCAGACGTCGCCGACGCCGTCCCCGGATTCAACCCGGCGACGGCGCAGTGGGTGATCAACCTCGACCTCACCAGCGATGGGGCTGACAAGTTCGCCGCGCTCACAGCAGCCGCGGCCACCCAGTCACAGGGCAGCCCGCAACGCCAGATTGCGATCGTCCTCGATGGGGAGGTGATCGCCTCGCCCGCGGTCGCCACGGATGTCGGCGCCGAAGGCATCACCGGTGGTCGCGCCCTCATCACGTTTGGCAACGGTGAAGGCGACGAGCAAGCCGCCAAGGACACCGCCGCCATCCTCCGTTACGGGTCGCTGCCCGTGGCCTTCGAGCGATCGCAGGTGCAGAAGGTCTCCGCCAGCCTCGGCTCGGATTCATTGCAAGCCGGTCTTATTGCCGGCTACATCGGTTTGGCCCTGGTCGTCATTCTTCTGCTTTCCTACTACCGAGCCATGGGCCTAGTCGCCATTATCGGCCTCACCGTCTTCGGCGCCTTGTTGGTGTCGATCTTCTCGCTCTTGAGCCGGTACCAGGGCCTCACCCTCACCCTCGCCGGCGTGACCGGGGTCATCATCTCGCTCGGCATTGCTGCCGACTCCTACATCGTCTATTTCGAGCGAATCAAAGAGGAGATCCGCGCCGGTCGCAACGTGCGCTCGGCGGTCGACGAGGCTTTCAAGCACGCCTTCCGCACGGTGCTCACCGCCGACACTGTCTCCCTGCTGGGCGCCGGGCTCTTGTGGCTGCTGTCCGTTGGGCCGGTGAAAGGCTTCGCGCTTTCGCTAGGGCTGGCGACGTTGCTCGACATCTTTGTCACCCGCACCTATACCCGAAGGGCCATCTACTTGCTCGCTCGCACGCCGCTCGCCGACAAAGGTTGGCTTTCCATCAAGCGGACGGCTTCATGAGCTTTCTGCGCGATCTTGCTCAGGGCCGCACCACCTTCGACTTTGTTGGCAAGCGCATGCTTTGGTTCCGGATCTCCGCCGTCCTGGTTGTCATCTCGCTCGGTTTCCTGGTTTTCCGCGGCCTCAACCTCGGCATCGAGTTCCGAGGTGGGACCACCATCAACGCCAACAACCCGGCCGGCGCCACGGTGCCAGACCTTCGCGAGTTGACCGATGCGGCCGGAGTCGACGGGGCCGTGATCCAACTGGTCGATGGGGGAGAGTCGGTTCGGGTGCAGACTCCGTCGCTTGACCCGGATATCGAATCGGAGCTCATCGACGATGTTGCCAACATCACCGGCACCGAGCGGGCCGACATCTCCATCGACTCCATTGGCCCGAGCTTTGGTGCGCTGATCCTGCGACAGTCGATGGTTGCCCTTGTCGTCTTCCTCATCGCGGTCGCGCTTTTCATGTCGTGGCGGCTCGAATGGAAGATGGCCGGGGCCGGACTGGCGGCTTTGGTTCACGATCTCATCATCACGGTCGGCATCTACTCGATCACCTGGTTCGAGGTGACACCGGCCACCGTCATCGCCCTGCTCACGATCCTCGGCTACTCGCTCTACGACACGGTGGTGGTATTTGACAAGGTGACCGAACTGGTAGCCGATCTGGGAGAACGCATGAACTACTCGGACATCGTCAACCGGGCGATGAACATGGTGCTTGGCCGCTCGCTCAACACCTCTCTGACCTCGTTGCTACCGGTGGGCTCGGTGCTCTTCGTCGGGTCATTTCTTTTCGGGGCAACGGCCCTCCGCGATTTTGCCCTCGCCCTCTTCGTTGGACTGGCGGCCAGTACGTATTCCTCGATCTTCGTGGCCGCCCCGATCCTGGCGGTCTGGAAGGAAGGCGACGAGGAGTGGATCAGCCGGCGCAGGAGGCTGGCAGCCAAATCCGCCGCCGCTGGGTCCGTAGGCACCGGAGCAAGGACCGCCTCGCGGCCGAACCGGCCCAGGCCGCCCAAAGGGCGCCGTTAAGTAGAATCTCTTGGTGGACCTCGCCGCGCTGATCCGTGACATTCCTGACTTTCCTGAACCCGGTGTCGTGTTCAAAGACATCACTCCGGTTCTTGCCGATCAAGAGGCGTTTGCCGCCCTGATTCAGAGCCTTGCCGAGCCGCACCGCGACCTGGGGATCGACAAGGTCGCCGGGATCGAAGCCCGCGGTTTCACCCTCGCCGCGCCGGTGGCATGCGAGCTCGCCGCCGGCTTCATCCCTCTTCGCAAGCCAGGAAAGCTCCCGTGGAAGACGATGAGCCAGCCTTACAGCCTCGAATACGGCCACGACGCTCTGGAGATGCACACCGACGCGATCGTCGAAGGCGAAAGCGTCCTGATCATCGACGATGTGATCGCCACCGGTGGCACGGCGGCAGCGGCAGTCAATTTGATCGAACGCGCCGGCGCCAAAGTGGCGGGCGTGACGGTGTTCATCGAGCTCGCTTTCCTTCACGGTCGCGCAGCAATCGAGGGAGTGCCCTTCCATGCCCTCCTCCGATTCGACTGAGCCTGCCCTCGCCCGAGTAGCTGAGGCGCATCGGCGCCACTATCCGGATGCCGATTTTGGCCAACTCGAGGAGGCCTACCGCGTCGCCGAGCGGGCCCATCGAGGTCAAATCCGCAAGTCCGGCGATCCATTCATAACTCATCCAGTTGCGGTCACCGAGATCCTGGCCGAGTACGGCTTGGATCGGCCCACCCTGGCCGCGGCCTTGCTCCACGACACGGTCGAGGACACCGACATCACCCTTGCTCAGATTGAGAGCCAGTTCGGTTCCGAGATCGCGCTTCTTATCGACGGAGTGACCAAGCTCGATCGCATCCAGTACACAACTCCGCAGGAGGCGCAAGCGGCCACGATCCGGAAGATGGTGGTGGCGATGGCCCAGGACGTGAGAGTTTTGTTGATGAAGCTGGCCGATCGGCTTCACAACATCCGCACGGTCTCCGCCCTTCGTCTTGAGAAGCAGCAACGGGTGGCGCTGGAGACCCTCGACGTCTATGTCCCGCTGGCCCACCGACTCGGGGTGCAAGAGATCAAGCACGAGCTCGAAGATCGCTGCTTTGCCATCCTCGAGCCGGGGATCTATGCCGAAATCGAGTCGAAGCTGATCGAGCGCGCCCCCGAGCGCGAGGTGTTCATCGAGAAGGTGATTTCGGAGCTCGAAGCGGCTTTGAGCGACGCTGGCATCCCCGCCACCGTCACCGGTCGCCCAAAGCACCACTACTCGATCTATCGCAAGATGGTCGAAGATCAGCGCGGCTTCGGCGAGATCTTCGACCTGATCGGCATTCGCATCACCACCAACGACCTTCGCAACTGTTACGCGGCGCTCGGGCTCGTGCACTCGAAGTGGGTGCCGGTGACTGGCCGCTTCAAGGACTTCATCGCGATGCCGAAAGTCAACCTCTACCAGTCGCTTCACACCACGGTGATCGGGCCCGACGGAAAGCCACTCGAGGTTCAACTCCGCACCGAGGAGATGCATCGCCTAGCCGAGTCGGGGATTGCTGCCCACTGGCGATACAAGGAAGGTTCATCGGCCGCCGACGCTCCCTGGGTCGGTGACATTCGGACGCTGCTCGAAACCGAAGATCCCGAGGAGTTCCTCGCCAACCTCAAGCTTGATTTCTATCAGGACGAGGTGTTCGTTTTGACGCCGGCCGGTGACGTCAAGACCCTGCCACGGGGCGCGACTGCGATCGACTTTGCCTATGCGGTTCACACCGAGGTTGGCAACCGTTGCGTCGGAGTACGGATCAACGGACGTCTCCTCCCGCTCTCGACCCGGCTTGAGTCCGGTGACATCGTCGAGGTGCTTTCCTCCAAGGCGGCTGATGCCAGCCCAAGTCTTGACTGGCTCAACATCGTCCGCACCTCCCGAGCGAAATCGAAGATTAAGGCTTTCTTCCTCCGCGAGCGTCGTGAGCACGCGTACGCCGAAGGACGGGAGATGATTGCGGCCGCGTTGCGCAAGGAGGGGCTCGGCTTGGGAGCGGCCGCACGCGACAGCTATCTCGCAGAAATCGCTCTTGAGCTGGGCAAGCCCGATCTCGAAGCACTGCTGGTTTCGTTAGGAGATGGCTCGGTCCTGGCTTCGACGGTCATCAACCGGCTTCACCGTCTGCTCAATCCGGAGGCGGACGAGGCCGAGGACTTGCTCGCCCCGCCGCGTCCCCGTCGACGCCAAGGCATGCCAGGCCCGGCGATCATCGTCGAGGGAATGGACGACATGCTGGTTCACATCGCTCGTTGCTGTGCGCCGGTGCCCGGCGATCCCATTGTCGGCTTCATCACTGTCGGGCGCGGGGTGTCCGTGCACAGGGCGGACTGCACCAACAACTCATCGCTCTCCGATCGACGGATGGTTGAGGTTTCCTGGCCGCCGGAGCGGGTTGGTTCGTTTGCGGTCTGGATCCAAGTCGAGGCACTCGACCGCACCCGCTTGCTCCGCGATGTGACCGCCGGGATCTCCGATCTCGGCGGCAACATCCTCGCTTCTTCCTCGGTGACCGGTCGCGATCGGGTGGCGGTGCTTCGGTACGAGGTCGAGCTTTCCGACCCGGGGGTGCTGCCGCGGCTTTTGGCCGATCTCAAGGGAGTGGACGGCGTCTTCGCGGCCTACCGGCTTGTTACCGAGCCGTCCTAGTTCGTGCTGATCTCATCTGCTTCGCTATGGCTCGCCGAAACCAATACCTACGTGGTGGCCAAGGAGCGGGGCGGACTGGCGGTGGTGATCGATGCTCCGCCCGACGACCAAGCGATCATCGACCTGCTTGCGAGCCACCAACTGACCCCGGTCGCCTTGTTGTTAACCCATGGCCATGTTGATCATGCCGGCGGCGCCGGGCCCGTCGCTCGTCGCACCGAAGCTGTCGTCTATGTCCATCCCTCCGACGACTTTCTCACGCTCCGTCTCCAGGACCAATTGCGCGGCCTATTCGGTGCCACCCCGCCGGGCGACTGGGAGCCGCCCTCAGTCCGCACTGACCTCGTCGATGGTGAGGTGCTTTCCCTCGCCGACATCGACCTCGAGGTGCGCCACACCCCCGGCCATACGCCCGGTCATTGTTGTTTCTATGTCGAAAACGAAGGTGTCCTCTTCTCTGGGGACCAACTTTTCGCCCGCTCGGTCGGTCGCACCGATCTCCCCGGCGGTGACTGGAACACTCTCCTCGACTCAATGAAGCGCCGCGTCCTTGACCTGGACGACGACGTCCGTGTCCTCCCTGGCCACGGCCCCGAAACCACCATCGGCCTCGAACGCCGCCACAACCCCTTCCTCCGCGACCTCTAGCGTCTCCTCGCAATCCTGTTGCCGTTCATTGACGGATTTAGCCGATTTGGGCACGATATGGCTGACCCACCTACCACCCCGCGCCGGCCGCCCTCGCGCGATGGGCCAGCAGGTTCTGCCCGAGGGGCGGACCGTGGTAGTGCCTAGCATCCTGGAGTTCCTCGAGCGGAGGCGTGTCGACTGACAACGGATGCGCTCGGCGGTCTGAAATTGCCGCTCTGGCAGCGCCCGGCCGCGGTGGTGGCGAAATGGCATCGCGGGATCGAGCCGTTCCTTGCTACCGATCGCAGGGTGCTGGCCCGGCTCAAGGTGTCAGAGGTCGCCGTCATCGTCACGTTGTTGGTCGTCACCGTGGTGCCTTCGTTTTTCCACGCCATCGCCGGGTTCGGCTCGACCGGCAACTACAGCGTCTTCGACATCACGTTGGAGACGGTGTACACCGAGTCGATCCCTTTCATGGCTCTAGCCCTCCTGATCGGGCTCCTCGCTCCGACCGCCGGCGCCGGATTTGTGGCCTCCTTCGCGGTCATCGACCTCATCGCCTCAGCCATAGCTCAACAAGAGCTGACCCCTTTTCTCCCCGCATTCGTGGCCCGACTGCTTTCTTATTGGTTGCTGTGGCTCCTGGCGGTGGAGATTCCGATTCTCATCCGTACCTCGCTGGTCTCCCTCGACCGACCGGAGCCGGGATATCGGGTGCTGGCTCTGGTCATCGCCGGCGGCGCCGGATTAGTCCTCACCTGGGTCTGGACGCAAGCGATGACGATGTTGATCCGCCCGGTCTTCACCTGGACGGACCTCCTTGGCCCCTCCTACAACGCCGTCGCCCCGGTGCAGGAAAAGGGCGAAGTGTTGGCGGTGATCGGTGCGCTGGGGGCGGTGGCGGTGAGCTTGATTCACCTCCGCTTCGCCCCGGGTTGGGGATTGCCGCTGTTCTCGCCCTCGGAGACCAGACGCCGCCCGCTCGGGCTGGTCCCGGTTGCGGTGGTGCTGACCGTTTTTCTGTTCGCAGGAGTGATCACCACAATCCTCGACCTGCTAATCCTCGCAGCCGCCGCCATCCTCGCTCGGCCGGCGGCGCTGCGGCTGCGACGGATAGCCAAAGCCGATCGCTGGCTCGAACGCATCCCCTGGGTGGTCCGCTTCGGCGTCGCCTTCGGGTCCGCGTTCGTGGTGGCGTCGGTGATCGTTGTGCCCCTCTTCCCCGTGCAGGGCGGCTCCGAGTTTTTGCCGATCGTCCTCGCCCAGGCAGTGGCGCTGATCGTCTACGAATTCTTCTTGGCCGACGACGACGAACCGGAAGCGCAGTCGGCGGACGTGACCGGCACCGCTGTCGGCCTCTTCCTCATCGGCGTAATTTCTTTGGCTCTCTTACTGGTACCGCTTCCAGCGGCGGCCGACAACTGCTCGAGCCGCACCGACTGCTATCCCTCGCCGTGGCCCGCCGCCCGAGGCGCGGCGGCGGCTGCGGGAGCCTCCATGTTCATGAAGAAGAAGAACACCCCGCCCGACAAGCCGCCGATCAAGAAGGCCCGCGACGCCACCGACGCCCTCGCCTTCGCCGGCGGCAAGGTCACCGTTCCCAGCATCCCGATGATGCTCGCCAACCGGCTGTTGGGCTGGCAGTTCGATTCCGCCAACGAGATCAGCCGAAACCTCGGCGCCGACCCACCCCGCGACGACTACACCGAAATCGCCGACGCTAAAGCGCGGCCCGTACCGCCCATCCCGCACTCCGATTTGCTCGGACCGGAACTCACCGCCGCCCTCCAGTCGGCGGTGACGGGCCATCAAGAGATGGCTTCCGAGGGGGAGGCCGCGGTGATCTCCTTCGACCGCTACGGCGGGGCCAAGAGGGCCAAAGCGCGCGAATGGCTCGAGAAGCAAGCGGTGGCTGTGGTTCGTCACAAACAGGCGATGGCAGAACCACTCCGGGTCGCGGCCGACGCCATCGAAGAGGTATGGCGAATCGGGGAAGGGTTCAATCCCACCGGTGTCGTCCCCGACCAGTTCCTCGCTCGGCTCACCTCAGAAGAGATCGAGTTCGGTCGCGCCCTCGGCGCCGACGACGACGCCATCGAGGCTTTTTCCCAACGGGTCGCCGATGGACAAGGCATGCCCGCCAACTTTGACCTGACGAAAATCGCCAAGGCCTATCGAGGGATGGCCCTCGCCTTCGACCGGCTTCCCGTTCCCGGGCAGTGACGCTGCGCCGGGCAGTCGGTCTCGCCGCTCTCTTCAGCGGGACGGCGCTGCTGCTCAACCTCATCGTCCGGGTTGCCCTTCCCGTCGGATTGATTGGAACGGCGGGGGTCTTGGGTGGAGTGCTCCTGGTACGGCTCTTCCGCAGCGATCCCGAGGCTCGCCAATTGGAGTGGAACGTGACCAAGGCTGGGCTGCTCACCGGACTTGTCGCTACCTTCGCCTACGACGTCGCCCGCTGGGGGCTGAGCCTCCTCGACCCGTCGCCCTTCCAACCGTTCGAGACTTTGAAGGTCTTCGGCGCCTTGCTTCTGGGCGATGCTGCTTCGGTAAGTGCCCGGCTCATCGCCGGGGCCATCCTCCACCTCGTCAACGGAACCTGTTTCGGTATGGCTTATGCCGCGCTCGTCGGCCGCCAGGGCCGGCGCTCGGTGAGCAGTGCTGCAGTTACCGGGATCTCTTGGGGACTTTTCCTCAAACCTTCCAGCTCACCCTCTATCCGGATTGGCTCCGGATCATCGCCATCCGCGAGTTCATAGTGATCTCGGCACTCTCCCACGTCGTGTTCGGCGCCAACATCGGTTTGCTGAGCCGACGGCTTCTGCGAAGGTGGGTCTATGACCCCTACCTAATCGATTGAGCACTCCGAACCACAAGTCTCCGCGATCTTTTCCTGTCCTTCTTGGCGCGATGTTACTTGTTGTTGTCGGGGGTTTCTGTCATAGTGTATCGAACAGGTGTTCTAGAGTAGCACTCAGAGTTTTCGGGAGGGTGGGGGTCGGAGTGGGACAGTTGCAGTCGCCGATCGATGGGCTCAGAACCGAGCCGGTCGACGAGTTCACCAACCTCGAGCCGGCCGACTCTTTGGTCGAGTTGGAAGGTTCGATCAGCCGCTTGGAGGCGGAACGGTGTCGCCGCCTCAGTGTGTTTGTGGAGCGGAAGACGCATCGGGAGTTGGAGTTTTCGTCGCCGTCGGCGTTTCTGATCGACCGGGCCAAAATCACCCCCGCCCGCGCTTTCCGCCTGGTCGCCCAAGCCCCTCTCGGTGATGGCGAAGACCGCCCAGAGTTGGCGGGAAGGCGCCTTGGCGACCGATCAGGTCCGCCAGCTCATGGTCGCCCAGACCGCCGACCCGGACATGTTTGCGGCCAATGAGGAGATGCTGGTCGACACCGTCGCCCCGCTGGGGATTATCGATTGTGGGCGGGCGTTGGACTATTGGCGGGAAGTGGTCAACCGAGACGTGGCCGAAGCCGACCAGGAGAAGCTCCATAGCCGGCGGCGGATACATCTCTCGCAGACCTTTGAGGGGATGTTCCGCCTCGACGGCTACTTAGACCCGGTGGCGGGGGAGATCCTCCGCACCGCTTTGGACGCCGCTACCGCCCCACCGGCGAAGGACGACCCGCGGTCGGCGGCGCAGCGCCGAGCCGACGGGCTGGTCGACTTGGCCCGCCATGCCCTCGACCACGGCAAGCTCTCCGAACAGGGTGGGGAGAAGCCGCTTCTGCTGGTGCTGGTGGGAGCGGAGCGGCTCCACCCCCCCAACCTCCTCCCCGACCCCCACCCCTCCGGGGTTTCCCATCTCGGCCTGTCCGAGTCGTTGTCGGGGACGGTGTTCACCCAGTCGACCATCGACCTGTTGGCCTGTGACTGTGCAGTCAGCCGGATCGTCTTCGGCCCCCACTCCCAGATCCTCGACCTGGGACGCAAAACCCGGGTGATCCCGGCGTCGCTGCGAAGAGCGGTGATCGCAAGGGACCGGCATTGTCAACATCCTGGCTGTCGCCGGCCGGCGAAATGGTGCGACGTCGACCACATCGTCTCCTGGCTCGACGGCGGCGCCACCGCTCTCGACAACCTTCAGCTCCTCTGCCGGTTTCATCATCGGCTCAAACACCTCAAAACCGGGCAGCCACCGCCGCGCAAACTGGCCAAACGCTGCGATAGCCAAAAGCCTCGACAAGGTCCCCGGCGTCAATAGACCCGGCGCAATCCGGGAAACCCCTCCAGGTACCCTGCCTGCTCAGCATGAGCCCTCCCACATCTTCGTATGTCACGCCGCGGACTATGTCCGGGGTGATGGAGCTGTTGCCGCTCGAACAGGTGGCCTTTGAGGGGATGATCGACGTGATTCGGCGGGAGTTCGAGAGGTTCGGATACCTTCCGATCGCCACTCCGGCGATGGAGTTGACTGAGGTTCTGCTTCGCAAGACCGGAGGTGAGACGGAGCGCCAGGTCTACCTGGTCCAGTCGACCGGGTCCGCCGAACAAGGCGACGACCCGGACTTGGCTCTTCGCTTCGACCTCACCGTGCCGCTGGCTCGATATGTGGCCGAGCACGAGCATCAGCTCAGCTTTCCCTTTCGCCGTCATCAGATTCAGCCGGTGTACCGCGGCGAGCGTCCCCAGAGAGGTCGTTATCGCGAGTTCTATCAGTGCGACATCGACGTCATCGACCGAAACGAGTTGAGCCTGCGCTTTGATGCCGAGATCCCTGCGGTGATTAACTCGGTGTTCGCCGCGCTCGACTTCGGTGAGTTTGTGATCAGGCTGAACAGCCGCCGGTTGCTTGCCGGATTGATGGAAAAGCTTGAGATCGAACCGCACGTCGCGGCGTTGCGCGAATTGGACAGACTCGACCGGCAGGGCCCGGAGAATGTGATCGCCTCGCTCAGCAAGATCGGTGTCACCAACGACGCGGCGCAACGGCTTCTCGAGCTCGCGGCCACCGGTCTCAGAACCGGATCGGACGCTTTCACGCTGCTCGACGAGATCGGTGGCGATAACGATCTGCTCAAGCAGGGTGTGGATGAGATGCGCGCGGTCTTGACTTTGGTGAGGGAGTGGGGCGTGCCGGAGCATCGCTTCGGGCTCGATCTCTCGATTGCCCGCGGGCTTGATTACTACACGGGCACTGTTTACGAAACCACGCTGGTTGCCCACCCCGAGCTCGGAAGCATCTGTTCGGGTGGTCGCTATGACGACCTCGCCGGGCAGTACACGAAGTCGAGGCTGCCCGGAGTTGGCATTTCGATTGGGCTGAGCCGGTTGTTCTGGCAGCTTCAGAATGCCGACTTGCTTCCCGCTGCAAAGAGCACGGTCGAGGTCCTTGTCGGCCTCCTTGACGACGCCGGTCTCCCCGAGGCGCTGCGGATCGCCGCCGAGCTGCGGGACGCGGGCGTGAACACGGAGTCGGTGCTCGTGCCGGACCGGATTGGCAACCAGCTCAAGTTCGCCGCCAAGAACGGCATCGATCTCTACGTCGTGGCAGGGGAGAACGAGCGCCAACGCGGCGAGGTTCTTGTCCGAAACCTCCGCACCCAGACCCAGGCTTCGGCCGACCGCAAAGATGTCGTGGCCGCCGTGCAGGCTCAATGATTTTTCGAACTCACATGGCGGCTGACATCTCCGGGCTCGTGGGTGAATCGGTCAGTCTCGCTGGTTGGGTAGCTCGGCGGCGTGACCACGGCGGCATCACCTTCATCGATATTCGCGATGCCTCCGGGATCGCTCAAGTTGTCGCAGACGGTTTGGCAACCGAAGACCTGCGCATGGAATTCTGCATTCGGGTGATGGGAACGGTGCGCGCTCGGCCCGAAGGAACCATCAACGCCGACCTTCCTACCGGGACCGTGGAAGTAGCGGCTGATTCGATTGAGGTCCTCAGTCCCTCAGATCCTCTCCCTTTCATGCTCGACGACCGGGTCGACGCCGACGAGCGAACTCGTCTCGAGTATCGATACCTCGATCTTCGCCGCCCGCGCATGGCGGCCAACTTGCGTGCCCGCTCCAAGGCCGTGTCGGCGATTCGACGGTCGCTGGAAGGCCTCGGATTTCTCGAGATTGAGACCCCGACCCTGGTGCGCTCCACCCCCGAGGGAGCGCGAGACGTCCTCGTCCCCTCTCGGCTGCGACCGGGATCGTTCTACGCACTGCCCCAATCACCGCAGCTCTTCAAACAGCTGCTGATGATCGCCGGCGTCGAGCGGTATTTCCAGATCGCCCGCTGCTATCGAGACGAGGACTTTCGCGCCGATCGCCAGCTCGAGTTCACCCAGCTTGACCTCGAAGGCGCCTATTGGGGCGAGAACGAAGTCCAGACAACGATCGAAGCGGCGATCGCGGCCGTCGTCCAAGACCTGCGCGGCGAGTCTCCACCGCTTCCGTTCCCGCGCCTCACCTGGCAGGAGTCGATGGACCGCTACGGAGCCGACAAACCCGACCTGCGATTCGGGATGGAGATTGTCGACCTTTCCTCAGAGCTGACCGGGACTGAGTTCAGAGGTTTTGCGGCGACGCTTGAAAGCAACGGCGTCGTGAGGGGAATCAACACTGGGGCCCGCGAGTTTCCGCGATCGCTGGCCGACAAGCTCACCGAAGAGGCCAAAGCGCTGGGCGCCGCCGGTCTGGTTTGGATGGTCATCGAGCCCGACAGCCAGCTTCGTTCGCCGGTAGCGAAGTTCCTCGCCGCACACGAGCAGAAGGCGATCGTGGAAGCGCTGGCAGGCCAACCCGGTGATGTCCTTCTGCTCGTCGCCGGCCCATGGCGGACCGCGGTGACTGTGCTCGGACAGCTCCGTCTCTCGCTCGGCCGCCCGGAAGGGCACCGGGACCTGGCATTCGTCTGGGTCACAGATTTCCCGATGTTCGAAGAGACTGGCGACGGCAACCTCACCTTTTCCCATCATCCCTTCACCTCGCCGCAGGATGTGGAGGTCATGCGCAACCGCCCGCTCGAAGCCAAGGCGCGCGCCTACGACGTTGTGGTCAACGGAGTCGAGCTCGGATCGGGGTCGATCCGAATTCACCATCCAGATTTGCAGCGCCAGGTCTTCGACATCCTCGGCATCAGCGCTGAAGAACAAGAAAGCCGCTTCGGTTGGTTCCTCCGCGCCCTCCGCTACGGGACTCCCCCCCATGGGGGCTTTGCCTTCGGGATCGACCGCCTCGTGATGGTCCTCCAGGAGGAGGCGAACATCCGCCAGGTGATTCCGTTCCCCAAGACCCAAACCGGCCACGACCCGATGACGATGAGCCCGTCGCCCGTCGACGAAGGGCAGCTAGCCGAGTTGGGGATTGCGCTCGTGGAGGAATAGTTGTCGGATCTGTTTACGGCCCGCACCGAGGAGAAGCTTCTCTCGGTGGCGCCGTTGGCCACCCGGATGCGGCCGCGCAATCTCGATGAGATGGTGGGCCAGCCCGGCCTGCTCAAAGCCGGCGCCGCATTTAGGCGGATGCTCGAAGGCGGCCATCCCGCTTCGATGATCCTCTGGGGGCCGCCCGGCACCGGCAAGACCACCCTCGCCCGTCTGGTCGCCGCGCATAGCGACGCCGCGTTTGAGACCCTTTCGGCAACCTCCGCAGGTGTCAAGGACATTCGCGAAGTGCTCGCTCGCGCCCGTCAGCGGCTCGAAACCGACGAGAAACGAACCGTGTTGTTCCTCGACGAGATCCATCGCTTCAACAAAGGCCAGCAGGACTCACTTCTACCCGGGGTCGAGGACGGGACGATCATCCTCATCGGCGCCACCACCGAGAACCCGTTTTTCGAGGTCAACTCGCCCCTCGTCTCTCGCTCCACGATCTTTCGGCTCGAAGGGCTGAGGCCAGAGGACATCGAAGCGCTGGTTGACCGCTCCCTCACCGACCAGGAGCGCGGGCTGGGCGCCCAGGAGCTCGAAATCGAAGCCGCGGCGCGAGCCGATCTCGCCCAGCGCACCGGCGGTGATGCGCGGCTCGCGCTCAACAGCCTCGAAGTGGCAGCAGCCCTCGCCACCGGGCGGGCATCGACTGTGATCGAGGACGCAGATGTCGAAGAGGCTCTCCAGCAGAGAGTCATCCGGTACGACAAGACCGGTGATCAGCACTACGACGTGATCTCGGCCTTCATCAAGAGCATGCGTGGCTCTGATCCGGACGCCGCTTTGTTTTGGCTCCACCTCATGATCAACGCCGGCGAAGACCCCGAGTTCATCGCCCGTCGCATGATTGTCTTCGCCTCCGAGGACGTTGGGCTCGCCGATCCCTGGGCTCTCCAGATTGCAGTTGCGGCCAGCGCAGCTCTTGCCCATGTTGGGCTCCCGGAAGCGTCATACAACCTCACCCAAGCGTGCATCTATCTCGCAACCGCCCCGAAGTCGAACTCGGTGGCGCGGGCAATTGGAGCTGCCAGCGATGCCGTCGCCGCCGCCAACTCGCCGCGAGTTCCGCTCCACCTCCTATCATCGGGAGGGAAGGGCTACAAATATCCGCACGACGCACCCGGCGGAGTGGTCGCTCAACGTTATTGGCCGGAGGGCGACGAGCCGCAGATTCTCTACCACCCTTCAGAAGCCGGATTCGAGGCCAAGATCGCCGAACGTCAACACCTCGCCGACGAGACCTTGGGCAAGAAACCCCGTTGAAGCGACTGGCCCCGCTCCTCGTCCTCGCCGCCTGTGCGGTGACGCCAGACGCAACCACAGTCATCGCGACCTCGACCACCACGGTTGCCACGACCACCAGCACGACGGCCGCTCCGACCACGACTGTTGCTCCCACGACCGCGGCCCCGACCACAACCACGCTCGTACCCCTCCAGGCGCTGGAGCTAGTGACAGTCGCCGAAGGGCTGATCCAGCCGATCCTTCTCCTCAGCCCGCCCGGAGACGAGAGGCGCTTCGTCCTCGAACGGACCGGGGTGATCTCGATTCTCAACGACGACGGCACGGTGTCCACCTTCCTCGATCTGCGTGATCGAGTGAACAGCGGGGGAATCGAGCAAGGACTGCTCGGCATGGCTTTCCATCCCGACTACGCCGATAACGGCCGCTTCTTCGCTTACTACTACCGGCAAGGCGCCGAACAGACGCGATTGTCGGAGTTCGCGATCACCGACGATGCCGCCATCGGTGATCCCCAGAGCGAGATCGAAATGCTCACCTTCGACAAGCCCACCACCCGTCACAACGGGGGCATGCTGCTCTTCGGTCCCGATGGTTATCTGTGGATGTCGCTCGGCGAAGGCGGCAAGGCCTCGGTCAACTCCCAGGATCCGTTCCGGCTGCTCTCCTCGATCCTTCGTCTTGACGTCGATTCGGGTGAGCCCTTCGGCATTCCTCCTGACAACCCATTTGCCGATGGAGTTGCAGGCGCCCCCGAAGTGTGGGCCAAGGGGCTTCGCAACCCGTGGAGATTCTCGATCGACGACGATCTCCTCTATATCGGTGATGTCGGTCACTCCGACTACGAGGAAATCGACATCGTTCCCCTGGACGGAGCGCCTTACAACTTCGGCTGGCTCCGGATGGAAGGCACCCATTGCTTCCAATCGGGCTGTGATGCCGTCGCCGAAAACCTGACCCTTCCAGTTCTCGAATACACCCATGCCGAGGGGTGCTCGGTCACCGGTGGGTTCGTCTATCGCGGCCAGCTCATCCCTGAGATCAACGGGCACTACTTCTACGGCGACTGGTGCGGTGAATGGGTCCGCTCATTTCGCTTCGAGAATGGTGAGGTCCTCGACCATCAAACGCGATTCGAAGATGCCGGCCAGATCAACAGCTTCGGGATCGACAACGCCGGCGAGCTTTACGTCATGACCTACGAAGGCGAAATCAAACAGGTGGTGGGGCGCCGGTAACGTACCGGCCCTCATGGACAGCCAGCAGGTTCGACAGGCGTTTATCGACTTTTTCGTCGAACGCGACCACCTGCTGCGGCCGTCGGCGTCGCTCATCCCCGTCGATCCGACGCTGCTGCTGAACAACGCCGGCATGGTCCCCTTCAAGCCCTACTTCCTCGGCGAGCAGACTCCACCGGCGCCGCGCGTTGTCTCAATCCAAAAGTGCGTGCGGACCATCGACATCGACATCATCGGCACCACCCAACGACACCTCTCCTTCTTCGAGATGATGGGCAACTTCAGCTTCGGGGACTACTTCAAGGAGCGGGCTATCCCTTGGGCCTATGAGTTCGTCACCGAACGGCTCGGCCTCGATCCCGAGCGGCTTTGGTACACGGTCTACAAAACCGACGAGGAAGCTCGCGAGATCTGGATCGATACGGTCGGGATCCCGCCGGAGAAGGTGCAGTACGGCGAAGCCGACAACTTCTGGCAGATGGGCATACCTGGACCCTGTGGGCCATGCTCGGAGATCTTCTTCGACAAGGGTCCGGCGTACGGGCGGGAAGGCGGGCCAATCGACGGAGACGAGGATCGCTACGTCGAGATTTGGAACCTGGTGTTCATGCAGAATATCCAGGACGAGCCCTACCACGTGATCGGTGACCTCCCGGCGAAGAACATCGACACCGGTATGGGTTTGGAACGAACCGCCGGCGTCCTTCAAGGCGTTGACTCGGTGTTCGACATCGACGGGCTGAAGTCGATCCGCGAAGACGCCGCGGCCGTCATGGGGGTGGCCTACGGCTCGTCAGAGTTCAATGACATTTCGCTGCGAATCCTCGCTGATCATGCCCGGACGATCGCGACTCTGATCGGCGACGGCGTGGTCCCATCGAACGACGGCCGCGGCTACGTCCTTCGCCGAGTGCTGCGACGGGCGGTGCGCCGTGCCTGGCAACTCAGGGCTAAGCGCGAGCTGATCACTCCGGTCTTGGTCGATTCGGCGATCAAAATGCTCGGCGAGGCTTTTCCCGAGCTGACCGCCAAGAAAGAGGCGATCCTCTCTGTCGTAATCCGCGAAGAGGAACGCTTTCGCCGCACCTTGGCGTCGGGCCTCGAGCTGCTCGAGACCGAGATTTCGAACCTCGGCTCGGAGCAGACGATCAGCGGAGCCACCGCTTTCAAGCTTCACGACACCTATGGCTTCCCGATCGAGCTCACCACCGAGATCGCCCAAGAGCGGGGGGTCTCCATCTATCGCGAAGGCTTCGACGAGGAGATGGGCTGCCAGCGCCGGCGGGCCCGCAAAGCATGGCGAGGTGGTGATGAAGCGGCCAACGCCGAGTTTTACCGCGCCGTTCTCGACGAAACCGGGCTCACGACCTTCATCGGCTACGAACATGAGACCGGGGTCGGCCGGGTGCTGGCGATCGCTCGTAACGGCGAGCTCATCGAACGAGCCGACGAAGGCATGGAGGTCGAGATCTTTGTCGATGCCACCCCTTTCTATGCCGAGGCGGGCGGCCAGGTAGGAGACTCGGGCACGATCGTCACCGCCACTGGTGAAATCGAAGTGGGGGATACCCGTCACGCTTTGGCCGGTCTGCACGGGCACCGCTCGAAGGTAAAGAGCGGCTTCATCTCGGTCGGCCAAGAAGCGGAGCTCACCATCGACAGCCCGCGCCGGGAGAAGATCCGTAAGAGCCACACCGGGACCCATGTTCTCCACTGGGCTTTGCGCCGTGTCCTCGGCGAGCATGCGCAGCAAGCGGGTTCACTGGTCGAGCCTGGCCGGCTTCGCTTCGACTTCTCCCATCACACCGGGGTCGGCAGCTCGGAGCTGGCCGAGATCGAAAGCCTGGCCAACACCCGGCTGATCGAGAACGGTGAGGTCACCACAGCGATCACCTCGAAAGAGGAAGCCGAACGACAAGGCGCCCTGGCCTTTTTCGGCGACAAGTACGGAGACACGGTCCGCTTGGTCAAGATCGGCCAGTTCTCCGTCGAGCTTTGCGGAGGCACCCACACCCACACGTCCGGACAAGTGGGGCCACTCGTTGTCACCTCGGAATCGTCGATCGGGTCGAACATCCGGCGGGTAGAAGCCCTCACCGGCGAGACCGCCTACGACCAGATGACCGAGTGGCGGGACGGATTGACTGACGCGAGCCGCCTTCTTCGTACCTCCCCGAGCGAGGTTCCGCAGCGAGTCAAAGCTCTGCTCGGCCGGGTAAGTGAGCTCCAAGGGCATCTCGACGCTTTTCGTCAGCGCGACCGAGACAGCCTCGCGGCCCATCTCGCCGGCGAGGCCGACACCTTCGGGAGCCACCGGCTGGTGGTTTCGGCACAACCGGATCTCAACCCCGAGCAGCTGCGGCTCCTGGCCATGTCGATCCGCGACCGGATCGGAAGCGGCGTGGTTGTGGTCGGTTCGGACATCGGGGGCAAGGGATCGTTGGTGGGAACCGTCAGCCGTGACCTGGTCGACGAGGGCTTGTCGGCCGCGGACCTGATCGCCGGCGGGGCCAAGCTCATGGGAGGCGGAGGCAGCCGTGACCGTGTGTTGTCCCAGGCGGGAGGGCCTGACGGGAGCCAACTCGCTCGCGCCCTCGAGAACGTGATCGAGACCGCGTCCAAAGCCTTGGGGGGCATGTCGGGCCGCCGGTGACGCGCGTCCTCGGTCTCGACTTCGGAACCAAACGGGTCGGCATCGCTGTCTCCGATCCATCGCGCCAGGTCGCGCATCCGTTAGAGGTGGTGGCGCGCTCGAACGCCGCGGCCCGGGTTGTCGAGCTGCTCGGCGAATACGACGTCGGATTGATCGTTATCGGGTTGCCTACCTCCCTTTCCGGGGAAGCAGGCAAAGCGGCCGTGTCCGCTCGAGATTTCGGAGCGGAAATCGCCCACGCCACCGGCCTGCCGGTGGATTTCGTCGACGAGCGCTTTACTTCTAAGAGTGCCGAGCACGCCATGATCGAGGCCGGGGTGAGACGCCGGAAGCGACGGGAAACCCTGGATAAGGTCGCGGCCACCGTTATCCTCCAAACGTTCCTGGACCGTCCTTCATGAGTCCCCTTTCCTTTCTTTCCTCCCGCTGGCTGCGGGTTTTGCTCGGGGCTGGCTTGACCGTCCTGCTGGTGGTGGTTTCCGCCACCAGTTTGGCGCGCCTCATCGGCGGATCAGTCGAGTCCGACGACGAGGACCCCACGGTGGTGAGCGTTGAACCTGGTCTCGACGTGGAAGTGACCGTGCCGCCGGGGGCGAGCGCCGTCGAGATCGGCAATCTCCTGTTCGAAGCAGGCGTGATCGAAAGCGCCAACGAGTTCGAGTTGACGGTGCGCGACCAAGGAATCGCCAACCAACTGCGGGCCGGCACCTATCAGCTAATCACCGGAATGGCAGTCGATGAGGTGCTGCCGAGGCTCCTCCAAGGTCCGATCGCCGACGCCTATCGGGTCACGATCCCCGAGGGGCTGCGCGTGACCGAGATCATCGATGTCCTGGTGGACTCGT
Organism: Acidimicrobiia bacterium; assembly: GCA_013812505.1. Taxonomy (GTDB): domain Bacteria; phylum Actinomycetota; class Acidimicrobiia; order Spongiisociales; family ZC4RG35; genus JACCTH01. The sequence goes on along the minus strand of JACCTH010000093.1, from coordinate 49,817 downwards.
CGGGCCTTCCCCGCGGAGACTTCGAGACCGCGCTCACCCAAGGCGGGGTTCTCTCCGAGCTGCGGACCATGCCGGCCGCACCGACCCTCACCGATTGGGAGGGATTGCTCTTCCCCGACACGTATGAGTTCCTGCGGGAGTCGGGCGCTGCGCGCATCCTCCAGGTCCTGACCGACACGATGGAAGAGCGGGTGGCCTCCGTCGACTGGACGGCTCACGGTGAGAGCGGCTTTGACATCTACCAGGGAATGGTCGTGGCCTCGCTCATCGAGGCAGAGGTGAGAGTGGCCGACGAACGACCGCTGGTCGCCAGCGTCATCTTCAACCGGCTTCGGGAGGGTATGCCGCTCCAGATCGACGCCTCGGTGCTCTACGGCCTCGACACCCGCGACCCCGCCCTATTCAACAACGAGTCCGAGTCGCCCTACAACCTCTACAAATTTCCCGGATTGCCACCCACTCCGATCGGAGCCCCCGGCCGAGCCTCGCTTGTTGCTGCTGCCGACCCGGCAATCACCGAATTCTTCTTCTACGTGCTTTCGACTGCGGAAGGCGCCCATGCCTTCGCCGAGACCTTCGACGAGCATCTCGCCAACATCGAACGCTCCCGAGCGGCCGGCATCATTCCTTAGGTGAGGCTCGCCCTACTCGGCAAACCGGTCGATCATTCGCGGTCACCGGCGATTTTTGCGGCTGCCTTCGCCGCGGCTGGGATCGACGGCAGCTATGAGACTCGGTCGGTCGATGCGGACGGGGTAATGGCGGCCTTTGGCGAGCTAGCGACCGGCGAGCTGTCGGGGATCAACATCACGATGCCGCACAAGGCGCTCGCGTTCTCATTGTGCGATCGAGTCGACGAGCAAGCGGCGCGGGCGGGCTCGGTTAACACCGTGGTGCTGGAGGGCAGCCAACGCGTCGGGTACTCAACCGACATCGATGGCATCCGGACCTTATGGCGTCGCATGCCAGCCGCGGGCCCGGTTCTGATCCTGGGCAGCGGGGGAGCGGCGGCCGCGGCCGCGGTGGCGTTGGCTGAGCGAACGCCCTATATCTCATCTCGCCGACCCGGCGCCGGACGCGATTTAGGCCAGCGAGCCGGAGTTGAAGTAGGTGAATTGCGGTGGCGAGTGCCGCTGGTCGGAGCAAACGTCGTCAATTGCACCCCTTTGGGAATGAAAGGCGAATGGCTTCCCAATGCTGTCGTCGAAATGGCAAGTGGCCTCTTCGACCTGGTCTATGCGAAACAGCCAACACCGGCGATTACCTACGTCAAAGGGAAGGGCCTGCCGGTGGTGTCCGGTCTCGACCTGCTGATCTCTCAGGCAGGTTTTGGGTTTAGGCTCTTCACCGGGGTCGAACCCCCACTCGCCGCCATGCGGCTGGCGGCCGAAAAACCCTAAAGCAAACTAGTTCCTGGGCCGAATCCATCTCAACGACCCCGAAACAAAGGCTCAAGAATGTCGTTAACAGGGCACATTGATGTTTTCCCGTTGGAGGAGGTTCTCCGACTGCTAGCTCGCTCCTATAAGAGCGGCTGCTTGCGGGTGGACGCCTCCGATCTCCACGGTCGAATTTTCCTCAGCGGCGGGTCTTTGACCTTCGCCACGGTCGGCACCGACGAGGACATGCGCCGTCAACTCTTGGCTTCCAAGGTGACGAGCGACGAAGCCGTGCGGGCTGCCGAGGTCGGTGGTCGTTCGTTGACCGACGCGCCCACCGAGACGTCGTCCGTGGGCGACTTCTTCCGAGAAGAGGTCGTCGAGAGTATCTATCGGATTCGGAAGCCTGGCAAAGGGCAGTTCGTTTTCAATGTCGATGTAGCACCGAAATATCGGAGTGAGAGCACTTTTGACGTCGAGCTCTGCATAGCGGAGGCCGACCGACGAGCAGCCGAGTGGGCCGACATCGAATCGGTGATCACCGGGATCGAGCAGCCTCTAAGAGTGGTTTCCGAGGCTCCGCACAACGAACCGGTCACTCTCGCCCCAAATACGTGGAAACTGGTGGCCAATTTCGAAGGTGTGTCATCCGTTCGGGCCATGTCCGATCGTCTCGGGAACAGCCGCTTCCGCGTGGCCAAAGACCTGGCGGCCCTGGTGCGCGGCGGCCTCGTCGAAACGGTTAGCACCGAACAGCCGACGCGGTATGAAATGCCCCGAGGCACGGGTGCTTCCGCCGAGCTGGTCCACCAAGCCGACACCGTCGAGGAATCCATCGACCACGAGCCAAGCGCCGACGTAGCTCCCGAGGCCGAGGCGGAAACGGCGGCCGACTACAACCGCAGTTGGTGGAGCGAGGCAGTGGAAGCCGCCGATGAACCGGCAGCCGTCGAGCCGGAAGCGGAAGCGTCCGTCACCGAGGAAGAACCGGAAGAGCCCAAAGAAGAGGACGCCAGCGGAGAGTCATTCCTCGACAAGGTCTTCTCGCAGCTCAAGGAGAACCCTGAAGGTCAGGGAGTTCCCAGTCCGGTCGCCACCCAGGGCTTTCTCAAGCGTCGCCGGATGAGCTCAGTCGGTCTCGACGAGTAGCCCCGACGGGGTGGCCAATGAGGTCTGACTCGATAAGGTCTGGCCCCGTCAATGAGTTCGAGAGTCATCGTGGCCTTGATTGGTCTTGCCCAAGGCCCCCTGCTCCACAGTTGGGCGGTCGCCGCGGGTCGCGATGAGCAGTTCTCGCTGGGCCTCGCTTGCCCGATCGGGATCGGTCACCAGCGATGGGGCACTCGATGCTCATGTGGGAGGCTGCGCTGGCGAGAAGCCGCAACCGCGTTTGGCCTAGGCCTCGTCTACTGGTTGATGGCAGGAGCGCTCGAAGGGAACCTCGTGCTGGCCGCCCATCTGGCCATGGTCTCATTGACCGCAATGCTGATCATCACTGACGCTGATCATTTCCGGATTCCGAATCGTCTTCTCTACCCGGGCGGGGCGTTTTGCATAGCCTTCTTGGTGGCAGCGGCACTGATTGAGGATCAAAGCAGTTCCCTCCTCACCGCGGCACTGGGCGCGGTGATCTACTCGGGCCTTCTGTTGCTGGTTTTCCTCGTCGCCAAAGGAGAGGGCTTTGGCTTTGGTGATGTCAAGCTGGCGGTGCTGCTGGGCTTCTTCATCGGGTTCCAATCGCTGTCGGCCCTCGCCTATGCGCTGTTCATCACCTCCTTGATGGGAGGCGGCCCGGCCATCCTCCTCCTCCTGGCCGGACGGAGCCGTCGCACCGCGATCCCCTATGGACCGCCGCTGATTCTCGGCACCTGGGCCACGATCATCTGGGCTTCCTCGCTCTTGGCCTAGACGGCGGCCACTCCCCCCTCCGGGGGGAGAAACGGCCATCGCTGATCTCTACGATTCGCCCCGTGTTTCGCTTTCTCACCGCCGGTGAATCCCACGGGGCGGGGTTGGTGGCAGTGGTCGAGGGATTGCCCGCCGGCCTCGAAGTACCTGTCGCCGGCATCCAAGACGAGCTCGCCCGCCGGCGGCTCGGCTTTGGCCGTGGTCCGCGGATGCGGATCGAGCGCGACGAGATCGAACTGTTGGCGGGGGTGCGTCACGGCGTAACCCTCGGATCGCCGGTGGCGGTCATTATTCGCAACTCCGAATGGGAACGATGGTCGAAGACCATGAGCGCCGAACCCGCCGAAGAATCCGGCAAGGTCCTGACCGCGCCCCGCCCGGGCCACGCTGATCTCGCGGGAATGATGAAGTACGACCAACGCGACGCCCGCAACATCCTCGAACGGGCCTCGGCTCGCGAGACCGCCGCCCGCACCGTGGTTGGCTACTTGGCCAAACAACTGCTCCGAACCATCAGCGTAGATGTCCTGTCGCACGTGATTGCCATCGGCAAGGTCACGGCCCCCGACTCCCCGCAACCGTCGTTTGCTGATCTGGGCGCAATTGATGCCTCCGCGGTCCGCTGCTTTCACCCGGAAGCCGCCGCGGCGATGGTCGAGGCCATCGAAACTGCCAAGGCCGATCGCGAGACCCTGGGCGGCGTCGTCGAGGTGATCGCCTACAACGTACCGCCGGGACTGGGATCGCATGTCCATTGGGATCGGCGCCTCGATGCGCGTGTGGCCGAGGCTCTCATGTCGATTCATGCCATCAAGGCCGTGGAGATGGGAGACGGCAACGACGTCGCTACCCGCCCTGGTACCGACGCCCACGACGAGATCTTCTACGAGGACGGCGCCTACAAGCGCCACACCACCCGCGCCGGCGGCACCGAAGGCGGGATCTCGGTTGGCGGCCTGCTGCGAGTCCGTGCTTCGATGAAGCCGATCTCAACCGTGCTGAAGGGGCTGCAGACCGTCAATACCGAGACCCACACGGCTGAACGGGCCTTCTACGAACGATCGGACACCTGTGCGGTTCCGGCGGCCGGGGTTGTCGCCGAGCAGATGGTCGCCATCGTGCTCGCCCAGGAATGCCAGCGGGTTCTGGGTGCCGATACCGTCTCCGACTTCGTGAGAAACGCGGACGCCTGGCGGCAGCGGATCGCTGACTTTTGATCTTGTGGCTCGTCGGAATGATGGGATCGGGAAAGACGACGGTGGGCCGTGCGCTGGCGACTCGACGGAGCGCTCCCTTTCTCGACACCGATCAAATGGTCGAAGCAACGTCCGGGTTGAGCGTCACCCGCATTTTTGAGGTCGAAGGTGAGACCGGCTTCCGCCAGCGCGAAAGCGGGGCTGTGCTGGCGGCGGCGACCGAGACTTCGGCTGTTGTCGCCACCGGCGGGGGAGTGGTGACCCGACCAGAAAACGTCTCGGCGATGCAGGGATCGGGCGTCGTTATCTGGCTCAAGGCATCCGTGGAAACGCTGGCAAATCGGCTCGAGGGTGTTACCGATCGACCACTGCTGGCTTGGAGTGATCGACAAGCAACACTCGCGATCTTGCTGGCCGAGCGTGAGGAGCTTTATGCGACGGCGGCAGAATTCACTATCGACACCAATTCTCTTTCTCCGGCTGAGATCACGACCCTGGCCGAGGCAATGTGGACCGGTTGATTCTCGGGCCCTTTTCGTCGGCGCAGCAAAGTGAGATTCTCTTCACTCGCGGCATACCCGAGAACGTTCTGCCCGAGCGCCTCTCGCGGGAGCGAACGGCCATCCTCTATTCCCCGGGTGCCGAGCCGATCGCGAATCAAGTCGCCGAAGCGATCCAGACCATCAATCTGCGCCAGCTCGCCGATCGGGAGGACGCCAAGACCCTCGAAGAGTCCGTTCGTATATATGAATGGCTTTCCGAACGAAACATTGGCCGCCATGACACGATCATCGGCGTGGGAGGAGGAGCGGCAACGGATGTCGCCGGGTATGTTGCCGCCACTTGGTTGCGCGGGGTCGAGTCGATCCTGATCCCTACGACTTTGTTGGCGGCCGTCGACGCCGCCATTGGCGGGAAAACCGGGGTCAACCTCGGCGGCAAGAACCTGGTCGGTGCGTTCCATCTGCCATCCCGAGTCATCATCGATCTCGAAATTCTCGAAGCGCTCCCTGAACCGCTTCGGCAGGAAGGGATTGCCGAAGCGCTCAAGGCCGGGTACGTGGGAGATTCCCGGCTCGTTGATCTCCTCCAAGGAACCGACCCTCCGCTGGCTGAGTTGGTGAAGCGGGCGGTGGCGGTCAAGGTGGAAGTGGTTGGCAGTGACTTTCGCGAGAACGACCGCCGCGCCGTCCTCAACTTCGGTCACACCATCGGACACGCGGTGGAGCTCTTGGCGCCGATGCCCCATGGGCTGGCGGTCGCGGTGGGCATGGTCGCTGCCGGCACTATCTCTGCAATCCGATATGGGTTCGATAGCCGCGGGCTCGTAGAGACGGTGTTCGGGCTCGGTCTCCCGGTGGCCGCAGCCGGGGTCACCCCTGGTCCCGCTCTCGACTTGATCCGCAAGGACAAGAAGCGGAGCAGCCAGGGTACGCGGATGGTCTTGCTCCGGCAGATCGCCGATCCCGTCGTTGAGCCCGTTCCCGAGAACCTGATCGAGCTAGGTCTCGCCGCCATCGGCATCGCCTAACCTTCGCCGACCGACATGGCTTCCACAAACGACGTCCGTCCTGGACAAGCCCTCGATCTCGAAGGCGGCATCTTCACCATCTTGGAGTATCAGCATGTGAAACCGGGCAAGGGCAGGGCGTTTGTGCGCATGCGGCTTCGGAATCTCGAGACCGGCCAGGTCCTCGATCGAACCTTCCGAGCAGGGGAGGACGTTTCGCAGGCAATCATCGATCGTCGCGAACACACCTTTCTTTATCGCGACGACCTCGGGTTCTACTTCATGAACCTCGACGATTACGGCCAATTCGCGATGGCTCCTGACGAAGTGGGGGAGGCATCCGACTACCTGGTCGACGGGATGAATGTCACACTTGCTCTTTACAAAGGGAACCCGATTTCGGTCGACCTTCCTGCCTCAGTGGAGGTGGAGGTGACCTACACCGAGCCCGGCGTGAGAGGCGATCGGGTGAGCGCAGCGACGAAGCCCGCCACGACCCAAACCGGCCTGGTCGTCCAGGTGCCGCTGTTCATCAACATCGGCGACCGAATCAGGGTCGACACCCGCTCGGGCAGCTACATCACTCGGGCGTGACGGTCGAGGCGCGCCAGGCGGCGATCGAGGCTCTGTATGAGGCCGACCAGCGCGAGCTCAAAGAAGCCGCCGAGGGCCTGCCGGCCCGGGCGGCGCGGATGGTGACCGGGGTTCTCGAGCACCAAACCGATCTCGACCGCCTAATCGACGCCGCTTCCGATCACTGGCGGATCAACCGGATGCCGGTGGTCGATCGCGCAATCCTCCGCCTCGGCGTTTACGAGCTGTTGTATGAGCTCGATACTCCTGCCCCGGTCGTCGTTTCCGAAGCCGTCCGCCTGGCCAAGATCTTCGGCTCTGAGAAAAGCGGCGCCTTCGTCAACGGCATCCTCGCCGCATTGGTAACGAGACTGAGATCCTCTGCCCCACCGGTCGCTTCGAACTCTCCGCTGGCGGCAGCTTCGGACTCTCCCCTGGCGGAAGCCGGGGGAGTCCCCGAGCGCGGCGAGGGGGAGGGGGCCCCGTAGATGCGCTTTGCGGGAATCGTCGCAGGCATTGCATGGGCGTGGAGCCTGCCGAAGCTGCTCCGTGAATGGGAACTGGCTGGGCAGGGACAGCTCTTCACGTTCGCAATATCATCCCTCGTTTGTGCCCCGATTTGGTGGATGTTCCGGAAGGCCGAACCAGCATCTCAAGCCGCCACCCGTGTTGTTCGCTTCGGCACGGGGCTAATCGTTGTTTCACTACTTGTGATGGCAGGTGTCACTCAGATCCTTGCGTTCACTCTCTTCGCATTGGCTGCTGGCGCTCTTTTGACCGCCCTTGGATTCCTCGCAGGACGGAAGCGGATTGCAACCGGAGCGGTGCTTGCGTTTGGTGCAATGTTTTTTCTTGTGGGCGCGCTGTTCGGAAGCAGCCCGGTTGGCACTTTGCCGGTGTCGATCCTGGCCGCCAGCTTTGGTCTGGCCACCGCTCTGGCCGCGACACCGTTGCGCACCCACCGCGGAATCTCGCGAGTGACACCACCTAGCGCAATCTCAGATAGTCGATGAACTGAGCGCGGGTCATCGGAAAGCAATGTTCCTCTTCGCCGATGAACACGGGGCAGCTAGTGCCTGTAATCGATACCCAGAACCAATCAACCGTCGGATCGGAGAAGGCGGTCCCCAACAAAGTCGCGACAAATAACTGGTTAGCGGCAGAGGTGGAGATGTTCATCGGTTCCCAATGTTCGAAGTCCATGAACACGGTGGTTGCCTCCCGTTCGATGACCACCCCTGACATGACGGCCGGATAGGCGGTCAGATCGCCCCCCACATATCCCGCGGCCAACTCATCAGAAGTCGGTCCCGCCATCCAGGCGACCATGGCATCCTCGACATTCGAGCCTCCTTCTCGTTCGAAGACCTTGCCACCAAGCGTGGGACCCATGCCCTCGAACGGCCGGCATAGGAAGAAGGGACCGGGAGGTCCGTCGAATTCCTCCAAGATGTTCGGGTCGCACAACAAATCCGGATCGGGCTCCACAGTGGTCGCCGGCGGTTGGCTGGTTGAACTGGTACTCGAGCTTGCGGCCCCGGCACAACTCACCAGCAGCGCGCTTAGAGCGACAAGCCCGAGGAGCAGGCGCAAATCTCCGGGAGATTTCACTCAATGGGGGTCCAAAACATTGTTTTCGGATCCCACCGTGCGGAGTCGTCGGCCGTGCCGTCAAGGATCGGCTGCCAGAAACGAAACCATCCTCGTTCGAGTCCTTCTACGTCTTCGACGCCAAGCGGCGCGGCGTCAACGAGTAGGGAACGAAGGCTTGCCGTCCAGGAGGAAGGCAGGCTAGGAGCTTCGGTGGGCAGTTGAGTTCGGCGAATCCGAAAGGTGTGCGTCACGGAATCCCGCAGGCTGCGCGCATCAGGGACGGCACCCACCTGGGCGAGCATCACAGAGTCGTAGACGTCTTTGGCCCGAGAGGAATCGCCACTCGCGTAGGTCCGTGCCACGGCGTGCAGTTTCTCGGCGAGGTGCTGCGCAACGGAGATCATCGGGACTTCGAGATGATCCAGCCCTGCAAACGCAAGGAAAGGCAACTCGACGGGCACCAATTCAACCGGCCGCGTATCGGAGATGAAATTGACATCGAGCCGGAACGTGGCGAACTCCCGGCCCCCAAGCCGGCAGGCAATACCGAAGCGAAGACCGCCTTCGACTTCTCCCTCAATGGCCCGGGGTGGGCCTATTTCAAATTCGAACCATTCATCGAGGCGTTGTTCAACGGCTCGATCGAGGAAAGCCAACAGCTCTTCGTTCGTACTCCACCAATTGGCATCGACGTCTCGAGTACCCCTGACGTTGGCGCCGAGCCTCCAAAGAAGGGCGACGCCGCCCTTGATCGCCCAGCGGTCATCATTGACCGCAAGGAAGCGAGCGACAAGTCGGCTAAACGCAACGTCCTTCCGAAGCCGGTCGTGAGGCGTCCCTGAGGTGCTGCTGGCATTTCGAATGCGCTGTTCAAGAGCGGTCCGAAACGCGTCCGCGTCCCGATGCCCCGTCACCTTATGTTGCCAAATACAGATGAGGTGACTGGGTACTTTTCCGCCGCCTGGTCGAGTTGGCCCTTGCGGATCAGCCCCCCTTCTAGCGCGTCGGTCAGTGCAACGGAAGCTCCGGGCAAGTCGTGCGATGCGATGTCTGCGATCGTTCGCAAGGGGCTTGTAACCGGAACGCCGTCGCGGCGTGCGCGTTCGTCTGAAGCTAGATCGGCATGATGGACCCTTACGCCTTTGCGCCGGCCGCGAAAAGGTCGAGGCACGGTGACGTGAATGACTGGCGGCATCGCCTCTCCAATCCCGTAGACCACGAGAGCCGACTCGTGACTTGCCACGGCGTCGCTGCCGGCCCACAAACACGCAACGACGATGTCTTCGTGAGCGTTGGCCGGGAATCGCGCGAGTCGCTGAATACCGTAGGCGACCTGTAAGAGGTCGCCGCTCTTCCGAAGAAAGTACAACTCCTGACGCGACACGCCAGCCTCTCTTGCTTGTGCGGTCGTGAAATAGCCAGCCTGCGACTCGGCGATGCGATAGAGGCTTTCCATGACGATTGGCATGAATGTAAAGATAGTCTTTACATTCGGGTGTGGTCACCCAACCCATCGGGCGACCGTTCTTGCGACCAAGAGGGTGCGAAAACGATCCGATTTCGTCGCAAACAGGATGGCGGGTGGGTCAGTCGACATCTGATATCTTCTGTCTGCCCTTTAAGGACCGGTCCCGTGAGACCGGGAAGGAACTGAGATGCCCGAGCCAACCCGCTTACTTTCCGCCGACGATGTCCGGCGAGCGTTGACCCGGATCGCGCATGAGATCTGCGAGCACCATTCAGGCGTTAGCAACCTGGTCCTCATCGGGATCCAGACCCGAGGTGTTCCGCTAGCCGAGTCGATCTCCGAAGCAATCGCCGACATCGAGCATGAGAAGGTTTTCGTGGGGAGCCTCGACATCGGCCTGTATCGCGACGACCTCGCCTCCCGACCCACTCCCCGGCTCGGACGGACGCTCATGCCGGTTGATCTCAACGGCCGCAACGTCGTCCTCGTCGATGACGTTCTCTTCACCGGACGGACGATCCGGGCCGCCCTCGACGCGCTCTCCGACCTGGGCCGACCGGCCGCGGTCGAGCTAGCGGTGCTGGTCGACCGCGGTCATCGCCAGCTGCCGATCCGTGCGGATTACGTCGGAAAGAACCTCCCCACCTCGATCGACCAACGAGTGACGGTGCGGGTGGAGGCCATCGACGGTGAGAATGGGGTTTGGGTGGGTTCGTGAAACACCTCCTCTCGATTTCCGATCTCGATCGCGCCGAGATCGAGGATCTCCTCACCCTCGCCGCCGAGTTTTCCTCGGTGCTCGAGCGGGATATTCCCAAGGTGCCGACATTGCGTGGTCGCACGATTGCCACCGTCTTCTTCGAGGCCTCGACCCGGACGCGACTGTCGTTCGAACGGGCGGCGAAAGCCCTCTCAGCAGATGTGATGTCGTTCGCGCCGGGCACGTCGTCAGTCACCAAAGGCGAGAGCCTGAAAGATACGGTGCTCACGCTCGAAGCCACCGGTGCCGATCTGTTTGTGGTCCGGCACGAATCGGTTGGCGCGGCGGCACGAGTTGCCGGCTGGGTGAACGGCCCGGTGATCAACGGCGGCGACGGCGCGCACCAGCACCCCACCCAGGCCTTGCTCGACGCGCTGACCTTGAGACAACGTTTCGGCAAGCTCGACGGGTTGAAAGTGGGAATCGTCGGCGACATCGCCAACTCGCGGGTTGCCCGCTCGAATATCGACGCCTTCACCAAGCTCGGTGCCCAAGTCGAGCTCATCGCGCCGTCACCGCTGCTACCCGTTGATCTCAGCGCTTTTCCTGTGACGGTTTCGGGTTCGCTCGAAGATTCCTTGCCCCATCTCGACGTCGTCTACCTGTTGCGAGTGCAGATCGAACGAGGGAGCGGTCCGATCCTTCCGTCGCTGGCGGAGTACGGACTGCGGTTCGGAATGAATAGACAGCGATTGCAGATGCTTCCGGCCGACGCAGTGGTGATGCATCCGGGCCCGATCAACCGCGGGGTGGAGATCACCGCTGACGTGGCCGACGACCCGCGTTCGCTGGTCCTCGACCAGGTCCAGAACGGCGTCTCCACCCGGATGGCTGTCATCTTCCGCCTGCTTGGAGCCTCATGAATTCCGAGCTCGCCATACGCAACGGCACCGTGCTTACCGCAGATGGCGTTGCCGAGATTGACCTCTTCGTCAAAGACGGCCGAATCGCTTCCATCGGTGGTGATCACGACAGCCACACCACGATCGACGCCAATGGCGCCTGGGTTGGCCCTGGCTTGGTCGATCTCCATTGCCACCTGCGTGAGCCCGGCGAGGAATGGAAAGAGGACATCGCGAGCGGCTCGGCGGCTGCCGCGGCGGGCGGCTTCACCGCCCTGGTGGCAATGCCCAACACCAAGCCGGCGATCGACTCCGGCCACCTCGCCTGCTTCATAACCGAGCGCGGGCGCCAGGTCGGTCTCTGCCAAATCGCCACCGCCGGGGCCATCACCATGGCTCGCGACGGCAAAGCGTTGTCCCATCTCGACGAGCTGTGGGAAGCGGGGGTACGGATTTTCACCGACGATGGCGCTTCCGTGGCCGATGCCGGTTTGTTGCGACTCGCGATGGAGTATCTCGCGGAACGGGGAGCAGTGGTCGCCCAACACGCCGAGGACCAGGGTCTGTCGCTTGGCGGACAGATGCACGAAGGAGCGATCTCCTCACTCCTCGGCCTCCGAGGGATTCCGGCATTGGCCGAGGAACTAGTTGTCGCCCGCGACCTCGCGCTCGCCCGCCTCACCGGGGTCCGCTATCACGTCCAGCACATTTCGAGCCGTGGCACTCTCGACCTCATCTCCGACGCTCGTGCCCAAGGTTTGCCGGTGACAAGCGAGGTGACGCCCCACCATTTGGCGTTCGACGACGAGCGGGTCATGGCGCTCGACCCGGCCTTCAAGATGTATCCGCCGTTACGCGCCGCTTCCGACCGCGAAGCACTGGTGGCCGGGCTCAGCGACGGCTCGATCGATGTCGTCGCCACCGATCATGCGCCTCATGCCCCGTTTGAAACCGAGGTCACTTTCGCCGAGGCCCCCCGGGGAGTGATTGGGCTCGAGTCAGCTGCCTCTGCGGTGATGACGGCGTGCTCGCTGCCGATCGAAACATTCTTTGCGCGCATGTCGATCAGCCCGGCTCAGATTGCGCAACTCGAAAACCAGGGTCGGCGGGTGGCCACCGGCATCCTTGCCAACCTGGTGGTTTTCGATCCCGAACGGACCTGGACTCCCGACCGGTTTCGCTCCCGCAGCGAGAACTCACCGTTCCGCGGCGAGGCTCTGCGAGGCATGGTCCTGGCCACGATCTACGAGGGCCGCGTAACTCATTCTTTGGTGAAGTCGTGAAACCCGCTCTCCTGGTAACCGCGGACAGAGCGGCCTTTAAAGGAGTAGGCGTCGGAGCGGACGGCGCCACGATTGGCGAGGTCGTCTTCAATACTGCCATGACCGGCTACCAGGAGGTCTTGACCGACCCCTCCTACGCCGGGCAGGTGGTGGTGATGACCTCCGCTCACATCGGCAACTACGGAGTGACGGCAGCCGACGATCAGGCTGGCGAGGTCGCCGCCGCTGGCATGGTGATGCGAAGCCTGGCGGGGACGTATTCGAGCTGGCGAGCGGAACGTTCGTTAGCCGAGGAGCTCGCCATCAGGGGTGTGGTCGCCCTGGCCGAGGTCGACACCCGCCGGTTGACTCGACACATCCGACTCAACGGAGCCATGCCGGTGGCGATGGGGACCGATCTCGATCAGGCCGAACTGGCGGCAATGGCGGCGACTGCCTCCCCAATGACCGGCCAGGCGCTCGCCTATCGGGTCTCAACGCGGCACGCGTACACCGTTCCGGCCAGCGCTCCGCAAATTGGAAGAGTCGTCGCCATCGACCTCGGCCTCAAGCGCGACATCCTTGGTCAACTAACCGCCCGCGGCCTCGAGGTCGCAGTGGTCCCAGCCACCACTTCGGCTGGCGAGATCCTGCTGCAAAACCCGGACGGGGTGTTCATTTCCAACGGGCCTGGCGATCCCGAGCCGCTGACTGAAACCGTCTCTACGCTGAGGGATCTGCTCGGCCGCGTGCCGATCTTCGGAATTTGTCTCGGTCATCAGGTGCTGGGGCTGGCGTTGGGTGCGACCACCTACAAGCTCCCGTTTGGACATCACGGCGGCAATCATCCGGTCCGCAACCTCAAGACCGGGGCGGTGGCGATCACCAGCCAAAACCATGGCTTCGCTGTCGACCTGTGGTCAGTCGCTCCGGGCGACGCCCCGGAGAGTTCGGGACTCGTCGACTCGAGCATGCTGCCCGCGAAGGTGGAGACTTCCTTTGGAGCGGTCGAAGCCACCCACCAAAACCTCAATGACGGCACCCTGGAAGGTATGCGCGCTCACGAGTCACACGCGTTCTCGGTGCAATACCACCCGGAAGCCGCGCCCGGGCCCCACGATGCGACTGGGCTCTTCGACGACTTTCTTGACCTGATGGACCATGCCTAGGAGGACCGATCTCCGTTCGATCCTCCTCATCGGGTCGGGCCCGATCATCATCGGCCAGGCCTGCGAATTCGACTACTCGGGCACCCAGGCGGCCAAGGTGCTGCGGGCCGAGGGGTATCGGGTAATCCTCGTCAACTCCAACCCGGCGACGATCATGACCGACCCCGAGTTTGCCGATGCCACCTACATCGAGCCGGTGACTCCTGAGGTGGTGGAGGAGATCATCGCCCGCGAGCGGCCAGATGCGCTGCTGCCAACCCTCGGCGGCCAAACCGCCCTCAATGTGACGATGGCCCTCCATCGCCGGGGAGTGCTCGCCCGCTATCGCGTTGAGCTGATCGGGGCGGGCCCCGAAGCGATCACGAGAGCCGAGGATCGTGGGCGATTCAAGGAAGTCATGGAGGAGGCTGGCCTAGCAGTTCCGCGCGCCGGGTATGCCCGCTCGATGCCCGAAGCCGTGCGGATCGCAGACGAGATCAAGTTTCCGGTCATGGTGCGACCATCATTCATCCTCGGCGGGGGTGGAACCGGGATCGCCCACGAACGCGACGAGTTTGTGGAGGTCGCCCGCCGCGGCCTCGACACCTCGCCGGTCGGCGAGATCCTGGTTGAAGAGTCGGTCGAAGGGTGGAAGGAATTCGAGCTCGAAGTCATGCGCGATCGCAACGACAACGCGGTGGTCGTCTGCTCGATCGAGAACCTCGATCCGATGGGCGTCCACACCGGTGACTCGATCACCGTCGCTCCGATTCAGACCTTGTCCGATCGCGAGTACCAGGCCATGCGCGACGACGCCATCAAGGTGCTGCGGGCGATCGGGGTTGAAACCGGAGGGTCGAATGTGCAGTTCGCGGTCGATCCCGCCACCGGCCACCGTCTCGTCATCGAGATGAACCCGCGGGTGTCGAGGTCGTCAGCGCTGGCCTCGAAGGCGACCGGCTTTCCGATCGCCAAGATCGCCGCGCTGCTGGCGGTGGGATACACCCTCGATGAAATCCCCAACGACATCACCCACGCCACACCCGCCTCTTTTGAGCCGGCGCTCGACTACGTGGTGGTGAAGGTCCCGCGCTTCGACTTCGACAAGTTCCCGAAGGCATCTACTCGCTTGGGCACCTCGATGCGAAGCGTTGGTGAAGCGATGGCGATCGGGCGGACTTTTCCCGAGGCATTGCAGAAAGCCCTGCGTAGCCTGGAGGACGGCCGTTTCGGTCTCAACGCCGACCCCAAGGAACGGGTGATGGACCGCTACGACGACGCGGCGCTGCTGGCCGAGTTGGCGATTCCTTCTCCCCACCGGATTTTTCAGGTCGCCGAAGCGCTGCACCGCGGTATAGATGTCGAGCCCATCGCGCAACAAAGCAAGATCGATCCGTGGTTCGTCGCCCAGATCGCCGAGGTAGTTGCGATTCGCCAACAGGTCGAACGGGCGGACGGGAATCCGGGGGCGCTCAGGTTGGCCAAACGGAACGGCTTCTCCGATCGTCAGCTCGGTTACCTCTGGAACCGGAGCGAGGCCGAGGTTCGCCAGCTTCGGCTCGATCAGGGCATCAAGACGACTTTCAAGACGGTCGACACGTGCGCGGCCGAGTTCGCCGCCAACACCCCGTACCTGTATGGCACGTTCGAAGAAGAGGACGAGGTTCCACCCGCCGAGCGGCCCCGCGTGCTGGTGCTTGGCTCCGGCCCCAATCGAATCGGACAAGGGATCGAGTTCGATTACTGCTGCGTTCATGCCGCCTTCGCCCTGCGCGAAGCCGGCTACGAGACGGTGATGGTGAACTGCAATCCCGAAACGGTGTCGACGGACTACGACACCTCGGATCGCCTCTACTTCGAGCCGCTGACGGTCGAGGACGTGCTGGCGGTTGTCGATTCCGAGCAGCCGGAAGCAGTGATCGTCCAGCTTGGTGGGCAGACGCCACTCAATCTGGCCCACCAGCTCGCCGCCCACGGCGTGCCTATCGCTGGGACCACTCCGGCGGCGATCAACGAAGCCGAAGATCGCGAGCAATTCTCAGCCCTTTGCCGGCGCTTAGGGATCCGGCTGCCTCCCCACGGCACCGCCATGTCGGCCGATGACGCGAGCGAAGTCGTCGACCGGATCGGGCTGCCGGTGTTGATCAGGCCGTCATTCGTGCTCGGAGGCAGGCACATGCGGGTCATCTACAGCTACGAGGAGCTATCCGACTACCTAACGAACCTCTATGACAACTACCCCGAGGTCACCGAGGGCCCGCTTCTCATCGATCGTTTTCTCGAAGCCGCCACCGAGGTCGACGTCGATGCGATCTTTGACGGGCACGAGCTCATGATCGGCGGAATCATGGAGCACGTCGAAGAGGCGGGTGTCCACTCAGGTGATTCCGCCTGCGTGACTCCACCCCCGACCCTCAGCGAGGAGGCGCAGAAACAAATCATCGCCGCTACCGAAGAGTTGGCGCGGGCGCTCGAGGTCAGGGGGCTGATCAATATCCAGTTCGCGGTGAAGGGTCACGACGCTTTCGTGCTCGAAGCGAACCCGCGGGCGTCACGCACGGTCCCATTCATCTCGAAGGCGTCAGGCGTCCCGCTAGCCAAGGTAGCGGCGCGGGTGATGCTGGGAGCGACTCTCGAAGAGCTTCGCGTTGAGGGTTTATTGCACGACAGGAGCGCGCCGGAGTTTGTCGCGGTGAAAGAGGCAGTTTTGCCATGGGATCGCTTTCCCGAGGAAGACACGGTCCTCGGACCCGAAATGCGTTCTACAGGCGAAGTGATGGGGATCGGATCGGACGTCGGCGTGGCCTACGCCAAAGCCTTGCTGGCTGCCGGTCACGTCCTCCCTGATCGCGGAACCGTCTTTCTCTCCTTTGCCGATCGGGACAAGGCGACTGGCCTGGCCGTGGCGCAAGCGTTCGTGATGCTGCAGTTCAAGCTGGTAGCAACACGCGGCACTGCCCGGCACCTCAGTCATCACGCGATAGCCGCTGAGGTGGTGAACAAGGTGGGTGAGGGATCCGGGGACGCTCGCGATCGGATCGAGTCCGGCGAGGTCCAGTTGGTGATCAACACCCCGCGTGGAGGCCGAGCCCGTTCCGATGGACGGCTGATCCGCCATACCGCTCGCCAGTTCAATGTCCCTTGCGTGACCACCATTGCCGGTGCCCTCGCCGTGGCTCGCAGCCTGAAGTCGGGGCGGGGAGCGCTGATCCAGCCACGGAGCCTGCAGGAATGGCACCAATGAGACATCAGACATCAGACATCAGACATCAGACGAATCCGGATCTTGCGACTGCGGTGGGACTCTTGAGGCTGCGGTCGCCGTTGATTGCCGCGAGCGGGACAGTGGGGTCGGTGGTGGAGCTGGCGGGCGTGGCCGACCTTTCGGTTTACGGAGCAGCGGTGGCGAAGTCGGTCAGTGCCATTCCGTGGGAGGGCCGGCCGGCCCCTCGCCTGGCCCCGGTCGGGTTGGGAATGCTCAATGGCATCGGGATCCAGAACCCGGGGATCGAAGCCTGGAGCCGCGAAGTCGGACCACGGTTGGCAGGGCTCGATGTACCCGTCTGGGGATCCACTGTCGGCCACGACGCCGAAGAATTCGCCCAGGTCGCGATAGGCCTCGAGGTGGCCGGGGTGTCCGCGATCGAGATCAACCTCTCCTGTCCCAACCTTGAAGGGCGGATGTTCTCGCTCGATGCATCGGCCGCGGCCGAGGTGACGACCGCGGTTCGGGCGGCGACGACGCTTCCCATCGGGGCCAAGCTGTCACCGAACTTGGTCGACCCGGTCCCGGTCACCGCTGCCTGCGTTGACGCCGGTGTCGATTTCGTGACCCTCACCAACACGATCTGGGGTGCGGGAATCGACCTCAAAGAGCGGCGCCCACTGCTGAGCGGCGTGATCGGCGGATACTCAGGGCCGGCATTGAAGCCGATCGCTCTTCGTTTTGTCATCGAGGTCCATAGGGCGCTGCCTCAGCTTCCGATCGTCGGCTGCGGGGGAGTGGTGACAGGCGCCGACATCGTCGAGTTTCTCATCGCCGGGGCGAGCGCCGTTGCCGCCGGCACCGTTCATCTCGCAGAGCCGCAAGCGGGCAGGCGTTTGTTGAGTGAACTGATCTCATGGATGAGGCGGAACCGGGTGCGTTCGATCGCGGAGCTCGTCGGAACGCTGCGGTGACCCAGCTCTTCGTCGCCCTCGACGTCCCGACCACTGACGAGGCCGTTTTGCTGGCCCAGACCCTCGCCCCGCATCTCGACGGTTACAAGGTGGGTTTCGAGTTGCTGCTCGGCGCCGGCCCGAAGTCGATCACGACGGTGGCCGAGTTGGGAAAGCCGATCTTTGCAGACGCCAAGCTCCTGGACATCACGAACACCGTTGAACGGGCGGCACGTCAACTTGGCAAGTTAGGAGCTCGTTACGTGTCAGTTCACGCCAGCGGGGGAGAGGAAATGATCGCCGCCGCCTGTAGGGGTCTTGCCGACGGCGCGATTGGCAAGGCGGGGATCCTCGCGGTCACGGTGCTGACCAGCCTCGATCGGGAGGCGATGGCATCCGTCGGCATCGGAGGCTCCACGAAAGACCAGGTCGCGCGTCTCGCCAAACTCGCGGCTGCAGCCGGTGCCGAAGGGGTGGTGTGCTCAGCCAATGAGCTCGAGGTGGTTCGAGACGCGGCGCCCGGGCTACTGCGCGTGACGCCCGGGATCAGGATGGATAACACCACTCACGACCAGCGACGCGTAGCCAGCCCCTCTGAAGCTGCCCGACTGGGCGCCGATATCGTGGTCGTGGGCCGTCCGATCATCAGAGCCGAAGATCCGATCGCAGCCGCCGTGGCGATTGCTCAGGACATGAGGTCGCCCCGACGCACATTGGAAACCTAAACCGCCAGGGTCATCCTTCGGAGAATCGCCGGGAACAGCCCCCATTGACGGGTTCCAGTATTATCTATGTATGACACTCACCGTCCAGGTCGAGGAAGAGCAAGATGGGCGATGGATTGCTGAGGTAATGGATCTTCCCGGAACCTTGGTCTACGGGGGGTCGCCGGAAGAGGCCACCGCCCGCGTGAAAGCGCTCGCGCTGCGGGTCCTTGCCGATCAGCTAGAACACGGTGAAGCACGGGCCGACCTCGGTAATATCTCGTTCGTCGCGGCTTGACGAAATGGCCGAGCACAAAAGGGCGGTTCTCCGGGCCTTGATGAAGATCGGATGGTCCGTTAAGCGCCAGAGGGGATCGCATCAAGTTCTAGAACGCTAGGGATGGCCGAGCTATGTGTTCGCGTTCCACGACGCCGAAGAGATCGGACCTCGGATGCTCGCCCGAATCGCTAGGCACACCGGCCTGACCCCGGACGACCTGTAATCATCGGACGGCCAGTCGGAGCTTTCGCTCATGACATGGGGTCAAGCGCGGCTTCGGTGTAGGTAGTGGCGGCATCCCAGAGAAGGAAGTCCACGACCCCGGCATCTTCGGCGGCCTCGATCTGCGCTCTTACCTCGGCCGGCCCGTAGTCGACCCCGAGCGAGAAGTCCTGAAGCCACCCCAGCACGGTCGCATTGGTGCCGGCCACCTGGTTCTGAAACTCGCTCAACGAGCGGAAGACGATGTCATAAGGGCTGGAGTTGGGGTCGACGACGCCGTACTCGTTGGGGCCCCAGTGCGACGGATAGACCATCGGGGCGACGTAATCGACGAGCTCGGACATGGCCGGGATGGGCTGGGCGATCTGATCGGGGTGAGTCGCCGCGATCCCGAAGACCGACGCCCCCACTCGTGCCCCCGCGGCATGGATACGGGGCTGTGACGCTTCTAAGAAGCCGAGGATCGCTTCTTCGGGGGTTTGCTCGCCTTGCAATGGAAACCGGAGCTGATCGAGAAAGGCGTCCGGCCTGCGCACATAGTCATAGAGGACATCGTCGACTCCGAGTCGCGCCGCCTCCTCGGCGATCGAGATGTTGTACTCCCAGACCTGTTCGTTGAAGGGATTGGTGTATCCACCGTACTGGCCGTAGGGCGAACCATCCGGGTTGAGGACGATCCAATCGAGATTGCCGGTCCCGATCGCCCAATCCGACAGGATCGGGTCGCGGAACACCACCAGCCTACCGATTACCCGCACCCCCAGCCGATGAAGCTCTTCGACGACCGCCGCCAAGTCCCAGAGCTCCTCGACCGCCCCGATCTGGTTGGCGTGCTCGTTGCTCGTGGCCCACCACACCTGTCCGGCTTCGTCTTTCAGGTCGATCTCGATCGTATTGATCTTGTTCTCGGCGATCAGCTCCATGATCGGGTCCTTCAGCTCGGCCGTCGTCCAGGTGTAACCAGAGGCATGAACGCCACGAATTGGCTCACCGCCGTCAATGCCGGGCAGATTGAGCGTGATCACGACTTCGCTCGTGGCGGCGTTGCCAAGCGCATCGCTCACCAGAATCGAGACCGGGGCCGGCGGGGCCTCCGGGAACTCGCGGCCAAAAACACCGTCGCTACTCGCCGAGACCCCCTCCCCGCCAATCTCGACGATGGCGTCGGGATCATCGACCGTGATCGAAACGGCAACCGGGCCAACAGGGAGAACAGGCCCGGTCGGTTCAATGACCGTGGCTACCGGTGGTTTGGTGTCGACGCTGAAATCACGCGTCAGGCTGACGGCCGGGGCGAGGCTGCCGCGGTCGACGATCACCTCGAGTTGGTGATCGCCGTCAGTCGTCTCCGGGATCTCGAAGGACGCCGTCAGATTGTCGATGTTGACGGCTAGCGCCTCCCCATCGAGGGTGGCCGTCACCGTGGTCACCGGTCGATCGAAAGTGAGATCGATGCCGGCCGGGAGGCCCGCGGCTCCGAGCGTGGCTCCGTCCTCGAGACCTGCCAGCGCAATGGCTGGGCGGCGAAGCAGGGGGTAAACCACTGCCGCCACAACCAGCGCGATCAGCGCGATCAGCGCCGAAAAGACGATCCACCCCCGCCGGGTGACGCGATGACGCCGGCGTGAATTTCGTCGGATCGAGGAGCGTCGGGCGGTCGAGACCATGGGCGGGATTCCGAACGGTAGCCCGGCTTACCATGCCTTTCGGCGTGATCTTCCCCACCATCCAGTTCGCACTTTTCTTCGCGGTCGTCCTGACCGCGAGCTGGCTCCTCCTGCCCCATCCGCGGCCGTGGAAGCTCTTCATGTTGAGCGCGAGCTATGTGTTCTACGGCTCCTGGGACTGGCGATTCTGTTTCCTGCTCGCCTTCACCACCTTCGCCGACCACACCATCGGTGGTCTCATCCATCGGTCGGAAGACCAGCAGCGGCGAAAGCGGCTGCTGATCCTCGGGCTTGTCGTCAGCCTGGGTGTCATGGGCTACTTCAAGTACTACGACTTCTTCGCCAGCTCGTTGATCAACCTCTTCGACCCGCTCGGGGTCGACGTGCCGCTGCCGATCCTCAACATCATCCTGCCGGTTGGCATCTCGTTCTTCACCTTCCAATCGCTGAGCTACACGATCGACATCTACCGGCGCAAGCTCACTCCGGTGCCGCTGCTCGACTTCGCCACTTTCGTCTCATTCTTTCCCCATCTTGTCGCCGGGCCGATCGTCCGCAGCTCCGAGTTCCTTCCGCAGCTGCGCCAAAAGCATGACCCTCGCAAAGTGCCGGCAGCTTCGGCCTTCTTGCTGATCGCCGGCGGGTTGTTCAAGAAAGTGGTGGTGGCCAACACCCTTGCCACCTCCATTGTCGATCCAGTTTTCGCCTCGCCGCAGAGCTTTTTCGCCCTCGACACCCTGGTGGCCATCTACGGCTACGCAGTGCAGATCTATGCCGACTTCTCCGGCTACACCGATATCGCCATCGGCTTGGCCCTCTTGCTCGGTTTTCGTTTCCCGCAGAACTTCAACCGGCCCTATGTCGCCCAGAGCCTGGCCGATTTCTGGCGGCGCTGGCATATGACTCTTTCCCGATTCCTCCGCGACTACCTCTATATCCCCCTCGGGGGCAGCCGGCGCGGCGAGCTCTTCACCTACCGCAACCTCCTTCTCACCATGCTCATCGGCGGCCTGTGGCATGGCGCCGCTTGGACCTTTGTTCTGTGGGGAGGTCTCCATGGCGGGGTGCTGGCGCTCGAGCGCTGGAGGCAGGAGAGACGAGAGGAGCGCGGTATCGAGCTGGTCGACACACCACTGCGCCGGGCGGGTCGGCGCCTGTTGATCTTTCACATCGTCTGCCTTGGCTGGGTGCTTTTTCGCTCAGCGTCGATGGACACCACGATCGAGATCTTGTCGCGTCTCGCAGCGTTTGGACCGGTGCAGATGATCACCCCGGCGGTGGTTCTCCTGATCATCGCCGGCATCGCCATTCAATACCTCCCACCCGACTCTCGGTTTCGTTTGCGTGAATCCTTTGGAGCCTTGCGACCGGTGCCGATGGCGTTGGGGCTCGGCGGTTTCCTCCTCGTCCTCGACGCGCTCGGCCCCGAAGGCGTCGCCCCATTCATCTACTTCCAGTTCTGATGGATCTCGAACCCGAATCCGGAATTGGCGGCGGACCGGTGATGCCTGCTGGTTTGGCGATCTTCGTAACGGTGGCGGCGATGACGATTGGGCTCTTGCTCAACGGTCCCGACATCCTTGAGACGGCACTTCGGCAGGAGGCGGGGTGGAAACGCACCTTGGCGGTCGCGGCCGCCGAGCCCTTTGCGGCTATCAGTCGAACCCTCTTCCTCGACCGGCCCCATGAGCTTTTTGACCTCGCCCTCGGACGCGAACCTCCAGCCTCGATCACGACAACGACGGTTGTTGCGCCGCCAACCACCACGGCGCCAAACATCACTACCACCACCGCCGGGCTTCGTGAAGTCACCGCCGCCGATCCACTCCGGCTGTTCATCGGCGGCGACTCGATGGTCGGCCAGTTCGGCCCGATGCTGCAAAACGAGGCGTTGGACACCGGGTTGATCGAGGTGACGCAAGTCCAATACGAGTTTTCCTCCGGGTTGACCCGCAATGATTTTCTCGACTGGCCGTCGCGGTTGAACGATGTGGTCGCCGAACAGGACCCAGACGCGATCGTCCTCTTCTTTGGCGGCAATGACGCCCAGGCCATTCGAGTGGATGGGGTTTGGCACGACTACGGAACCGACATTTGGTTGTCGGAGTACCGGCGACGGGTGCGCGAGGTGATGACCCAGCTCACCGAGGCTGGGCGGGACGTCTATTGGATGGGCATGCCCCTCGTCCGCTCTGCAGAGTTCCAGGAAAAGGTCGACGTCATGAACCACATCTATCGCAGCGAAGCAGAGGCATTTGACGGCGTCACCTTCGTCGACAGCTACCCGGTATTCGCCGGCTCCGACGGGGGATTTTCGGAGTATCTCACCGACGACAATGGCGATCTGGTCGACATGCGGCTCAACGACGGCGTCCATCTGACTACGGCAGGGGGAATTCGCCTGGCCAAAGTGACCCTCGAAGTGATCGCGGCCAATTGGGGCTTGTCATAGACCAACGCCGGATCGTTTCCACCTTGATGATCAGCCAGGTGCTCGGGTCGGCCGGCAACGTCTCCGCGCTCACTTTTCTGGGCTTGCTCGCGGCAGATCTGACAGGAAGCGACCGCCTCGCCGGGGTGCCGGCGGCAACCCTGACACTTGGAACTGCGTTTTTGGCGGCTCCCCTCGCGCGGCGCGCGATCCGACGGGGTCGCCGCGCTGCGCTCGCCACCGGCTATTTGATCGGTGGGTTGGGTGCGTTTGCGAGTTTTCTTGCCGGCGAGTCAGGCGTCTTCATCTTGCTAATCGTGGCGTTGCTGGCGCTTGGGGGAACGCAGGCAGCGGGATTGCAAACCCGTTTTGCCGCGGCCGATCACGCTCCACCGGATGGACGAGCTCGGGCAATCTCGCTCGTCGTTTGGGTGGCCGCGTTCGGGGGAGTCTTGGGTCCGTCGTTGGCCAAATGGGAAAACGACTTGGGGGTCAGCGTGGGGTTGCGACCGTGGGTGAGCCCGCTGCTCGTGGCCGGGCTGCTCTCCTTGCTCGCCGCGGCAGCGGTTTCAATCCGGTTGTCGGCTGAGCCTGCCGTCGGCGGCTTGCCCGTGGCCCCCCGCTGGAAGAACACTTGGGCGGCGGTGCGGGTCAACCGGCCAGCCCTGCTCGGGATGGCGACCGTCGCCCTCTCCCAAGCGGCGATGGTGGCGATTATGACCATGACCCCGCTCCACATGCGCGACCACGGCCAAGCCGAGCTCTCGGGGTTTGTCATCGCTCTCCATGTCTTCGGCATGTTCGGGCTCGCCCCGCTGGTCGGTCGAGCGGTCGATCGCTTCGGCGCTTACCGAGCTATAAAGACCGGCGCCGCCATCTTGGGCGCCGGGGTGCTGGTCTCGGTCGTTGCCGGCTATCAGCCGGCGTTGATCTTCATCGGCTTGTTCCTCTTGGGCCTCGGCTGGAACTTCGGCCTTATCGCCGGCTCCACCTTGCTCACCTCTTCGATCGATAGCACTCACCGGCTTTCGGCGCAAGGTATGTCCGACACGTTGCTCAGCGTCCTCGGTGGATTTGCGGCTCTCTCTTCTGGCTTCATCAAACAAGGCTGGGGCTTCCACTGGCTGGCCAACCTGGCCTTCGCCCTCGCCGCCACCGTGATGGTCTCCGCGGTATTCGTCCAACTGCGAACCCAGGGTTCACAGGGACACACAGTGTCCCTGTGAGCCCAGAGGACGCCAGTTAACATTGATGTCGTGACTGGACCCCCGGCTAACACCCCGGAGCAAAGGGCGCACGCGCTGGAACAAGCCGCCGCCGCCCGGCGAGTCCGGGCTGAGGTCAAAGAGCTGCTCAAAACCGGATCGCTCACCCTGGCCGAATTGTTCGAGCGTGCCGAATCCGAGGAGTTCATCGCCGGACTGAAGGTCGCTTCGGTCCTCGAATCGTTGCCGGGCATGGGCAAGATCAAAGCGAAGCGGCTCCTCGAGTCGATCGATATCGCCCCCAATCGTCGCCTGCGCGGGCTCGGTGAGCGCCAGCGCCGAGCGCTCCTCACAGAAGCTGGCTGATCCAACCGGTTCCAGCCGGCTTTTTGTCATCTCGGGACCTTCGGGCGCTGGTAAATCATCAGTCGTTCGCTTGCTGCGCGAGAAGCGACCCTTTTACTTCTCCGTTTCGGCCACAACTCGGGACCCGCGACCCGGCGAGATCCACGGGGTCCACTACTGGTTTGTCGACGCGGCCGACTTTGCCGAGTTGATCGAAAACCAGGAGCTATTGGAGTGGGCCGACTACAACGGCCGGCGCTATGGCACGCTGCGGACTCCAGTGCTCTCTCATCTCGCCCAAGGTGAAGACGTCATCCTCGAGATCGAGGTGCAAGGGGCCCGCCAGGTCCGCAACTCGTATCCCGGAGCGGTGATGTTCTTCATCCTCCCTCCGAGTGTCGTGGAGCTCGCGCAACGCTTGGAACGTCGTGGCGACACCAGCCCCGCCGAGATCACGCGCCGCTTGGGCATCGCCGAACAGGAGATCGCCGAGGCCGAGGGTCTTTTCGACTTTCTGGTTGTCAACGAGGACCTCGACCGGTGCGTCTCAGAGGTCCTCTCGTTCATTTCTCCCCCAGGAGGGGGGAGTACCCGAAGGGGGAGGGGGGCGCTCTATTGACGCGCGAAGAGGTTGCTCGTTGCGGCCGACTCGGAAACGGGTTACCTCAGTTGTGTCTCAAGAAAACGCCCCCCTCGTCCGCCTCCTTCGTCGGCGGCCACTCCCCCCTCCGGGAGGAGAAACGGCATTAAACTGATCAGTTCCCAACTGACAGGCTTTTGTGAAGATCGAAAACGTCATCGACAACATCGGCAACCGATTCGCGACCGTGGTGGTCGCGGCCCGCCGGGCTCGGCAGATCAACTCCTACTTCATTGGTCTCGGCTCACACGAGGGAAAGAACATCCCCCCGCAGATCAATAGTCTTTCGCGCAAGCCGTTGACGATCGCCATGGAAGAGATTGCCCAGGGTCTCGTCGAGGCCCAGCACCAAGAGCCGCCACCAGCGATCTAAGGCCTTGAGCCGTCGCATCGTCCTCGTGGTCACCGGGGGAGTTGCCGCCTATAAGGCCGCCTATCTCTCCCGACTCCTCATCGAGGCCGGCGAAGAGGTACGGGTAGCGATGACCGTCGAGGCCCACAATTTCATCGGCCCCACCACCTTTGCATCGATCACGGGAAACCCCGTCGTTACCGACCTGTTCGAAAGTGACTTAACAAGCCCGCACACCGACCTCGGCCGCTGGGCGGACGCGGTGATCGTCGCCCCGGCCACCGCGGCCACTCTGGCGCGACTCGCCCATGGCCTTTCCGAAGAAGTGGCAAGCGCCACGCTGCTAGCCACTCAGGCGCCGGTGCTGGTTGCTCCGGCCATGCATACCGAGATGTGGGAGCACCCGGCCACGAAGCGCAACCTCGAAGTCCTGCAACGCGACGGCGTCACCGTCGTCGGACCCGGGGAGGGCGCCCTTGCCGGCGGCGACCAGGGGATAGGGCGGATGGCCGAGCCGGAGGAGATTGTGGCGGCCCTAGAAAAAATGCTCGCCGGCCCCTTGACCGGACTGCGCGTGCTCGTCACCGCCGGGGGCACTCGCGAAGCTATCGACCCCGTTCGCTTCATCGGCAACCGCTCTTCGGGAAAGATGGGCCATGCCATCGCCGATGTCGCTGCACACTTGGGAGCGGAGGTGACCTTGGTGACGACCACGGACCGGCCGGCCCATCGCCAGGTCGACGTCATTCGGGTCGAGAGCGCGCAGGAAATGGCCGACGCGGTCGAGAAGATCGAGAGCGATGTCGTAGTGATGGCCGCGGCAGTGGCCGATTTCCGTCCCGCCGATCCCGCCATCAAAAAGCTTCGACGAACCGATGGCCCGCCGCAGATAGAGCTCGAGCCGACCCCCGACATCCTCTCCTCAGTCATGGCCCGTGAAAATCGCCCATTCGTGGTTGGGTTTGCAGCCGAGACCGAAGGAATCGACCGGGCGATCGAGAAAGCGAAACGCAAGGGCACTGACCTGACCGTTGCCAACGAGGTCACCGAGGCCGGCGCCGGATTTGCCCACGACACCAACCGGGTCTCATTGATCCACGCCGATGGGGGAGTGGAGCACTGGCCGCTCGTAGCAAAAGTTGAGGTCGCCGAGCGTCTCTGGAATGTCATAGCTGAGAAGCGCGGTCGGTAAGCTCGCGTCCGCTCATGCGCCGCTGGTTCTTTTCCTCTGAATCCGTCACCGAGGGCCACCCCGACAAGGTCGCTGACGCCATCTCCGACTCGGTGCTCGACGCGGTCCTCGCCCAAGACCCTGACGGCCGCGTGGCCTGCGAGACAATGGTCACTACCGGACAGGCGGTCGTCGCCGGGGAGCTGAACACCATTGCCTCGATCGAGGTCGAGAAATTGGCGCGCGAGGCAGTGGCCGACATCGGATATCTCGGTGACTCGGAGTTTGCCGCGGACAGCATCGATGTCACCGTGCTTGTACACCAGCAAAGCCCCGACATCGCCGCTGGCGTCCAACAGGCAGAAGAGGCCCGCCAGGGCTCGACCGATCGTTACGACGAGCTGGGCGCGGGTGACCAGGGAATCATGTTCGGCTTCGCCGTCGACGAGACCCCGGAGTTGATGCCGCTGCCCATCCAACTTGCCCACCGGCTGGCCGAGGGGCTGAGCCGGGTGCGAAAAGAGGGTCTTATCCCCTACTTGCGCCCAGACGGAAAAACCCAGGTGATGATCGAATACGACGGTGACCGGCCGCTCCGGGTTGCCAGTGTCTTGATCTCGGCTCATCACGCCCCTGGCATCGATCTCGAGAGTCAAATGCCGCGCGACCTGTGGGAACACGTCGTGCTCGCCGCGATTCCTCCTGAGTTGATCGACACCGACGCGCCGTTCTACGTCAACCCTTCGGGCAACTTCGAGATCGGCGGTCCCCACGCCGACACCGGGCTCACCGGACGGAAGATCATCGTCGACACCTATGGCGGCTACGCCCGCCATGGTGGGGGAGCGTTCTCCGGCAAAGATCCGACCAAAGTCGACCGGTCGGCCGCGTACGCAGCTCGCTACGCGGCAAAGAATGTCGTCGCCGCGGGCTTGGCTAACCGTTGTGAGGTACAACTCGCCTATGCCATCGGCCGCGCCGAGCCCTTCTCGATCTTGGTCGACACGGCCGGCACCTCACAGATCGCGCCGGAAAGGCTGGAGGCGCTCGTTTCCGAGTTCTTCGACTTCCGCCCGGCTGCGATCATCGACAGGCTCGATCTACGCCGACCGATCTACCGGCCAACCGCGGCCTACGGGCATTTCGGCCGACCCGAGTTCCCTTGGGAATCAACCAGCGTTGCCGATGAGCTGAGGCGCGCCGCTAGCTCACTCTGAGCCCGCTCGCTGCCCGGGTGATCCCGGCAGTGCCTACCTTCTCGGTGGACGAAGGTTTTTGGTATTCGGCCACCGAGGACACCGGGCTCGGTTCGATGGTGAGGGTGCCGCTCGGCGGTCGGCGGGTCCGCGGCTATGTCGTCGAACTATCCGACCGTCCCCCTCGCTCCAATCTGCGCTCACTCGGACCGAAGGTGATGAACCCGCCTGTGTTCGACCGCGGGTTGCTCGATGCCCTGATCTGGGCGGCCTACCGCTACGTGGCGCCCGTCGCGGTGCTGCTCGACCGGGCGACGCCTCCCAACTTGGCCAACCGGTTGCCGACGCCGCCGCCTCAACCCAAGCCAATCGCCGCCGAGCATGCTTTGACCGAATACTCGGCGGCAGTGGCATCGGGTCGACGGCGCCCTCCTGTGGCGTTTATCGCCCGATCCGGTGACGCGGGTTGGGTGGCCGGTGCGGCCGGGCCGGCGCTGGAGGCGGGTTGTTCAGTGCTAATCGTCGCGGCCACCGGAGCCGAGGTCGAGGGATTGGCCACCATCGCCCGACGGCATTTCGCTGACCAGGCGGTCGTAGTCACTCCCGAGACCAGCGCGGCGGAAACCACCACTGCGTGGATCCGCAGCCAGGCTTCTGGCCATCTCTTGATCGGCACCCCGCGGGTAGCGGCCTGGCCGATCGCCGGCCTGGCGGTCGCGGTCGCAGTCGAGGAAGGACGGCGGGCGATGAAAGAGCGTCAGACGCCCACGATCTCGGTGCGCGACTTTCTCCGAACGCGATCAAGTCTGTCAGCGTCTGGACTGGTCTTTGTCGGGCCGACTCCCAGTCTCGAGACGATTGCCAGCGGGCCCACCGTGATCCGATCCCGACCGAGGGCATGGCCGCCAGTCGAGATCGTCGATCGCAATCGCGAGCCTGACATGCCCGGGCTACTCGGCGTCACCGCCCAGGCCGCGATTCGGGCAGTGACAGGGCGCGCCGGCCGGGTGTTCGTCTTCGCCCACCGCCGCGGATATGCGCCCGCCGCTCGCTGCCAGCGGTGTCGAACACTCCGACGTTGCCCAAACTGTGGCGCCCGCCCGGAGACCGCGCCGAATTGTCCGCGCTGCGATGCCGTTTTGGGGCCGTGCGCGAGCTGCGGCCACACCACCTTCATCCCCCTGGGCGCCGGCGTTGGACGAGTCCTCGAGGAGCTTGGGCGCCGCTACGGACCCATTGCCGCCGCCGCCCCCGCGGCTGCCCAGATCCAGGTCGGCAGCGAAGCCGACCTGGCCGAGCTCGGATTTGTCGACCTGACAGTCGCGGTCGACGCCGATGGGCTCGTCTTCGGGACCAACTATCGCTCCGCCGAAGAGGCGCTGCGCATCTTGGCCCGGCTGGCCGGAAGGGTGGCCGGGCGCTCGAGTCGGGCTCTTGTGCAAACGTCAATGCCTGATCACCCGGTCATGCGTGCCCTCATGGCCGGAGACCCGCTGCCATTCGCCCATGATGAGATCGAGACCCGGCGCCGGCTGCAATTCCCGCCAGCCAGCCAACTTCTAGTGGTTGAGTTGCGCGGGCCCATCCCCCTAGAGGCCGATCGACACCTCCAAGCTTTGGGCTCGACAGTCATGGGTCCCGCAATCCGCCAAGGCAAGCATCGCTGGCTACTGCAAGGAACGGACCTCGGTCCAACGAGGAAAGGGCTCCGACCTCTGGTGCAACGCTGGCGTGATGGCGGAACCACGGTTCGCATCGACTCTGATCCCTTGGACCTCTGACGCGTCCTGCATAATTGCTCATGGCCCTATTTCCGATCCGGCGTTTTGGCGACCCCGTGCTGCGGCTTCCGGCGTCACCGGTATTGGAAATCGATGACGCCGTGCAACGTCTCGTTGCCGAAATGGTCGAGACGATGTATGGCGCCCCCGGGGTTGGCTTGGCCGCTCCTCAAATCGGGGTGTCCCGGTCGGTCATCGTCTTTGATGCTCAGGATGACCGGGGAGCGCGAGTGTTGATCAACCCCGAGGTGGTCGAGACGGGAGGTGAGTATGAGTATGACGAGGGTTGCCTGTCGGTGCCGGGTTACTACTGGCCCATCACACGTCCCGGCTTTGCCCACGTGCGGGGGCTCGGTCTGGACGGCCGCGAGACTGACTACTCGGGCGACGGCCTCTTGGGACGAGTGCTCCAACACGAGATTGACCACTTGCACGGCATCCTCCTCATCGAACGTCTCGACAAGAAAACCCGCAAGCAGGCGCTACGGAGTCTTCGCAACGACGCGCTCGGCCTGGAGAAATGACCTTTCCGCCGCGGATCGCATTCCTCGGCACGCCGCAATCGGCCGTCCCCAGCCTCGCCGTGCTCGCGGAAGTCGGCTCTGTCCAGTTCGTCGTCACCCGCCCCGACCGCCCTCGCGGCCGGAGCGGGCGACCCCAACCGTCACCGGTCAAAGCGGTCGCAGGGGAGCTTGCAATTGAGGTCTATGAGGCCAATCGCGGTCGCGACCTGCGACCTGAATGGTTTGCGGACCTCGATCTCGCGGTGGTGGTGGCGTTCGGGCTATTGATTCCCGCCGAGGTCCTATCCCGCCCCGCCCATGGCTTCATCAACGTTCACTTTTCGCTCCTGCCACGCTGGCGAGGCGCGAGCCCGGTTACGGCCGCGATCTTTGCCGGCGACGGGGAAACCGGGGTAACCATCATCCGTCTCGACGCCGGGCTCGACACCGGCCCGATTCTCAGCGCCGCTTCGACCCCGATCGGGCCCCGGGAGACCGGTGGAGCTCTCACCGTCCGCCTAGCCGCCATTGGCGCCGAACTGCTGGCAACGACGGTTCCCGATCTCGTCGGCAGCCGCATCGAGGAGGTGGAGCAGCCGGCGATGGGTGCTACCTACGCCCCGCGTCTCACCAAGCAGGACCTGCGGTTCGATCTCGACGGCGACCCTCTTACCAACTTCCGCAAAGTAAGAGCGCTCGCACCCAAGCCCGGAGTGCGCCTCGACCTCGAAACCGGCCCGATCCGATTGCTCGCGGTCAGTCCGAGCGCGGACCAGGTAGAGCGCGGACGGTTGCAGATCATCGATGATCGGGTGTGGCTCGGTTGCGGAGGAGGGTCGGTCGAACTGCTCGAAGTCCAGCCGGCCGGGCGCAACCCGATGCCGGCCAGCGACTGGGCTCGCGGCTGGCGCACGACACCGACGGTCAAACAGTAAGGCGCTGGAGCCGGCAGGGACTAGTCCGATAGAATTCGTCGCCCGATGGTTACCTATCAAATCGCTCCCAGCCTGCTGGCGGCTGATTTCAACCGGCTGGGGGAACAAGTCGCCGCGATTGAGGAGGAAGCCGATCTTCTGCATCTCGACCTCATGGATGGCCACTTCGTACCCAATCTGAGTTTCGGCCCGGCGGTCATCGCCGGTCTCCGAAAACTCTCCGAGCTCCGTTTCGACTGTCATCTGATGACGACCAATCCCGATGCCTATTTGCCCGAGCTCGTAAAAGCCGGCGTTGATCTCGTCACCATGCACATCGAGGCGATCCCCGACCCAACCCACGCCGCCCGCCGGGCCAGAGCCGAGGGACTCGACTTTGGACTGGTGATCTCCCCGCCAACTCCGGTGGAGGCCGTCTTGCCCTTTCTCGAGGACTGCTCGTTGTTGCTGATCATGTCGGTGAATCCGGGGTTTGGCGGCCAGTCGTTCATTCCGAAGGTGCTTTCCAAGGTGGAGTCAGCGAGGAATTGGATTGAGTCTCACGGCTTGAAAGCCGATATCGAGATTGATGGTGGCATCTCCACCAACACGATCGTCGCCGCCCGCGACGCAGGCGCCAACGTGTTCGTGGCCGGAACCGCCGTGTTCGGAGAACCCGATCCGGCCGCCGCTGTCCGAGACCTACGAAAGCAGTTGGAACAAGCGTGAGCGAACGAATCCTCGTAGTTGATGACGACCCCGACATCCTCCAGGTGGTCAAGATCAACCTTGAGCTCGAGGGTTATGACGTCGACACTGCCGCGGATGGCCGTGAGGCCGTTGATAAAGCGCTGGTTGACGCGCCCGAGTTGATCCTGCTCGACATCATGATGCCGCGTATGGACGGGTTGACCGCGCTGCGCCGCATCCGCAGCCACGGCACCACGGGCAATACCTCGGTGATTCTTCTCACCGCCCGCGGGCTGCCGGAAGATCGGGTGCGGGGTCTCGAGCTGGGGGCCGACGATTACATCACCAAACCCTTTGACATTTCCGAACTCGTTGCGCGGGTCAAGGCCGTGTTGCGTCGAACCCAGGCCGCCCGCGATCTGTCACCACTCACCGGTTTGCCCGGCAACTTCCGGATCGGCCAGGAGATCGAGCAGCGGATCGAAGCCGGCGGGAGCTTTGCCCTAACTTATTGTGATCTCGACAACTTCAAGGCTTACAACGACCATTACGGGTTTATGCGAGGTGACGAGGTGATCCGCTTTTGCGCCCGGTGCATGGTGGAGGCTGCCGAAGCGATTGGAGAGTCCGAGGCGTTCGTCGGTCATATCGGCGGAGACGACTTTGTCGCGCTGACCTCAGCCGAGAAGGCAGAGGAGTATTGCAAGCGAGTGATCGAGACCTTCGACGATGGAATCCTCGACAACTACGACACCGCCGATGCCTTGCGGGGATATATCGAGGTAATCGACCGCCGCGGCGAGCGGTACGCCTTTCCAATGGTTTCAATCTCCCTCGGAGTCGCAACCAATACGCTGCGACCGATCATTTCGCAATGGGAGGCCTCGGCGATAGCAGTCGAGATGAAGGAGTTTGCGAAGAAGCGAACCGGCTCGTCGTTTGAGATCGACCGGCGCACAAACTGAGGTGACGCCCGAAGCGGCGATGACCAGGGCCGGAGAACTCGCTCGATCGGCTAATCCTCATCCCAATCCCCGCGTAGGGGCGGTTATGATCGCCACCGATGGCGGCCTCGTCGGCGAGGGTCATCATTCCGCTTTTCGCCAACCGCATGCCGAGGCGAACGCGCTTTCCGAGGCAGGGGAGCGAGCTCGAGGAGCGACGTTGGTGGTCACCCTCGAGCCCTGCAACCACCACGGCAATACTCCACCTTGTACCGAGGCGATAGTGGCCGCTGGGGTATCGAAAGTGATTGTCGGCGCCGGCGACCCCGATGAGCGGGTACGGGGCCGCGGGATCGAGCGACTCCGCCAGAGCGGGATCGAGGTCGTGGTGATCGACCCTCCCATGGAATGGTTGGACCCGGCCTACTTTCACCATCGGCGCACTGGACGCCCCTTGGTGATTCTCAAACTCGCTGCGACGCTCGACGGCCAAACTTCCGCGGCGGATGGCACTTCCCAGTGGATCACCGCAGAGGAGGCTCGGACGGACGCCCACAGGCTTCGAGCCGAAGCTGATGCGATAGTGATCGGCGCCGGCACGCTCCGCGCCGACGATCCGCGCCTCGATGTGCGGATCGAGGGCTATACCGGCCATCAGCCCCGGCCGGTTGTGATTGCCGGAAGACGGCCATTGCCGCCCAGCGCCCGCGCCTTGCACCGAAACGGCCTCGTGCTCGGCACCGGCGAAAGCCCCGTCGATTTGGACGGCGCACTCATGGAAATGAGTGAGGAGGGACTGCTTTCGATCCTGGTCGAAGGCGGGCCGACGCTGGCGGCATCGTTTCTTGCCGCCGATCTAGTTGACCAGGGCGTGCTCTATCTGGCGGGAAAGCTCGCCGGGGGAGTGGGCCGCCCGCTGTTCGATCGGCCGTGGCCTAGCCTCGAATCCGCCCGGCAGGTGACCATCGATCGGGTGACCACGCTCGGCCCCGACCTCCGAATCGATTTCACCCCCATCTAGCTCAATGTTTACGGGAATCATCGAAGCCCTCGGCTCTGTGCAATCGATCGCCGACCGCAACGGCGGTCGCACAATCGAAATTGCGACTGAACTCGCGGTGGAGCTGGCCATGGGAGCGTCGATCGCAGTCAACGGGGTCTGCCTGACTGCGGTGACGGAGCGGACACCCACCTTGCGGGTCGAGGCTGTGCTCGAAACCTTGCGCCGCACCAACCTCGGCGAGCTCGGACCAGGCGATCAGGTGAACCTCGAACGTCCGTTGCGAGCAAATGGACGTTTTGACGGTCACATCGTCCAGGGCCACGTCGACACCGTCGGCATTGTCAATGGGAAGGATGCCGAGGGCGACGGGGTTCGCCTTTCTGTGGACGTCGCTCCGGCATATCACAAGTACATCGTCGAGAAGGGTTCGATTGCGGTCGACGGCGTTAGCCTGACTGTTGCCGGGCTCAGGCCGACCGGTTTCGAGACTGCCTTGATACCTCACACCCTGACCGCGACCAACCTGGGCTTGCGGGCCAGCGGAAACACGGTAAATCTGGAGTTCGACGTGCTGGCCAAATATCTGGAAAGGCTGCTCGGACAATGAGCTTTGCCAATACCGAAGAGCTCGTGACTGCGATCGGCAAAGGCGAGATGGTGATCGTCGTCGACGATGCCGACCGTGAGAACGAAGGTGATCTGGTGCTGGCGGCGTCGGCGGCGGATCGAATCAAGATCGGCTTCATGATTCGTCATTCGAGTGGGATCCTCACCGTCCCGATGCTGGGGGAGCGGCTCGACCAGCTCGAACTACCGCAGATGGTCCGCCAGAGCACCGACGCCCGACGCACCGCCTTCACCATCTCGGTCGACGCCCGCGACGGCACCACCACCGGAATCTCGGCATCGGACCGCGCCCGCACGGTTTCGGTGCTGATCGACCACTCGGCCTCGCCGCTCGATCTCGCTCGACCGGGCCATGTCTACCCGCTTCGCTATGAGCCGGGTGGGGTCCTCAAGCGGGCGGGGCACACCGAAGCCGCAGTTGACCTCGCCCAGATGGCCGGCCTCTACCCGGCCGGAATCTTGGCCGAGATCATGAACGACGACGGCACAGTGGCGCGTCTCCCCGAGCTTGAGCGGTTCGCCAAGGAGCACGGGCTCTTGATTGGGACGATTGCCGAAATCATCGCCCATCGCCGCCAGCACGAGAAACTGGTCGAGCGGGTGGTCGAGGCGCGTTTGCCCACGCCCGAAGGAGTGTTTCGCGCCGTGGGTTATAGATCACTGGTCGATGACCGCCAGCACCTGGCCCTGGTGATGGGAGACATTGGCGATGGCGAGGAGCTCATGGTCCGGGTGCATTCGGAGTGTCTGACCGGAGACACCTTCTCGAGCCGTCGCTGCGACTGTGGTGAACAGCGGGCACTCGCCTTGGCGATGATTGCCGAGGAGGGTCGAGGAGTCTTGCTCTACATACGCGGTCACGAAGGGCGCGGCATCGGCTTGCTCCACAAGCTCGAGGCCTACAACCTCCAAGACCAGGGCCGCGATACCGTCGAGGCCAACGAGGAACTGGGGCTGCCGGTCGATGCCCGCGACTACGGCGTCGGCGCCCAGATCCTCTATGACCTCGGGGTCCGTTCGATGCGTCTCCTCACCAACAACCCCATCAAACGGGCGGCGATCGAGGGGTACGGGCTCTCGATCATCGATCGGATCCCGCTGATCATCCCACCCAATCCCGAGAGCGAGCGCTACCTCCGCACCAAGGCTGACAAGCTCGGTCACCAGTTCGACAAGTAGCCGTGCGGATCGGTATCGCGGTCGCCCGCTTCAACCAGGTAATCACCGATCGCCTTCTCTCCGGGGCAAAAGAAGAGTTGGCGCGGGCGGAGGATATCGACATCGAGGTTTTTGAGGTTGCCGGAGCGTGGGAGCTCCCCGTGGCTGTGCTAGCGCTGTTGAAACGCGGTTGCGCCGGGGTGGTAGCGATTGGCGCCGTGATTCGAGGGGAGACCGATCACTATGAGGTGATCGTCCGCGAGTCGGCGGCGGGTCTCAACCAGGTGGCAATCGGCCACGGGCGACCGGTCGGCAATGCGGTTCTCGCCACGGAGGACCTGGAACAAGCGCTGGCCCGTTCCGAACCCGGGCCCGGGAACAAAGGCGCCGAGGCCGCCGCCGCCGTCGTCGACCTGGCCCGTCGCTTGGGCTAGCTGCGATCCCGCCAAAGAAAAAGGACCCCAGCCGGGCGGCTGGGGTCCTTCTCTTGTCTCGATAGGTTTAAGCCGCTGGTCGGACCTGGATGTTCATCCCTCCGTTCGCGGCAACGCCCGTCACCTGGATGACTGTGCCGGTCTTGGGCACGATCACACTTGAGAGCGGAGCCTGTGGCGACCACCACGACTTCAGGTCAGTGAAGGTCGAGACCGCCGGTTGCGAGCGATACGTAGTCGGGCCGTACTGCACGCCCCCCGCCTGGAAGCTCAACGTCAGGGCGTCGGTCTTCTCGAGGCCAAAGGTGGCGTCATACATCTGCACCCTCGCCCGCCACGGCGCCCCGTTAGGAGCGATCAGCGGCCGCGGATGTGAGTCGACAGGCAAGATGAGGCCCGCGCCCGGGTGTTGGCTCGTGTTGTTGTCGGTGTAGTAGTCGTTCCAGTACCAGATCAGAAGGCCGTTCTGATACGGGAAGTGCTCCACCCAGTCGGGCTTGGCCACGAACGAGAAGTTGTAGGGACCCGTTAACAAACCGTGGTCATAGCCCAAGTACTGCCGGACCTCGGCGACGTAGGCATTGAATGACGAGACCTCTTCGGATCCATCAGTAACGCGCCAGCCGTCGAGAGTCCAGTTGGCCTCATCACCGGGCTCGGCCCCGGAGAAGAAACTCCCCAGGGTGATCTCGTCGGCCAAGATCCCCGGCTCGACCACGGCCCCGTCAGTCCAGTAACGCAGCTGGAGCTGCACGGTCTGACCGGCGTAGGCGCTCATGCCAAACTCCGCCGCCACCCAATCGCCCGAACTTCCGGTGATGCCGTTACCGAAGTTTTGGCCGTGGGATTGTCGTTCGTGGTGACGTTGCCTTCCAGGTTGACCCAGGTGGCGCCGCCGTCGGTGGACACCGAAACGTAGGCGTAGTCCCAATCCAGTTCAATCTGGTACCACAGACTCATCCGCAGGGTCGGATCATCGGTGGGAACCACAATCGGGATGCTCGTCATCGTGTGATCGATGTTGTCACCCGAGTCGCTGTACCAGGCAAACTCGCCTTCCGGCGGATCGGCCAACTCGAGAGTCGTCAGGACGTCGGGCAGTTTGACAAAGACCGCTTGACTGGTGTCGTCGCTGCTCCCGAGCGGATTCACGCGGTGAGTAGAGGTCTCTCCGGCGAAGGCGACGTCGTAAGACAGCCACCCGAGCTGGAACAACTCCCATGCATTGAATCCACCTGGACGTGAGCCAATGTCTTCGCGTCCTGGACCCAGGTAGGAACCAGAAGACATGATTGTCCAGAATCCAGTCCCCTTCTCGCCGCCGGCGGTGTCGTAGGCGTCGGGCAGCCCAAGGTCGTGGGCGTATTCGTGGGCAAAGACGCCCAATCCGCCGTTCTCAGGCTGGATCGTGTAGTCGCCAACCCAGACATCCGTGTCGCCGATCTCGAACCCGCCGAACAGCGGACCGTTGGAAGGACCAACCACTCCAATGAGACCGAAGAACGTGTACCAGCGATGGCTCCAGATGGCGTCCTCGCCCTGGAGGCCGCCTCCGGTCTCCTCGCCGACTCCGGCATGGACCGCCTGCATGTGGTCGATGTACCCATCGGGTTCGTCGAAGTTGCCGTCGCCATCCCAGTCATAGCGATCCCAAATATCGAACTGCTTGACATAGGCGGCGATCTGGTCGGCCGTCATGCCTGCGGCCAACTGCTCTGCGTACCAGGCGTCAGCCGAGTCCACCAGGAAATCCCAGACGGTGTCGCAGACACTGCTACCACAGTCGTTGTTGCCGTAGCGGGCCGAGTTGTAGGGGACCTGGACCCAATCGTGAACTGCACCACCGAAGGAGTACAGGCCGGACGACTGATCGATGTAGTAATTCAGCATCTGGTTGAAGTACATGTCCTCGTAGTGAGCGAGGTTGTAATCCGCTTGCCAGATCGTGCTGTTGTCTACCCGGCGGTCGGGCATTGGGATCTCGTTGTGTTGAGGCCCTGGGGTGCCGCCATAAGTGGGATCGATCTGATCGCCAAACTCACCGAGCAGGACAAAA
This sequence comes from Acidimicrobiia bacterium, assembly GCA_013812505.1. GTDB lineage: Bacteria > Actinomycetota > Acidimicrobiia > Spongiisociales > ZC4RG35 > JACCTH01. The sequence goes on along the minus strand of JACCTH010000093.1, from coordinate 11,697 downwards.
AGCTGATCGAGGCCAACGGCCGCCAGTTCAACGGAGTCTCCTTCGACCTCGGCCACTCTGTTGTCCGTCTTTCCGCGGACCTGTGCTTCCCGCGCTCGCTCCCTTAGCTCCCGCTGGCGATCGCCGAGCGGATGGCTGAGGTCGTCGCTGTCGACGACTTGACCCTCGCTGCCATCGCCCGCCACCATCGCCGTTGTCGGCAGCGCCGAGGCGGCGATCAACAACAGAACCGCTATAGACGTGATGAAACGTTTACGCATTTCCTCTCCCGTGTGCCCGTTTTCGGGTTCCGCGTATCCTCCCGAGTTCGCGGCCGACATTCCACATCTGGCACCGCAGCACGTCGCGAACATCGGACTACCAAGCCAGGTCGATCGACCCGAAATCCTCGGAATATCTGGGACAGCGGGATTGCTAGCATTGTTCGCACAATCGAGCCGAAGTGGAAGCTGCCTGCTTCCCACCTAACCACCCCGGCGAGGGTGAGTCATGGTCGCAAGAAACTTTTCGTGCATGAGCAGCAGGCCGTGTCTGCTGCTCATTTGTTGTCAAGAGAAGCAAAGTCGATCGAGGAGGTCGGAACATCGCCGAATTGCGAATCAACGGAAACATAAGAGCTACCGAGGTGCGTTTGGTCGCCCCCGACGGCTCTCAGATCGGAGTAAAGAAACTGGCCGAAGCCATGTGGCTGGCCGATCAACTTGGGCTCGATCTGGTAGAGGTAGCTCCCGAAGCCAAGCCTCCTGTGTGCCGATTGATGGACTATGGGAAGTTCAAGTACGAACAATCAGTGCGCGAACGAGAAGCTCGGAAGAACCAGAAACGCACCGTGGTCAAAGAACTGCGGATGGCGCCTCGGATCGAGACTCATGATTTCGACATCACACTGCGCCGAGCCCTGGAGTTTCTCGGTGAAGGAGACAAGGTCAAAGTCACCGTCCGCTTCCGTGGACGTGAACAAGAGAGACCAGAATTCGGACGCAGACTTCTCGACCGTCTCGCAGCCGGGGTCGGGACCCAGGCGACCATCGAGCAAGCGCCGGCCCAGGAGGGACGGCTGATGACAATGGTGCTGGCCCCCACCCGTCGACCCAAACGAACCGAAACCGAAAGCCCCGAAGCCGACAGCAAGGAACCAGACGCAGCCATTGCGTCAGACGCCGAGGAATAGAACCGTGCCGAAAATGAAAACTCACAGCGGCGCCAAGAAGAGAATCAAGGTCACTGGGACCGGAAGACTCTTGCGCAGACAATCAGGGAAGAATCACTACAAGCTCGCCAAGGGCAACGCGGTTTTCCGTCGTCGCTCGGGAGAGGTCGAGCTTGCCCCCGGCGACGCCAAGAACGCCAAAAAGCTGTTGGGGATGTGATGTGAATGGCACGAGTCAAACGAGCAGTTCACGCCAAGAAGTCCCATAAAAAGGTCCTTGATCGGGCCAAGGGCTACAAGGGGTCGAAGAGTCGGCGTTTTCGCACGGCCAATGAGCAGGTCATGCATGCCATGCAAGATGCCTACAAAGACCGGCGCGACCGCAAGGGTCAGTTCCGCCGACTGTGGATCGCGCGCATCAACGCGGCCGCTCGCCAACACGGCATGTCATACAGCACCTTCATCGCCGGCCTCAAGGCCAAAGAGGTCGAGCTTGACCGCAAGATGCTGGCCGAGATGGCCGTCAACGACCCCAAGTCATTTGCGGCGTTGGTCGAACTCGCCAAATCCGCCTGACCGACCGTCCGGTCGAGGGCCTGTCCCCTCGCAATCAGCGGGTGCTGGGCGCGGCCCGACTCCATCGGCCTGAGGAGCGTCGGGCGACAGGACTAACCCTGCTCGAAGGCCCGCATCTCCTGGAGGAGGCTTACTCGACTGGAGTCGTCGTAAGAGAGGTGTTCTCGCTCGACGGGTCCGAAGGGATCCTCGTTTCTCAGGCGGCGCTGGAACGGATGTCGTCCACGCGAACTCCGCAAAGTCCGGTGGCGGTGATCGAGATCCCGCCGCGTCCGCTGACGCCAGGACGGAGCGTGCTCGCAGCATGGGAGATCTCGGATCCCGGCAACCTTGGAACGATGATTCGGACCGCAGCAGCATTCGGGCTTGACGTCATGACAACCGCGGGCTCAGCCGACCTCTGGTCACCAAGAGTGTTGCGATCGGCAGCCGGAGCCCACTTTCATACCGGCCTCAGCCCGTTAGACCTAAAGGGTTTCACCAGCGTTGCAACAACGATGACCGGCGGAGCCGATCCTTCTGCCTTGCCCGATGGCCCATTGGCCATCGTGATCGGCTCCGAGGCACACGGACTTCCGGCCAGCGTGCTCGCTTCAGCGGACCATCTCGTTTCGATCCCGATGCCCGGTGGAACCGAAAGTCTCAACGCCGCTGCTGCCGCGGCCATTATTTGCTACGAAGTCTCGAAGCGAAGCGGGGTTGGCGGGCTCAAGTCTCCCGGCGCAAGGTCGAGCTGATACCAAGTCACGTCGTGCCAGGCGCCTGCCTTCCAGCCAATGCGCCGGTAGGTGCCGACGGGTTCGAAACCCAGCGCCTCGTGGAATGCATTTGAGGCTGCGTTGGGCTGGGTGATCCCCGCGCAAAGCATCCTTAGCCCACTCGCCCGGCATCGACTAATCAGATCCAAATACAACCCTCGGCCTACACCGAGGCGCTGAGCACCCAAACGAACGTACACCGCTGCATCAGCCCCCCATTGGTACGCCGCTCGTTCCCGGTGCTGCGCGGCGTACGCATACCCGACAATTTCATTGCCTTGCTCAGCGACCAACCAGATCAGCGACGCGTTGATCCGACTCGCAAACTCATCGGCGTTCGGTGGCTCGTACTCGAAACTGATTGAAGTATCGAGTACGTATGACGCGTAGATGTCCGCGCAAAAGGCGCTGTCACGGTCGGGATCGGCGATGCGAATCAACATCGACCGGCATCATTGCCCAAGTCGAGGTAGCCGTCTAACCCGGTGGTCCGGTGTTGGGTTGCCAGCCGATCAAGCGTCAGCGATGGGGTCGAGTGGCGAGGCCGACCGCATCCCCAGTTGGTGAATACACTCGCCCGGATGCTTGGCGCTCCGGCCCAACGGGCTCATCTGGGGGCTCGTGTTGCGGTTGCCGGGTCGCTGCTTTGCATCGCTCTGATTGCGCTCCTCCACGCACTCGAGCCAGAGTTCAACGACAGCAACGCGGTAAGCGAGTACGCGTTGGGCGACTTCGGATGGTTGATGAACATCGCCTTTTTTTCGGGTGCCGCTGGCATCGGTGCGCTCGCGTTCGTCCTCCACCAATCTGTGGCACGTTCGGGGACCGCTATCGCTGGAATCGTCCTCCTCTCGCTCGCTGCGGTCGCGTGGCTCCTCCTGGGTGTGGGCAACATTGACCCCGAAGGAGCAGACGCAACGACTCACGGACTGATTCACGGGATCGGCTATCTCCTCGGGTTGCCGACGAGGCTCGCAGCGCCGATCGTCCTCGCGGCTGCGTTCCGCCGCGACGAGCGCTGGGCGGACCACCGGCGACTCACCCTCGCGCTGGGAATCACAGCTTTTGCGGCCGAGGTCGCTGGTTTCGCGGATCTTGCATCAGTGGTGACCCTTCGGCTGGCGCTCACCCTCTGGCTCGCCTGGATCGCGCTCACGGGGGCGCGCGTTCTGACTCGGCGGTTTAGCCCGCGTTGAGCAGCGCCTCGTGAAGACGTCTCGCTAGCTGTCAGTTCTAGTCTCGAAGTTATGCCTGTCACCCTGGTGGAGAGGGCCGTAAAGCTAGAGCGGCTGGATGACTTCCTTGCCCAAGCGCTCGCTGGAAAAGGTCAATTGGTTTTTGTCCGAGGCGAGGGGGGAGCAGGGAAGACAACTCTGCTGGGGCTTTCGCCGAGCGCGCTTTGGACGCTCATGAGGACCTAGTCGTCGCCACAGGCATGTGCGATGCGCAAACTGGCATCGGCGATGCATTCCTTCCGTTTCGTGAAATTCTCGAGCTTCTGACCGGCAACGTCGATTCCAAGCTTGCCAGGGCCGGATCACCGACGAGAACGCCGGCCGGCTGCGCCGGATGTTCAGCGTGTGCACGGAAGCGATCGTCGAGCTCGGCCCCGATCTGATCGGGGCGGTCGTTCCCGGAGCAACGTTTGTGGCGGCGCTCGGAATGTACGTCGCCTCGAAGACGCCCTGGGCGGCAAAGCTGCAAAAGCGCCTCGACAAGGTCGGACAAGTCGGGGGGGAGACAATCAACCAGAACCAGATCTTCGAGCAGTACCTGAAGGTGCTGGAAGCGCTCAGCGAAAGGACCCCGCTGGTTCTCGTACTCGATGACCTGCAGTGGGCGGACACGGCATCGGTAGGACTTCTCTTTCGCCTCGGCCGACGAATTGAGCAGAGTCGGATCTTGGTGGTTGGTTTGTATCGGCCAAGCGATGTCTCACTTGGTCGAGGGGGAGAACGCCACCCTCTCGAGGCATTGATCAACGAGATGAAACGCTATTTCGGGGAAATTGAGATCGACCTCGACCACGCCGGTGAACGCGGAAGGCACTTCGTCGACTCTTTCCTCGACCTCGAAGCCAATGGCCTCTCCGAGAGCTTTCGAAAGGCGCTTCATCAACGAACTGGGGCCATGCCCTTTTTACGGTCGAGTTGCTCAGGGACTTGCAAGAGCGTGGTGATCTCGTGCAGAACGAGACAGGTCAATGGGTGGAAGGACCGGGCCTTGACTGGGAGGAGACGCCGTCGAGGGTGGAGGGGGTGATCGACGAGCGGCTCGATCGTCTCGATGACGAGTTGCGACGGAGTCTCACCATCGCTGCGGTCGAGGGCGAAAACTTTACCGCCGAGGTCGTCTCTCACGTTCAGCCTGCCGAGATGCGGGTGCTTGTGGCCCAGCTCAGCGATACTCTCCAGAAGCGGCATCAAAGCGCTCGGCGTTGAATGGCTTGGCGAACGCCGCTTCTCCCGTTACCGGTTCGCCCACAACCTGATGCAGCATTACTTGCTCCACAACCTCGACGACGTCGAGGCCAGCTTTCTCCACGAGGATGTGGGACGGGCGCTTGAGGATCTCCATGGACCCGCCTCCGACACGGTTGCACTGCAATTGGCGCGGCATTTCGACCTAGCGGGGCTCTCGGCTAAAGCCCAGCACTATTTAGGTCTGGCAGGAGACCGTGCGATGGAGGTGTATGCCAACCAGGAGGCTCTCGCTCACTACAGCCGAGCCCTTGATTGGGCCACCGAGGACGTCGATCGTTTCCGGCTCTTGGTATCTCGCCTCAAGGTTCATGAGCTTTCCGGGAATCAGGAGGCGCGGAGACAAGATCTCGAGGAGCTTGAGGAGTCGGCCGCTCGGCTTGCCGACCCGGCCAAGTTGGCGGAAGTGGGACTCCAACGTTGCAAATACGAAACCGCGGTCGGGAACTACGCAGCGGCGCGTAAGGCTGGTGATGATGCGGCTGCGTTGTTCAAAGGAGTGGGAGATGTCGCTGGTGAGGCATCCGCGCGCCTTGCGCTAGGTCTTGCTCTCTATCAGTCGGCTAACTACGCCGAAGCCCGCGAGGAGTGCCAGCAGGCCCTTGCTCAAGCTCGAGAAATCGCCCGCTTCGATATCGAAGGGGGCGCTCTAGCCAATTTGGGGATCGTCGCCGACCTGACAGGTGACCGCCAGGCATCGCGCTCCTATTTCGAGCAGGCCCTCGCGGTGTACCGGCGAGCGAACTTTCCATCCCACGAGGCGAAGCTGCTCTCGAATCTCGGAGTTGCTTACTGGCGAGCCCACGATCTCGACGGGGCCCTGGAGCACTTTCAGGAATCGCTGGCGAAAGCCCGTCACGTCGGAGCTAGGACTGTTGAGGGCATTGCCCTCTCGAATCTCGCAATGGTGTGGCAGTCGAAAGGTGATCTGGACGAGGCCCGCCGGTACATCGAGCAAGGGTCGACCGTGAATCGCGAGATCGGAAGCCCAAATGCGATTGCCCGCACCTTGGGGTTTTTGGCTTCGATCCTCCTCGGCCAGGGTGACTATCCAGGGTCGCGAGCCGCTGATGAGGAGGCCCTGGAAATTGATCGGAGGACCGGCGATCGTCAAGACGAGAGCTTTCGGCTGGCCTATCTCGGCCGCCTAGCCCGCCGTTTGGGCGAGCACGAGAAATCTTCATCCCTATATGGCGACGCATTGGCACTTTGCCGGGAAATAGACGATCGCGACGTCGAGGCGCTGTGTTTGCGTGGCCTTACTGCTCTGCACCTCGATCTGGGTGAGCCAGCCAAGGCAGTCGAATTGGCAAATCAAGCTCTCGACCTCTCGAAGCAGCTTGGGGATCACGAAGGCCAGGCTTTAGCTGCGCTCCTCGCCGGCCATGCTCGGATCGCGCTCGACGAGATCGACGGTGCAGAACGTGCGTACCTGTACGCCGCTGACCTTGACATCCCCTCCGTCGCGCCAAGCACCGCCGCAGGTCTCGCCCATGTCGCGGTTCGCCGTGGTGATTACCAAAAGGCTGCAGCACTGATTGAACCGATCGTGAATCGGTTGCTCTCCCGCGACACCTCGGGAATGGAGGAGATCTTCCGCCTCTACATGACCGCTAGGGGCGTCCTCGAGGTCACCGAGGACGAACGAGGCTCAGAATTGGTGCGGGTTGGGCGGCAAACGCTGGCCGACTATGCAGCACGCATTCCGGATGAAGCAACCTGCAAGTCATTCCTCGAGAACGTGGTGATCAACCGTCTGCTGATGTCCTAGCGGGCGCGATCTCAACGCGAGCGGTCATTAACCTTTTAGCCCCCCATGGAGCTTTTCTCGACCGTTGCTGACGCCCTCGACCGGATCGGGGAGGTTTCGACAACCGCGGAGCTGGACCTGCTCGACAGCCAGATCCTCGGCCGCAACAGCCCGATCGGGGCGATTAGGCGCCAACTGGGTCAACTCCCCGTGGAGGATCGTCCGACAGCAGGAGCGCGCCTCAACGAGGCCGTGGAACAAATCAACGCGGCCCTCACTGCGCGCCGGTCCCAACTGGCAAGCTCAGAGGCCGATCGACTACTCGCCTCCGACGCAGTCGATGTCACCGCCGAGGTCTGGACCCTGCGACCAGGGAACGAGCATCTCCTTCAACGAACAGTGGACGAGGTGTGTGACATCTTTGTGGGGTTGGGGTATCGGGTCGCGGAAGGACCGGAGGCCGAACTCGCTTGGTACAACTTCGACGCGCTCAACACTCCGCCCCATCATCCTGCTCGAGCGGAATCCGACACCCTTTACGTCGAGTTCGGCAACCCGGCTGACGAGGTTTTGCTCCGAACGCAGACCTCGCCGATGCAGGTTCGCTATATGGAGAAGCACGAACCGCCGGTCTATGTCCTCGTGCCCGGCAAGACCTTCCGCTCGGATGCGATTGACGCCACCCACCTGCCTGTCTTCCACCAGATCGAAGGCCTGGCAGTCGACGAAAACATCAAGTTCTCTGACCTAAAAGGAACTCTTGCTCATTTCGCGCGCGAGTTCTTCGGACCCAAACAAAGGATCCGACTGAGACCGCATTTCTTCCCCTTCACCGAACCGTCGGCCGAACTGGATGTGTCATGTTTCGTTTGTGACGGCACCGGGTGCAAGCTCTGTGGTGAAAGCGGCTGGCTCGAGATGGCGGGCTGTGGCATGGTCGATCCGAATGTGCTCGACATTTCCGGATACGACTCGCGACAAGTCAGCGGCTTTGCGTTCGGGATGGGCACGGAGCGTTTAGCGATGGTGCGCCACGGCATCGCCGACATCAGGGTTTTTATCGAGAACGACTTGCGGGTGCTGAGGCAGTTTCGATGAAAGTCTCCTTGAGGTGGCTGGCCGATTTCATCGACCTGCCCGACACCGATCCATCAGTGGTTGAACACGCCCTCACCTGGCTTGGGATGAAGGTGGAGTCGGTCCAGCATCTGCGTCCGCAGTGGACCGAGGTCAGGGTGGCAAAGGTGGAAGAAATTCGGCCTCATCCCAACGCCGACAAGGTTCGGCTCTGTTCGGTTACGACAGGAGGCTCGCCCATCGATGTGGTTTGCGGCGCCTGGAATTTCGAAGCGGGGGCGATGGTTGCCTTCGCCCAGCCCGGTGCAACATTGGCCGGGGGTCTCGAGATCGGTTCTCGCGACATAAGGGGAGTTCTATCGAGTGGGATGATCTGTTCAGAGCGGGAGCTCGGCCTTGGTGACGAGCATGCCGGGATCTTGGTGCTGGATTCGTCGATACCCCTCGGCGTTCCCCTCGAGGAAGTGATCGAGCTTCCCGATACCGTTTTCGAGCTCGAGATCACATCCAATCGCCCTGATCTGATGTCGATGGTGGGCGTTGCCCGAGAGCTCGCCGCCTACTACCAGATCCCCTACCGCGTACCCCCAAGCGAGGTCAAGAGCAGCGACATCACCCTGAAGACCAGCGTTCGCATCGAGGATCCCGAGGGATGCTTTCGCTTTGTAGCCCGCGAGCTGCGCGGCATCAAAGTTGGTCCGTCGCCACTCTGGATGCGAACCCGACTCAGGGCTGGCGGCGTTCGTCCCATCTCCAACATCGTCGATGTCACCAACTACGTGATGATCGAGCTGGGACAGCCCCTCCACGTCTTCGATGGCGATCGCCTTACCGACGATGCGATCGTTGTCCGTCGCGCCCGGACCGGGGAAAACCTGGTCACCCTGGACGGGGTACAACGGGAGCTAACGGCCGAGGACCTGGTTGTGGCCGATTCGGAAAAGGCGAGCGGGCTCGCCGGCACCATGGGCGGTCTCGAATCGGAGGTGTCTGCAACCACGACCAACGTGGTTATCGAGGCGGCGAGCTGGGACCCGCCGACAGTAGGCCGGATGAGCCGCCGGCATGGTCTCCGCAGTGAGGCGTCCTCCCGTTTCGAGCGGGGAGTGGATCCCAATCTGCCACCGACGGCCGCCGCCCGCGCCAACCGGTTGATGATGGAGCTAGCCGGGGGAGAGTCACCTCTTGCGTATATCGATGTCGTTACCAAATCGTTTACCCCCGTAACCATCTCCCTGCCGTTGATCGACGTCTACCGGATATTGGGAGAGGTCATTCCCCCAGACGAGATCTCGCCATTGCTTTCCCGATTCGAACTCACCAATGAGGGAACGGATCCCCTCATCGTGTCAGTTCCCACCTTTCGGCGGGACCTCGAGCGCCCGGCCGATCTGGTCGAAGAAGTGGCACGACTCTTCGGGTACGACCGGTTCCCCGAGACGCTTCCGACTGGTCCCGCCGGTGGCTACACCTCTGAGCAGAAGAGACATCGGATTCTTCGTCGGGCCTTGACCGGGGCCGGCCTGTTTCAAGCGGTCAACCTCTCCTTCGCCACCCCATCGGAGCTCGAGGCGTTTGCACCTTCACCCGAAGGTCACGGTTCGATCCGGGTGGCAAATCCTCTCAACGACGAGATGGCCGTCCTCCGTACTTCGCTTTTGCCCGGTCTCTTGCGATCACTCCGCTACAACCAAACGCGAGGCAACCCCTCTCTGGGCCTCTTTGAGCTCGGCCAGGTCTTCTTCGACCGGCCATCTCCAGAAGATCCCCGTATCCCCGCCCAGCCGATGCGGCTGGGGCTGGCAATGATCGGAGAGCTGGGACCGGTCGAGCTCGACGGTCAGAGTCGCGGGGTCGACGTGTTTACGGCGACGGCGGTCTGGAGATCGATCGCCGAGGCACTCGACCTCCGAGACTGGGAACTGACTGCGAGCCACCCAGCCGGTTTCCACCCGGGCCGGGCGCTGGCAGTGACGCTGGCAGATGCTCTGATTGGTCAGCTGGGCGAGCTTCACCCCGAGATCGCGGCACATTTTCAGCTCGAGGAAAGGGTCGCGATCGGAGAACTCGACCTGGCTCCGCTGCTGCAAGGAACTGACCGGTGGGGGCTGGTTGAGCCAAGCGTCTACCCGGCCGTCGACTTCGACCTGGCCTTTATCGTCCCAAGCGAGATGACAGCAATCCAACTGCTGACCACAACCGAGTCCGCTTCGGAGCTGGTGGAAAGCGTGCGTTTGTTTGATCAGTACCTCGGGGTCGATCAAGGTCACAAATCCTTGGCCTATCACTACAGATTGCGAGCCCCGGACCGAACCTTGGTTGCCGAGGAGATTGGCGAGGTTCGCGAGCTCCTGATCGAAGCCGCCAAGGGGCTAGGTGCAAAGTTAAGGGCATGAAGCACTTGCTCCGCATTGGCGATCTCACCCCCGATGAGCTTTGTGACTTGGTCGACCTCGCCTCATTGGTGCGCTCGGACCCGGCGGCCTATGCCGGGGCACTCACCGGACGCTCGATCGGGCTCTTCTTCGTGAAACAGTCGGTCCGCACTTGGGTCTCGACGGATGTGGCGGCGATCCAGCTCGGGATTCATCCAGTGGTGATCCGCAACGAACAGGTGGGGATGGGGAGTCGAGAAAGTCCTGAGGATGTCGGCCGGGTCCTCGAGCGCTATCTCGATCTGCTCGGGATGCGCGTCTTTGATCATACCGACCTCGAGCGCGTCACAGGCGCGGTCAAGGTCCCCGTGATCAACTTGCTTTCGGACGACGAGCATCCGTGTCAGGCCATCGCCGATCTCCAAACGATCGCCGACCACTTCGGCCATCTGGAAGGCATCGAGCTCGCTTACATAGGGGACGGCAACAACACCGCTGCCTCCTTGATCGGCGCGGTGACCCGAACCGGTGGGAACGTACGAGTGGCGTCACCGCTCGGCTTTGAGCCAAGTGAGCAAATCTTGAAAAGCGCCCGCGAGTTCGGCGAGGTTGCGGTCACCACAAATCCCCAGGAGGCGGTGTCAGGCGCCGACGTCGTATACACCGATGTGTGGACGTCGATGGGCCAGGAAGCCGAAGCGGCCGACCGGAGGACGCAATTCGCAGCTTTTCAGGTGAATCACGGCCTATTCGAGCTTGCCAGCCCCGAAGGGATATTCCTTCACTGCCTCCCGGCGCATCGCGGCGAAGAGGTAACCGACGAGGTGATGGAGCATCCTCGCTCACTGGTATTCGAGCAGGCCGAGAACCGGCTCCACAGCTTCAAGGCGATCCTGCTGACAGCATTGGGGTGAATACCAAAGGCTCTCGGCAACGCGGCGATCGGACAGCGCTCGCAAGCGCTGTCCGACTGCTGCCCCAACGGGATCTACCTAGTGGTGAAGTAGTTGTCGGTCGAGCCCTCGGCAGTACCGCCAATTCGGGTCGAGCCGAAGTAGAGAGTGGTTCCGTTCCAAGAGAGCGATGGCCGCGTTTCGCTCGCAATGCTGTTCACAGCCGGCCCGAGGTTCATCGGTTCCGACCACACATCTCGAGTTGTTGCTCGAGTCGATGCGTAGATGTCATTGCCGCCAATCGTCCCGGTGCGATTGCTGAAGAAGAAGACCTCCAGACCGTCGCGCCGCACGTTGGGCTGGCCATCGGCGAACTCGGTGTTGACGCCGGGAACCAGCACCGCCGGGGCGTAGCTGCGTCCTGAGGCCACGCTCGAGTAGAGATCGCTATCTCCGGTGACCAGGCCGGTGTCGGCGCCATCGAATCCACCACTGCGATTGCTGGAGAAGTGGCGAAATCAAGCGGTCGTTGCAACACCTCAATGGTGAGGAGTTGCGATGGCAGGGAAGAAGCATCGGCCGGCTGATCGTGCGTTGCGGCCAGCAATGCGTTCACCGGGTAGGCCGCCGGGGTGGCG
>JACCTH010000022.1 GCA_013812505.1 Acidimicrobiia bacterium | reverse complement strand
ATCCACCTTCGCTCGAGCTTCGATGCCACCTTAACGATGAGGCCGAAAGCGATGCCTCAGGGAATCGAGGGATTGGCTCGAAGCTCGGTTGAAATCTCGTCCAATCGACGGAGCACGTCATCGCCGAGTCGAAGTGCTTCGTCGAGGTCGGTCGGCGAAGGAATGATCCGACGGGCATCGGCGAGGACAATGTCGACCTCCCGACGCACCGCGTCCGCGCGGGCTGTGGTCGGAGCAAGTTCGGCGAGGATGCCGAGCATTCGCAACAATTCGAGCAAGACCCTTGGATGCCGTTCGAGCCCGCCCTGCCGGATTTGGCTGCACACCACTTTGAGGTGGGTCGGGTAATCCATGATGGGTGAGATCACCCTGGTGACACCGGCCGCGTCGCGGAACATCTGGGTCGCAAACGAGCGCCCGATGGCGTCGACGAGCACGGTGGTCAGGTGGTGCACTGCTTGAGTGCCGGTGTACGGATCGTTCTGGCCGGTCGACATCGCGCGATTGGTGATGTCGACCAACTGGCGCAAGCCGAGGCCAACATCTCGTTCGACCCGCCGCTCTGGGTCAATCTCGATGAGGTGGCGGATCGCTTCCTGCGTGGTCGGGAGCAGTTCACTGCCATCGTCGGTCCAGACCAACGCCAGGGGTCTCCCGACCATGGTGTAGTACCCAATTAGGGGGAGCACGCGCACCGTCACTCGCTTTCGGACCGTGAGCGCCGGCAGGCGGACATCGACGCCTTGCACGTAGCCATCGATTGGCGCCGTGATAGTTACTGCGTTCTCCGGTGACGAGATCGGTTCCATCCAGTCGGGATCGAGGTCGGTCTCGCCTATGGGTAGATGGTCCCGGGCGATGATGCGTCGGGTGTCCGACTCGACCTGGCGCATGATCGTGTCGATTCGCACCGAGTTGGTGATGTGGCCGAAGTAGTACACGAGGAGGCCGATGCAGCCCAAGGCGAAGGCAAGCGCGACCGTGATGGCAAACCGTGGCACTTGGTCGGTTGGAGTTTCATCGGTTGTGACCGTGAACAGGCCGGCAAGGCTGTAGGCAACGGTGCCCACGAGAGCGCTCAGCACCAGCTGAGTCCGGTTGTCACGCAAGAACGTGCGGAGCAAACGAGGCGAGAACTGGGTCGAGGCGATCTGGAGGGTGACCACGGTCAAGGCGAAGATCAGGCTCGTCACGGGGATCAGCGCCCCGATGATGACCGTCAGAACCTGGCGGGCGTCGTTCGAGTTTCCGTGGAATGACACCGTCCACAAGCGAGTACCGGGGCTGGCTTCGATCTGGGAGAGGATCGAGCCGAGGACGAGGGCGCCGGCCACTGACAGCGTCGGCTTGAACCACAGAGTGTTGCTGGCGTCGGAAATGCGACGGCGTTGGGCTACGAGCACTGAGGTGCGGGCACTCTTGCTCGTCGCGATCGTGCCGACGGAGAAATGGTGACCACCAGCGCGTTTGGAAGGGCGGCGAACTGAATTGGCGGATGCCAAGCCTTTCTCCTCTCGGTCGCGAAGTTAACAATAGGTAAACGCCCAGGCGCTCCCTCGTCGGATTTGATGCAATTAGCGCTTCGGATTTGAAGCACGGGTCGGAAGACCTTGATTTCGGCACCGACGGAGTTCTCTACGTTGCCGAAGCCGGAGTGGGTGGCAGCGGACCCTGCCAAACCGGACCGGAGGGCGAGGCCTGCTTCGGGTTGACCGGCGGAGTGAGCTCGGTCATTCAAGGGGCGGTGACACGAGTGGTCACCGGGCTGCCTTCGTATGCACCCGCTGACGGCACCGGAGCGACCGGCCCCCACGATGTTGCGGAGGCTGCTCGTCAGTTCCTGGTCACAATCGGCTTGAGAGGAGACCCGGAGTTCCGAGCTGGATTTGGCGCAGACGCCGCTTGGTTCGGCCAACTGATTCGAGCCAAAGGCACAACGGTTCAGTCGATTGTTGATCTCGCTGCCTTCGAGGCCGCCAACAATCCTGACAAAGGTGAGGTTGACTCCAACCCCTACGGATTGGTGGTCTCAGGCAGCCGCCCTTTGGTCACCGACGCTGGAGGCAATGACTTGCTGTCGGTGTCTAACGCCGGCAACGTCGGAGTCGTTGCGGTGTTTCCTGCCGCGCGGTCGACTTCCCGTTCCCGCGTTTCCCGATGCAGGCGGTGCCGACAACGGTCACGGTTGGGCCCGACGGTGCGTCGTATGTCGGCCAGCTGACCGGCTTCCCATTCCCGGTGGGTGGCGCGAATGTTTACCGGGTGGCGCATGGTCAAGGGCCCCGGATCTATGCCTCCGGTTTCACGAACATCATTGACATCGAATTCGCCGATGATGGCACCCTGTATGTGCTGGAGATCGCCACCGACTCGCTCCTGGCGGGAGGACCCGGGGGTCTGTGGACGGTTCCGCCGGGCGGAGGAGCCGGCACCAGGATCCTCACCGATCCGTTGCTCTTCCCTGGTGGGCTCGAGTTTGGTCCGGACGGCGCTCTCTACATCACCAACCTCCCGATCTTCCCCGACGGCCAGGTGCTCAGACTCGACTGGTAAGGACTCTGGTGGTTTCAGCGGCGGTGACGTCGGGTACAAGCCAGTAGGACATCCAACAACCAAGGGAGGTCAGGATGTATCACGAGATCTGGACGTATCGGGATGACGTATACCCCGAGCGTGTAGACGCAAACGGGGATGCCGCCTCGACGGACATGCGCGACGACTTAAACGTGCGTGGCGACATAAGCGGCGATATGGTCGGTTACTCAGTGGAGGCCCTGGACGGATCGATCGGCAAAGTCGACGAAGCCACCCACGAAGCTGGTTCTAGCTACATCGTCGTAGACACCGGCCCTTGGATCTTCGGCAAAAAGGTCTTATTGCCGGCGGGCGTGGTTTCCCGGGTCGACTCGGAAGGTCGGAGCGTTGCGGTGAACCGCACCAAGGATCAGATCAAGAACTCGCCCGAGTTCGACGATTCCACCTATCGGGACTCGACTTATCGTGACGAGCTCGGCTCGTACTACGGCTCGGAAGGCCCTGGCTTCCGCGACTGGTAGATCGCCGACATTGATCGATAGAAAGGCCCGGGCCTTCGGCCCGGGCCTTTTCTTACCGAATCCAGACAGCGAGCTTCTCAGGCTGCATGGTCGTGGTGACGACTCTCCCCACCTCCGACCCCAGGGCATAGACGTCAACTTCACTGCGAAGACGATTCGACAGTTGCTCCATCGTTATCCGGGCGTCATAGGTCGAACGGTTGAATCTCCGATCGACCAAGGCCTGAGCGCGCCTTCGCATTGGAGCAAACAGGGCGGCAGCCAAAAGCGTCGCTCCCGCCACTGCCAACGATCCGGCGGTCGGTACCAGCGAGGAGATGAGGAACACGGTTCCTGCATAGACACCGATCAACAAGCTGGTGACCAACCCGTAGGTGATGGTGCGGGTGATGATCTTGTCGATGTCGAACAGCCGGTAGCGCATCACCGCGATCCCGATGGCGAGGGCTGGGGCACTTAGGCCGGCAACGGCCAGGACGTCGCCGACCATCCCGTCGGGCTCGAAGACTGCGTTCGCTACAAACATCACGATCGTGAGAAACACGGAGAAGACGAACCAAAGGAGCTGCTGACGCTCCAAGCCGCGGCGACTCCGGTACCGGGTCACCGTGGACACGGCGCCGAGGACGAGAAACACTAGAGCCATTGGCAGCAGAGCGGTTTCGGCATCTTCGTATGGCAAGAGCGCCAACGGATTGTCAAGTCGGATACCGATGTCGAACGACTGTTGGAAGGTGGTGGCAGCGATGAATACAAACAAGAAAACCACCACCGCCTTCAACACCCAGTCCCATCTTTTTGTGAGCGGTTGCCCATCAGGGAACAAAACGGGAATGACTACGAAGATGATCAGCAAGGCAACGAGCCAGGTCCATTCGCCAACCCAGGCCGAAAAGATCGCGCCCGGGAGGCCTTGGTCGATCGCGAACCGGGCGTAGTCGACACCTAGAAAGGTCAGGGTCCAGAAGCAGGCGAAGGCAAGGAGAATCCAACCGATTCTCACTCGCGGTTGACGCCACAAGAGGAATGCCCCGATGACCCAATAGGGAAGGGTGCCGAGAAGAATCAATTGGATTGCGCCCGGCGAGTTGGCGCGAGCGATCAGAAGATCGGCTGCGACCAATGACAGTCCGACCGCGAGGACGGTTAATGCCGCGGGTCCTTGGCGGTCTTGTTTCATTGCAACCATTCTGGCCTGAGCCGTTCCGGGGGAGTTACGGATGGCTTAGATGGTGAGAAATCCGACCCAAAGGGTATACCGCTCCAATGCGAAAAGCATTTGACCTGATCAAGCAAACCGTCAAGGAGTGGTCCGAGGACAAGGTGCCTCGGCTCGGAGCGGCTCTGGCCTATTACACGATGTTCTCTTTGGCGCCACTCCTGATCATTGCCATTGCGATCGCCGGCCTTGTATTTGGGGAGGAAGCAGCCCGTGGTCGGATCACCGATGAGCTTCGGACCTTGATCAACGATGACGCGGCCGTCATGGTCGAAGACTTGATCGCGAACGCCCGTCGTCCTGGTGCCGGTCTGGTGGCCACGATCATCGGGGTGGTGACGCTCTTGCTTGGTGCGTCCGGGGTTATCGGTCAGCTCAAAGACTCGATGAACACGATCTGGGAAGTGGGTCCGAAGCCTGGTCGCGGCATCCTCGGCCTGCTCAAGGATCGGTTCTTGTCCCTGGCCATGGTTCTGGGCATTGGGTTTCTCCTCTTGACATCGCTGGTCCTTAGCGCGGGTCTTGACGCGGTTTCGGAGTTCGCGTTCGGCGAGGACGCGGGTTTTCCTCTACAGGCCCTGAACTTCGTGGCTTCGTTCGCGGTGATCACGCTTCTCTTCGCGGTGATCTACAAGGTGTTGCCGGACGTCAAGATCGCCTGGCGCGACGTTTGGATCGGCGCTCTCGTGACCGCTCTTCTATTCAATCTCGGGAAGTTTCTAATCGGCGTGTATCTGAGCCGCTCCACGACCGCCTCGGTCTTCGGCGCCGCCGGCTCGCTGATCTTGATTCTGTTGTGGATCTATTACTCCTCGCAGATTCTGTTCTTTGGCGCCGAGTTCACCCAGGTCTACGCCAATCGTTTTGGCGGCAAGCTCGAGCCCGCTGAGGGCGCCGTCGCCTTGACTCCGGCCCAGCGGACCCAGCAGGGCATTCCGAAGGACGAAACTATTCGACACTGGACCCCGCCACCCGACGCGGCCAGCGGCCGAATGGCATCGTTGCTCGTGTTAGCCGTCGTCGTCTTCGACCTGATCAGAGGCAAGCGCCGCGCGTAGCCGTTTCCGCAAATTTGGCACGTGAGGAACGCGGTTTCCATAAATCGGCACCACAACGACGATTTCCGCACCGCTAGTACCGAATTACGTTTTAGGCGTTCCCCACTGCCGAAGTTGCCCGAGCCAACAGGAACCCAGCCTTAACTGGGGATGGGCTCGATCATGATGCATTCGCCCGGGCATTCCTCAGCCGATTCGAGGGCGTCTTGGATCAGATGATCGGGGATGCGGGCCACACCCCGCGATCCGTCAGGCCCGTGACCGTCGCCGTCCTTGCCGTCATAGACGATGGTCTTGCCGAAGTGCTTCGTTTCTTCCTTAACCACCCAAAGGCCGTCCTCACGGGCGGTGAACACATCGGGGGTGATCTCCTCACAGATTCCATCGCCCGTACAAAGGTCCTGGTCGATCCAAACCTGCAATTTCGAAGCTGTTGCCATGTCGAACTAAGGGTAGACGTTGAGCGACGATATCGGGGCAGGGTTCGCAGCCGCACGGAAGGGCTAGTTTGAGAGGTGATGGGCTACCAGCCGGTCAACAAGGTTCGGTTTGTCACGGCCACGACTCTCTTCGACGGCCACGACGCCTCGATCAACGTCTTCCGCCGCATGTTGCAGGCTTCGGGGGCGGAGGTCATCCATCTCGGCCACAACCGAAGCGGGACCGACATCGTCGCCACCGCGGTGGAAGAAGACGCCCAGGCGATCGCAGTCACTTCCTACCAGGGCGGCCACATGGAGTTCTTCCGCTATCTGCGCGATCTCCTGGTTGCTGCCGACCGTTCGGAGGTGAGAATTTTTGGCGGCGGGGGAGGGACGATCCTCCCGTCCGAAGCCGCCGAGCTGATGAGCTATGGGATCACCCGGATCTACTCGCCCGACGACGGGCGAGCGCTCGGGCTCCAAGGGATGGTCGACGACATGCTCGCCCAGGCTGATTACCCGACCGGCCAGCTCGACGAGCCGGCCGACTGGGCATCCCCGTTCGAGGCGGGCAAGCTGGCGCAACTGATCTCGGCGGCGGAGAACTGGCCGGACAAGTATCAGGACCTCTTCGAGCAGGTGGCCGAGAAGGCCGCCGGCTCCAGCGTTCCGATCATCGGCTTCACCGGCACCGGCGGTTCCGGCAAGTCATCTCTGGTCGACGAGGTCCTGCGCCGGTTCTTGCTCGACTTTCCCGACAAACGCCTCGGTTTGATTTCGGTCGACCCGTCGAAGCGTCGCACCGGGGGAGCGTTGCTTGGGGACCGAATCCGGATGAATTCGATCCCGCATCCGCAGGCGTTTCTGCGGTCGATGGCCACCCGCCAGGCCAACCTCTCGCTCTCCCCGGCGGTGGGCAATGCGCTCAACCTTTTGCGAGTCTCGGGGGTCGATCTCGTGATCCTCGAGACCTCGGGAATCGGACAATCCGACACCGAGATCGTCGACGTCGCCGATCTCGCCACCTATGTGATGACTCCCGAATATGGTGCGGCGTCCCAGCTCGAGAAGATCGACATGCTCGATTTCGCCGACCTCATCGCGATCAACAAGGCTGACAAACAAGGGGCCGAGGACGCCATGCGGGAAGTGCGGAAGCAGTTCCGCCGCAACCGCGTTCGGTTCGAGGGTCCCGACGAAGACCTGCCGGTCTACGACACGATCGCGTCCGACTTCAACGATCCGGGCACCAACCGCTTTTACGTGGCCTTGCTCCGTGCGCTCGCCACCAAAACGGGTGTCGAGTTTGAGTCGTCGCTCGGTTTGCCGATCGATCCGGTCGACAAGCAAGCGGTGGTGCCGCCCGCCCGCGTCCGCTACCTGGCTGAGGTTGCCGAGTCAAACCGCGGGTATGACCAATGGGCGATGGAGCAGGCTGAACTTGGCGAACAGACCTACCGGTTGGCTGCCGGTGCGGACCAAGAAGCCACGTCCGCTGCTCGTGCTGGTATCGACTCGGCCAACTTGGCGATGCTCGAAGGATGGGATCAGCGGATGGCTGCGTACGAGCGCGAGGACTTCGTTTTCATGGTGCGAGGCAAGGAAGTGTCGGTCCCGATCACTTCTGCAACGTTGAGTCACCAGACGATTCCGAAGGTGGCGGTGCCGCATTATCGAGGATGGGGAGATCGCCTGGCGTGGCTTTTGCAGGAGAACCTCCCGGGCAGCTTCCCCTACACCGCTGGCATTTACCCGTTCAAACGAACAGCCGAGGATCCCACGCGGATGTTTGCTGGCGAAGGGCCAGCCGAGCAGACCAACCGGCGATTCCACTATCTGGCGGCGGGCATGCCGGCCAAGCGGCTGTCGACGGCTTTCGACTCGGTGACGCTCTATGGCGAAGACCCTCATGAGCGGCCGGACATCTATGGCAAGGTCGGCAACTCGGGGGTCTCGGTGGCGAGCCTTGACGAGGCCAAGAAGCTCTACTCAGGCTTCGACCTCAGCGATCCGACCACCTCGGTTTCGATGACGATCAACGGCCCCGCCCCCATCATTCTTGGCTTCTTTCTCAATGCCGCCATTGACCAAGCGTGCGAGAAGCACATCAAGAAGAACGGGCTCGAGGCAGCGGCAGAGGACAAGATCGCTGCGCTTTATGAGGGCAAAGCGCGACCGCGCTACGAGGGCGAGCTCCCGCCCGGCAACGACGGACTCGGGCTCATGTTGCTCGGTGTCACCGGCGACCAGGTCCTGCCGCCTGAGGTGTACGAGCAGTTGCAAGCTGAAACCCTGGCGCGGGTGCGGGGAACGGTGCAAGCCGACATCTTGAAAGAGGACCAGGCCCAAAACACCTGCATCTTCTCGACCGAGTTCTCCTTGCGGATGATGGGCGACATCCAGCAGTACTTCGTCGATCACAACGTCGACAACTTTTATTCCGTCTCCATCTCCGGCTATCACATGGCTGAGGCGGGCGCCAACCCGATCACCCAACTCGCCTTCACCCTCGCCAACGGCTTCACCTACGTCGAGTACTACCTCTCGCGGGGGATGCAAATCGACGATTTCGCCCCCAACCTCTCCTTCTTCTTCTCGAACGGGATCGACCCGGAATACGCGGTGATCGGACGAGTGGCGCGACGCATCTGGGCCAAAGCGATCAAGCACAAGTACGGCGGCAATGAACGCAGTCAGATGCTCAAGTATCACATCCAGACCTCAGGCCGATCGCTGCACGCCCAGGAGATCGGCTTCAACGACATCCGCACGACGCTGCAGGCTCTTTACGCCATCTACGACAACACCAACAGCCTTCACACCAACGCCTACGACGAGGCGATCACCACCCCCACCGAGGAGTCGGTCCGGCGAGCGGTGGCGATCCAACTGATCATCAATCGAGAACTCGGCCTAGCGAAGAATGAGAACCCGCTCCAAGGCTCGTTCGTGATCGAGCACCTGACAGGCCTGGTCGAGGAAGCGGTTCTCGCCGAGTTCGAGCGGATCTCGAGTCGGGGAGGAGTTCTCGGAGCGATGGAGCGGCAGTACCAACGAGCCAAGATCCAGGAGGAATCTCTTCACTACGAACGCCTGAAAGAGTCTGGCGAACTGCCCATCGTCGGTGTCAACACTTTCCTCTCCGCCGAGGGCTCGCCCTTTGTCGTCCCAACCGAGTTGATCAGATCAACCGACGACGACAAGGACCGTTTGATCGCGAGTGTCCGCGCATTGCAGGTTCACTACCAGGATCGAGCCGAGCCTGCTCTCAAATCATTGCAGAAGGCCGCAATCGCCGGAAGGAATCTGTTTGCCGAGTTGATGTCGACCACCAAGGTGGCGACGCTCAGCCAGATCAGTGGCGCCCTTTACGAAGTCGGCGGCCAATACCGCCGAAGCATGTAGGCAGCCGGGCTGGCGCCCGGCTGGAGATTGGAAACGCTCGGGCAAGCCGAGCGTTTCAGATGTCAGATATCAGACTCGGATTCGGAATCTGGCATCTAGAACAGAAGGCGGTCTAGCCCTCGAGTGAGGCCGACGCGACCAGGGAGGGCGCGGATGGCCAGCAGCGTTCCGGCGATATAGGGAGCGGCGCTTTCGCCAGCGTCGTAGCGGAGGGTCAGGCGCTCGCTCTCGCCGCCAAAAATGACGTCCGTCGAGATGATGAAGCTGGGCAAGCGGAGCGAATGGACTTGCGTTCCGGCGACCGTTGCGCCCCTGACCCCCTCGGGGCCCAAGACGTCGGCTACAGGAACGCCGATCGCCGGTGGACGTACTCCTTGGAGTCGTTCGGCGAGTTCGCGGGCAGTACCGCTGGGAGCGTCGGGTTTGGTTGCGCTCGCATAATCGACAATTTCCCAGGTTTGGAGGTGCCGGGCGGCTTCTTCGGCGAAGCGGAGATGAAGGGTGGCGGCAAGCGAGAAGTTGCCGGCCGCGATGACTCCGACTCCTCTCGTGTGGGCCAAGGCGTCGATCTCGTCGTAATCCTCTCCCGATAGTCCGCTTGAGCCAACCACGACTCCGACTCCTCGGTCAACCGCAGTCAAAACATTGCTCTTGACCGAGGCGGCGCTGGTGTATTCGACGAGCACGTCCATCGGACACGCGTCGAGAGCCTCACCCACCGACGAGGGAAACCCGGGGTCTGAGCGCGACACACCGCCAGTGAGCTCGAGGTCGGGGGCCCTCGAGATGGCGTCGGCGAGGGGACGGCCGACCCAGCCCGTGATCCCGGCGATAACGACACGTATCACAGGGCTTCGGAAAGCTTATTGATCAAAAGTCCTACTCCTTGGGCTTCGCCGGGAAGGTAGGCATCGGTAGGCTTTTGGCCAAATGCGCAGCCGAATCGCCGGATTTCTAGGTGTTCCGTTTCTCCGCAGGATTGGCTGGCATCTCCAGCGGGTGACCCGCCAGTTCGAAGGCAAAGTCACTACCAAGATGTTGATCGGGCTCGTCGTAATCATCGGCATGGCCGCAGCCCTCGTGACTTTCACCGAGCAAGACCTGACTCCACGCAACTTTTTCGCATCGTTCTACTGGGCGGTGACGACCGTCATGGGACAAGGCTCGTCCGACTACGTCACCGGACCGTGGGGATGGGTTACATCGTGGCTGCTCAATCTCTTCGGAGTAGCGATAGTCGCGACAGTCACTGGGGCGTTGGTGGGTTTTGTCATTGATCTACTACTCAAGGAGGGTCAGGGTATGGGTGCTGCCGGATTCAACGATCACGTCGTGGTCTGTGGGTGGAACTCCACCGCCCGCGAGCTAATCGATGAGTTGCGAAGCGACGATTACGACGTTCGGGTAGTCGTTATCGACGCTGCAGAACGAAACCCGGCGGGCGACGGCGTCTATTTTGTGCGTGGCGATGGCGCCGCCGAGGAGGATCTGTCGCGGGCAGGTATCACCACCGCTCGGGCCGCGATCATCTGCCCGCGCGATGGGAGCGACGATGCCGACATGCACTCGATCCTCACCGTTTTGGCGATCGAGGCCATGGCCCCGCAGGTGCGGACAGTGGTTGAGGTCAACAACCCCAAGCACGTGCCCCACTTCAAACGGGCCGACGTAGACGAAGTCCTCGTCACCTCGAAGCTTGCCTCGCGTTTGCTTGCTCGCACTGCCCTCTATCCCGGCTTGGGTGACCTCGTCACCGATTTGGTTTCGGGCGGAGAAGGCGCTGAGCTCTACCGGGTGCGTATTCCCGATCGGATGGTGGGGATGTCGGTCGGAGACGTGAGCCGCCATCTCAAAGACGACAACGACGCCACGTTGCTGGCCCTGGCGCGCAACGGCGACCTCACCACGAATCCGGAAACCGCGTTAGTCATCGAGCTGGGCGACGAGGTAGTCGTGATCGCCGAGCACCTCGACAAGCTCGCCTCGCTGTCCAAGGTCGACTGAGCCGCCTCTTAATAGACCAAGCAGCGCTTTTATCACCAAATCGGCCCCAGGGAGGGGCCGATTTGGTCTCGATAACGCTGTCTACCCCGCAGCGACGATGCCGACCAATACAGCGATCGATAGGGAAACCGGTGCCCCAGATTCGTTCAACTTTCGAGCGCGAGATCGCGTTCACGATCGTTCCGAGTGCGAAGTAACCGGCGATGATCCAAGCAGCCGCATTCAGCCAAGTAGGCGGATTCGCGGAGGCGCTTCTTGCTAGGACGAGCCACGCGATTCCGCCCAGGAGAAGCGCAGAGATGCGCAGTTTTGTGGGGAGTACTCCGGCATTTCGTCCGCCCCAGGCCGCTGCTCCCCACGGCACGCCAAGCGCCAACATGATTTGAAACAGCGCCACCACCGCGATCAGGGCGGCGGCGCCGCCAGCGGCGTAGGTCATCCCGGGATCGTAGGCCAACCCACCGCACCGTTTTCGCGACGCAAACAGGGCGTTTTACGCCCTGTTTGCGTGATAAAAACGCTGCTTGGTCAAAAATGGTCGGCGCTAGCCTCGATGCCCCGTGGCGTACGACTTTGCGACAATTGAACCGAAATGGCAGGCCCGTTGGGCCGATGAGCGCGTGTTCAATGTCACAGCCGATCCGGACCGGCCCAAGTTTTTCAACGTGCAGATGTATCCCTATCCCTCGGGCGAGATGCACATGGGCCACCTCCGCAACTACACCTATGTCGACCTGATCACCCGCTACAAGACCATGCGGGGATTCAATGTTCTCTCACCGATGGGTTGGGACTCGTTCGGGTTGCCGGCCGAGAACGCCGCCATTGCCTCTGGCATCCATCCGCGGATCTTCACCGAAGAGAAGATCCAGACCATGAAAGCGCAGCTCAAACGGCTGGGCGGGGTCTACGACTGGGACCGCGAAATCGCCTCTCATACCCCCGAGTTCTATCGGTGGGACCAGTGGCTCTTCCTCAAGCTCTTCGAGCAGGGCCTCGCCTATAAGAAGCTTGCCCCAGTCAACTGGTGTCCTCAAGATCAAACCGTGCTCGCCAACGAGCAAGTCGTCGACGGAGCCTGTGAGCGGTGCGGCACGATCGTCGCGAAACGTGATCTCGAGCAGTGGTTCTTTCGCATAACCGACTACGGCGAGCGGTTGCTGAACGACCTCGCCTTGCTGGACCGGTGGCCGGACCGCGTCCGCGTCATGCAGGAGAACTGGATCGGGCGATCGGAAGGTGCCCAGTTCACGATCAAGGTGGCGGACAACGACCTTTCGTTTGAGGTGTTCACGACCCGACCCGACACGGTGTTCGGAATGACATTCGCCGTCCTCGCCCCCGAGCACCCCTTGGTCGAGGCGTTGATCACCGGCAGCGAAACCGAAACCGAGGCACGGGAGTACATCGCCGCTGCCAGAAGGGCCAGCGAAGTCGAGCGCCTTGCCGAGGGAGCCAAGACCGGCGTCTTCACCGGCGCTTTTGCGATTAACCCCGCCAACAACGGCCAGGTGCCGATCTATATCGCCGATTACGTGCTGCTGTCGTACGGGACCGGAGCGATCATGGCCGTGCCCGGTCAGGACCAACGTGACTGGGATTTCGCCAAGCGATATGGAATCGAAATCATCCGCACGGTCGAGCCCCCGTCTGGTTTCGAAGGTGAGCCTTACCTAGGCGAAGGTCCAGTCATCAACTCTGATTTCCTCGACGGGCTCGACCAAGCGTCCGCCAAGAAACGAATCATCGCCTGGCTGGAGGAACGCGGCCTCGGCTTCGGCAAGGTCCAATACCGGTTGCGTGACTGGCTCATCTCTCGGCAGCGTTACTGGGGCTGTCCAATCCCGATCATCAAATGTCCGACCGACGGTCTGGTGGCGGTCCCGGAAGCCGACTTGCCGGTGGTACATCCTGATGTCGAGAACTACGCCCCCGAGGGGGAATCCCCTCTGGCCTCAGTCCCCGAATTCGTCAATGTCATCTGTCCGGTTTGTGGCGGTCCGGCGGAACGAGAGACTGACACGATGGACACCTTTGTCGACTCCTCCTGGTACTACCTGCGCTATTGCGATTCAGACAACTCTGAGGAGATCTTCGATCCGGCCAAGGTCGCCTATTGGATGCCGATCGATCAGTACGTGGGCGGCATCGAGCACGCAGTCCTCCACCTGCTTTACGCCCGCTTCATCACCAAGGTCCTGCATGACATGGGCTTGGTCGAGGTCGAGGAGCCCTTCGCCGCTCTGTTCACTCAAGGGATGATCGTCAAGGACGGCGCCAAGATGTCCAAGTCGAAAGGCAATGTGGTCGCCCCCGATGACTACTACTCCCGGTACGGCGCCGACGCGATTCGGTTGTTCGAGCTCTTCATTGGACCGCCGACTGACGATGCGATTTGGAACGACAACGGGGTGGAGGGAACCTATCGCTTCCTTGATCGGGTCTGGCGGATCGGTCACGGAGAGGCAGGGATAGTCGTCGACAGCCCACCGTCCGAAGGCGACCAAGCGCTCCGCGCTGCGGCTCATCGCACGGTGAAGAAGGTCACCGAAGATATCGACCGTTTCCGTTTCAACACCGCCGTCGCCGCGCTGATGGGTCTGACCAACAGCATTCTCGATCGACTCCGCTCCGATGAGGGTTTGAGCAGATCGGTCTACGACGAGGCATACGGCCTCTTGTTGAAGATGCTGGGGCCGATGGCTCCTCACGTCACCCACGAGCTTTGGGAACAGACCGGACGCGGCCCGATGCTGGCACTCGAACCCTGGCCGGTTTGGGATCCTTCGCTGGTGGAGCTGGAGGAGGTGACGATGGTCGTCCAGGTGAATGGAAAAGTCCGCGACCGGATCCAAGTGCCGTCGAGGATCTCCGAAGCCGAAGCCGAAAGCGTCGCGCTCAATTCGGCCAAGCTCGCTCCTTACCTGGCCGCAGGCACGATTCGCAAGGTCGTCGTCCGCACGCCCAACCTCGTCAACGTGGTGATTTCTTGAAGGGATATCCCCCTTCGGTAGTCGCCGCGCTGGGGGGTTTGGATGTCGAAGAAGTAGCGCAGAGATGCGGAGTCGCCGATCTCGACGCTGTCCCCATTCGCCGGGCGCCGCGCTGGATGGTGCGGGCCTGGCGAGGCGATGTGGCAGCCATGACATTGCCGTTTGGAATCTTCGTTCGCGCTGATTGCCTGACGGGTGATCGCACTCGTCTCGCCAACACCGTTCAGCACGAGCTCGTTCATGTACGGCAATGGAAAGAGCTCGGGGTCCTTCGCTTCTTGTGGCGTTATCTCGCCGACTATTTACAGGGGCGCCGGCGCGGCCTTGGCCACACCGAGGCCTATCGCCAGATCAGCTTCGAACAGGAAGCCCGCCGTATCGCCGGCCACTGATCATTCGACGACTAGCCCGGTAAGGTCGGCCTCGGGGGGTGGGTACTTCAGGTTGAGTTTCTCGAGAGTCTCGATCAAGACTCGCGCGATAACGATGTTGCGGTACCACTTGCGATTGGCCGGGATGACGTACCAGGGCGCAGTCGTCGTCGAGGTCAGGGTGATCGCCTCTTCGTAGGCTGCCTGATAGAGGTCCCAGCGCTTGCGTTCGTCGAGGTCGCCCATGGAGAACTTCCAATGCTTCGAGGCGTCGTCGATTCGGTCCTGGAGGCGCTGGCGTTGCTCTTCCTTGGAGATGTGGAGAAAGAACTTCAGGATGGTGGTGCCTTCGTCCACCAGCATCTGTTCGAAGTTCCGGATGTGATCGAATCGTCGCCGCCACCGCTCCTCGGAAGTCAGCTCGCGAACGCGCACCACCAAAACGTCTTCGTAGTGGCTGCGGTTGAAAATCGTGATCTCGCCGTTGCCGGGCACATGGGGATGGACGCGCCAGAGATAGTCGTGATCGAGCTCGAGCGGGGTCGGTTGCTTGAACGACGCGACTTTGACTCCGAGTGGATTGACACCCTCAAACACCGCGGAGATCGTCCCGTCCTTCCCCCCGGTGTCGGTTGCCTGGAGGACGACGAGCAGCCGATGACTGCGGTTGGCGTAGAACAGGTCCTGGAGTTCTTCGAGCCGCTCGTTGAGCGCCTTCATCGCCTGACTACCAGCCTCTTTGTCGCCGGCGAATAGCCGGCCGTCGGCTGGATCGCGCTGGGCGAGATCGGCGGCCGTCCCCTCTTGGACGCGATAGACATCGGTGTCCGTCGTGCTCATCTCGTCACCATAGGTCGCGCGCAGACCCCTTCCGTAAAGCGACCGACCGGACTATTACCAACGAGTGAGCTCGGGCCGGGCGTCCTTGATTTGGTTGGTGCTGGTTGCCGCGGTTGCGGCCGGTCTCCTGTGGGGCAGGAGGAGTTCGGAGAGCCCACCCCTCGCGGTCGCGATATCAGCATCGACTTCTTCCTCGACGATCACCGTGCATGTCGGAGGTTGGGTGGCGAGGCCCGGTCTTGTCGAGTTGCCAGGAGGGGCCCGCGTCGCCGACGCGATTTCGGCCGCTGGCGGATCGATGCCCGGCGCCGATCTGGCTGCGCTCAACCTTGCCGCCACCCTCGTCGATGGTGAGCAGGTTCTCCTGCCTGGACCGGCAGGTTCGGAGGTCGTAGCGTCCGAATCGGACGAAGGTGGGCCGATCAGTCTCAGCCGAGCCGCAGTCGAAGAGCTCGACCAGCTGCCGGGAATTGGGCCTGTGATCGCCCAGAGGATCGTCGACTACCGCGAGGCCAATGGGCCGTTTCAAACGGTTGAGGACCTGCTTCTGGTCCCGGGGATCGGGGAAGCCAAGCTGGCCAGCATCCGCGACCTGGTCGTTCCTTGAGGTGGCCTAACCCTGCGGAAAGAGTCGTCCTCGCCAACACGGCCTGGCTGGTGTCCGGTTTGGCCACCGCTGGCCGATTTGGCTGGCTGTGGGTGGTGGGAGCTGGTCTGGCCGGCGGCCTCTTGTCGAGGCGATCGCCCCGACTGGCCTTGCTCGCCTTCGTTGTTGGTGTTGCCGCGGGCCAGTTCTCCAACATTCGCACACGGGAACAGACTGCTATCGCGTTGCCGCCGGCATACGACGCTCTGGACGTCGTGGCCGTGACCGACAGCAGCCTCGGTCGATATGCCGACGCCTGGGCGGTGGCTCGGCCGATCGCCGTGTTGGTCGGGGACCAACGACGCGAATGGAAGGGGCCAGATCTCCTGCTCACCCTTTCCACGGAGGTCGATCTTGTCCGTGGAGGCAGCTATCGAATCACCGGTGCTCTCCTCCAGACCCGGTTTGAAGTCGATCAAGTCGAACCGCTGGCCAGTCCTTCCGACCCGCTTACGTTCGCAGGCAACGCCCTGCGAGGGCACGTCTTGTCGAGACTCGACCGAGAAATCCCCGAGCAAGCTTTGTTGGCGGGCTTCCTCGTGGGAGAAACCTCGGGTCTGTCCGAGTCGGATCTTGAAGCGCTCCGGGCCGCGGGACTCTCACATTTCGTGGCCGTCTCGGGCTCAAACGTCGCGGCATTTCTCCTTCTTTTCTGGATCGCGTTGGGTCCGTTAGGGATCGGTCCGCGCCGGCGCGGAGTCCTCGGCCTGCTTGGTCTTTTCGTTTTTGCAGTAGCGACGCGGTGGGAGCCGTCGGTGGTTCGTGCGAGCCTCATGGCTGGCGGAGTCCTCGGTGCTCGGGTAATCGGTCTCGCCTTGAGCCATTGGGTCGCCCTAGGTCTCGGGGTCGGATTGGCGGTTCTCGTCTCACCGGGACTCGTCACTGATCTCGGTTTCCAACTCTCGGTCGCGGCCACCTCGGGAATCATGATCGCGGGTGACTCTCTCCCTGAGTCGCTGCCGACCTGGTTGCGCAAGCCCTTGGGGGTGGGGCTGGCCGCTCAGGTGTCGGTCGCGCCGATCCTCCTTGCCTCCTTTGGGGAGATTCCATTGTTTTCCCCGTTGACGAATCTGGTTGCGGCCCCTCTGGTAGCCGCCGCGACTCTCGTGTCGGCGGTCGCCATCCTCACCTCCATCGATCCTTTGATCGACCTTGCCGCTTTGGGGAGTGGTGCTGTCCTCTGGATCGGTCGAACCGCGTCCTGGTTGCCGCAGCTTTCAACCCTCCCGGCTGTTGGGTTGGGTGTGGCAGTTGCGATCGTCATCCGGTGGCCACGGTCGCGGCCGCCGGTCGCTTTTGCCACGTCGGTGGGGTTGTTCTTCCTCCTTTTTGGAGGTTCAGGCCTGTCCGGTCCAGCAGTGGCGTTCCTCGACGTCGGCCAAGGCGACGCCGCTCTCATCGCTACCCGTGACGGCCGCATGATCATGATTGACGCCGGGCCCGACCCGCGCCAACTCTGGGAGGCGCTTCGTCGTCAGCGCGTCAAGGCTCTCGACCTGATCATCGCCACGCATCCGCACGACGATCACATCGGCGGCCTGGTGGGATTGGCAGGCCGCCTGCCGATTGGCCTGGTGTGGTTCACGGGTGATCGACATCTCAGTGCGACTTGGAATCAGATCGAGATCGAGATGGACGCGCAGGGGGTCCCTATGCAAGTGCCAATCGTCTCAACGACGGTGGTTCTCGGAGACGTGAAGGTCCAGGTTCTGGGACCTGAGCGGCACTACGAGGACCCCAACGACGAGTCGATCGTTGTTCTGGTGGAAGGGCCAGGCGTTTCCGTGCTGATGACTGGCGATATCGAGGTTGCCGCTCAGACCGACATCGGACCGCTCGATGTCGATGTGCTCAAAGTCCCCCACCACGGTGGGGCGACGTCGCGGATCAGCTGGTTGCTCGCCACTACTCCGAGGTTGGCCGTCGTGAGTGTCGGCGAAAACGACTTCGGCCATCCCCATCCCAGCATCGTCGGTGCCCTGGCCGACGCGGGGGTCGAGATTCAACGAACCGATCAATACGGTGACATTGTGATCTCCCTTGAGATCCTGCCTTAGGGACGCGCTTGGCTATCCAATTGCCGCCACATGTCGAGAATTCGCTTGATGCCATCGCCGGGATAGGTGGCGGTCGCTAGTCGCACCTCGGCCTCGGCTCCAGCCTGCTTGGTGAGTAGCTGACGCAGGTTCTCAGCCGCGATCCGTGCACCTTCCGGGCCCGTTTCCGGAAGAACAACCCCGATGAGATGGTGGTCTTCCTGGCGAGCGTGCGAGAGGTGGTCGGTGGTGCGCACGGTGTCTCGGACGGTCTGGCCAAAAGCCCGGAGAGCGGACTTTTGTTTACGGACGGGGAGCGAACCCCATGAAGGATTCGTCATATCGGCGAGCACAACCGAGAACACTTTTTCATAGCGATCTGATCGGGCTCGTTCGACGTCTGCCATTTGGATCATCGCGCGGGCGTTGCCGAGGCCGGTTTCATCGTCGACGTCGTCTTGGGCGGCGAGCTTGTCGAGGGCGGCCTTGATCTGCTGACTAGCCCACCCCCCGCCGATGCCAAATCCCAAGTAGCCAAGGATGCGAGCCGCGATCTGGCCGCTTAATGGGGTTAGACCGAGCAAGCGGATCGAAGGGATACGGAGCGCGAGATAGCCAAGCGAGGCAAGCACCGCAACGAGAAATCCCCCTCTGATTCCAAAGAAAAGGAAGCTCGCGAAGACCGGGATGAAAAAGAGGGTGGCGATTACCTCGATCCGGTCGACCCCCCGCGAGATCGCCACCAAGCCCACGAGGGAGATGAGCACCAACCCCGATATCAAGAGCATGGTCCGAGCACGGTCAAAGGACATCGCCGAAACCTTACGTGAACATCGGCCCCGGACCTGGTTGGAGCACTTCGAGGAGGCCCGGGCGTACTCGGGTCGGGCTTCGTGACCCGAATCAACTAAGGAAGAGAAGGCTCCTGGCTGCACCGTAATTTGGCAAGTGGGGAACGCCTAGAACGTTCTTTGGCACCAACGCGCCGGAACCCGCATCTGTGCTCTTGCAGCACTTCCCTCACGCCTTCTCTTCGGTATGTCGCGGGACATCCCTCACACCGGCAGGTGATCTGGTGAGAGTCAGGTCCCATGATGAGAAGGGAAGTTCCGATGAGTGTCCGCCGTCTGATCGTCGAGGTCGATTTGGAGGGTCTCAATGTTGCTGAGTTCTGCCGCCAGCATGGGGTCTCTACCTGGCTGTTCTACCAGCTCCGCCGCCGCTACCTGGCGGAGGGGGAAGCGGGGTTGGAGTCCCGATCTCGGGCACCGCAAATGGTGGCGAACCGCACCCCCGGCTGGGTGGAGGATGTGATCGTCGCCGAACGGAAACGGCTCGAGGAGGAGGGTTGGGACGCCGGGGCCGCCACCATCGCGTTCCGGCTCCCCCACCTGCTCCCCGCCGGAATGGCTCCCCCCTCGGAGGCGACGATCTGGCGGGTGTTGAGCAGGCGGGGGTTTGTCGTCCCCCAACCGAAGAAGGCACCCAAACACAGCTATCGCAGCTTCAGCGCCGAACGGGCCAACGAATGCTGGCAGCTCGACGACACCGACTGGGAGCTCGCCGACGGCACGTTGGTGCGGATCCTCAACATCATCGATGACTGTTCCCGGGTGGTGGTGGCCGCCCAGGCCCTGGCCACCTGCACCATCGCTGGGGCAGTGGAAACCTTTCTTACCGCCGCCAACTCCTGGGGGCTGCCGGCCCGCTTCCTTTCCGACAACGCCAAAGCCTTCCGCTACGGGGTTGCGGAGGCGGTGGGGCCCTGGGGATCGAAGCCGGTCATTCCCGTCCCTACCACCCCCAGACCTGCGGCAAGGTGGAACGCTTCCATCAGACCCTGAAGAAATGGCTCGCCCAACAACCCCCTCCCGCCAGCTTGGCCGAGCTCCAAGCCCAACTCGACCGCTTCTGTCACCATTACAACCACCAGCGGCCCCACCGCAGCTTGGACCGGCGTCTCCCCATCCAAGTCTTCGCCCAAACCCCCAAGGCCGGACCCAGAAACCGTCCCCTCGGTCAGCCCACCACCACCCACCGGGTTCGAGTCTTTGGCGGCACCGTCAGCATCGGGAAGCGCTACCAAATCTCCGTCGGTGCCGAATACAACGGCAAACCACCACCGTCATCATCACCGGCACCGCCTGTCACGTCTTCATCGCCGGGAAGCTGATCCGCCAACACACCCTCGACCCCCAACACCGCGTCCAGCCGCTCTACCACCGCCGCGGCAACCCCAATAGGCTCAAACCACAACCGTGAGGGATGTCTCGCGACACCGTGAGGGATCACTAGACAGTGTGAGGGAAGTCTCGCGACAGCACAGCGCCGGAAACCGCACCGCTGGTGCCGAATTAGCCCAAAGGCGTTCCTCACCTGCCAAATTTCCCGTGGAGCGCTGATGTACATTTCAACTCGCGGTTTCGTGTCGGGACAAGTTTGGGGGGAGGTGGGTCTGACTTCGATGCTCGGGTCCCGCCCGAGCTCGGGGATAGCATCGGTTGGTGCCTTTGCTGCTTCGGCTCCGAGTCGCGCTCGTGGCCTTGTTTGGGGTCTTGCTCATACCCATCGGGTTCAGCTCGATGCGGGGGCTTACCCACATCGTCAGCTGCTCGGCAGAGATCTCAAAGCCTTTCGAGGTAACTTTCGATGCCAACGGCACCCCGTTATTGACCGGCTCGAGCGTCGTCGAGGCCGGGACCGATCCAGTCTGCCGCTCGTTGCGATCCGACCTTTCGCTGCGGACGGTCGGCCCCAACCGCGTCGAAGTGACGGTCCCCATCACCAATGAGGGAACCGACGCTTGGCAGGGGACCGTGGCTCTCATGGTCGGTGAGGTCGAGATCCCGATTCGGATCGGCCTGGTTCCACCCGGGGAGACGCGCTCGGAGACCCTCGTGCTAAATCTGCCGGCAGGCGTGACCGGCTTCTCCGGAGAGCTGCTGATTGGGCCCTGATTAGTTGTCGTCCCCGCACGTCACAATGACGGACATGTCAAGCCTGCACGCTGGCCCCCATGTGCTCGCCTTCGGAAGCGTCACCCATGTGATGGCCGTGATCAATCTCTCGCCGGAGTCGCGGAACCTCCACACAATCGCTCCCACTCCCGCGGCGGCAATGGAGATTGCTCACCGGCACCGCGATCTCGGGGCGACGATCATCGACCTCGGAGGCCAGTCGTCTCACTACGACAATCCGACGATTGACCCCGCGCAAGAACTCGATCGCCTTTTACCAGTGGTGGCGGGTTTGGCCGATAAGAACTTCGTTGTCTCGGTCGACACCTGGAAGCCGGAGGTGGCCGCGGCCTGTGTCAAAGAGGGGGCCGTAATCATCAACGACACAGGCGGGCTCATCGATCGAGACATGATCGAGGTAGTAGCCGCCAACGAGGTCGCGGCCGTGATGGTTTACGTCGAGGGCAAGCATCCGCACGATGTGGGCGAGATTGATTACGGACCCGACAAGGCCAAACGGACCGCGGACGTATTGGAAGAACGAATTGGGCGGCTGGCCACGCTGGGGGTCGATCGCCTGATCATCGACCCAGGCATCGCCCTGAACTACCGCGGAGACTACGCGCGCTACACCCAGCTCCAGTTGGATGTCATTCGTCAAAGCCAGGCCTTGCACGATCTCGGCCATCCAGTCTTGATCCCGATCCCGCGCAAGAAAGAAGATCACCGCGCGATGGCTTACATAACGCTTGCCCTCGAGTACGGCGCCGACGTGATCCGGGTCCACGATGTCGAGGAGGCCTGCGACCTCGTTCGTTTGTTTGGGCGGCTGCCATGACTTCGTTGCTGGCGGTGTCCGGGCCTTCCAACGCCGGCCCGGGAGAACGACAGGAGATGCTCGAACGGGCCAAGAGATTTCTCGCAGAGGCAGAGGTCGATTCGGGCGATATCGTCCGGCTGGACGTGCCGTCACGGGGAAGCGGGGAGGAAACCGAGGGGCGTCTCCGGGGTGAGGTCGAGCCCCTGGTGCCGATGTTGCAGTCCGGATCGTTGTTTGGCGGCCGCCAGGGCCTTCTCGTTGTCGACGCCCAGAACCTGAATGTGGCCGAATCGTCGCTCGTCGCCGAGCTGCTCGACCAGTTCGACGAAGACGCGGTTGCGGTTGTTCTGGTGACATTTGGCTCGCTCCCGGCTCCGATCACCAAGGTGGTCAAGACCAAAGGCGAAGCGGTCGCCGTCCGCAAGATGTGGGAACGCCAGGCAACCGAGTGGCTCCGGTCGGAACTAAACAGCCACGCTCTCGATCTTGACGCTGAAGCGCAGGACGCCCTGTTGCAGCGATTTGGAACCGATACAGCCGGACTCTCCCAAGCAATCGATCAGTTGGTCGAGCACAAAGGGAAAATCACCCGCCAACTGATCCTGGACCGGTTCCGCAACCGTCCCGACGATCCGCTGGTGCATTTCATCGACGCCGTGGTCGCCGGCAAGACCGGAGATGCGCTCCGTCGTCTTTCCGATTTTCTGACCCACGGTCATCCGCTCGTGTTGCTGGCGGCCATCGAGTCAGATCTGCGACGGCGTTCATTGTCCTCGACGGCGGAGGACGAGCAGACTTTTCGAGCCGCCGTCGGGGCTCGAGCCGACGATCGCCGGGTGACACGCATTTGGAATCAGCGCGGACGGATCAAGGATTCGTCTTTGCAAAAGGCCCTCGAAGGTTTAGTCCGGGCTGATCGAGTGCTCAAGACGCAGCCTGAGGAGGTGCACCGCGTGACCCTCGAGCGGTTGACCGTGGCCTTGTGTCGGTGGTACGGAGGGAGAAGCTAGGGACGGCTGCTGTTGACAGCTCGGCTTAGCCGCGATTTACGACGGGCCGCCGTGCGGGGATGTAGTCGCCCTTTGGCGACTGCCTGATCGAGCTTCTTCTGCGCGACTTCGAGCGTCTCAGTTCCGTCGATTCCATCGGCAACCGACGTCCGTACCGCTTTGATCCGGGTGCGGAGCTCGGACTTGGTCGCTTTGTTGCGCGCCTGACGGACGACGTTCTGACGGTTGCGCTTGATCTGTGACTTGATATTGGCCATAGGGCGAAAGAGGAGGCTAGCACCCCCCCGTTTTCGCGCATCAAACGCAAGCTCGGGCTTGCGTTTGATGCGCGAGAACGGGAAGGAGGGGGCCGTACAATGTCACCGTTCCCACCTCCCATGTTTCCTCCTGCGCGTATCCGTAATTTCTGCATCATCGCCCATATCGATCACGGTAAATCGACCCTGGCCGATCGCCTCTTGGAGCGCACGGGAGCAATCTCCGAACGAGACATGCGCGAACAGGTCCTCGACACGATGGACCTCGAACGAGAACGCGGTATCACAATCAAGGCCCAAGCCGTCCGGCTGAACTATCGAGCGCAGGACGGGGTCGACTACTTGCTCAACCTGATCGATACCCCTGGCCATGTCGACTTCTCGTATGAGGTGTCGCGTTCTCTGGCCGCCTGCGAAGGCGCGTTACTCCTCGCCGACGCCGCCCAAGGAGTGCAGGCTCAGACGCTGGCCAACGCCCACCTGGCCATCAATGCCGGGCTTGAAATCATCCCTGCCGTTAACAAGATCGACCTTCCAGCGGCCGATCCCGAACGAGTCATCGCTGAGATGATCGGTGTCCTCGGCGGGCGGCCCGAAGATGTGTTACGCCTGTCCGCCAAGTCGGGCGAAGGCGTGGATCACTTGCTCGACGAGATCGTGCGCCTGGTGCCGCCGCCGGCGGGCGACCCCGACTCCGCTCTCCGCGCTCTGGTGTTTGACAGCTATTACGACGCCTACCGCGGCGTGGTCTGTTACGTCCGTATCGTCGACGGTTCGCTCTCACTAGGTGACCCGATCCGATTTATGGCAACCGGGGAAATTCAGAGTGTCGACGAAGTTGGGGTGCTCACTCCGAAGGCGCTCGAGGTAGGCGGACTCGGTCCGGGCGAGGTCGGTTATTTGATTACGGGGGTGAAGGAAATCGGGCGGGTCAAGGTGGGCGACACCATCACCAACGCCCTCCGCGGAGCGCAAACACCGCTCCCCGGATATGACGAGCCCAAGCCGATGGTCTTCGCAGGGTTGTTTCCGACCGAAGGTGACGACTTCGAGCGACTGCGGGAGGCGCTTGAAAAGCTCACCCTCAATGACGCCTCCCTTAAGTACGAGCCGGAAAGCAGCCGGGCGCTCG
Organism: Acidimicrobiia bacterium; assembly: GCA_013812505.1. Lineage (GTDB taxonomy): Bacteria > Actinomycetota > Acidimicrobiia > Spongiisociales > ZC4RG35 > JACCTH01. Next base: position 27,889 of record JACCTH010000022.1, on the reverse strand, counting down.
GATTCGGCTTTCGGTTGGGCTTTCTCGGCCTGCTCCACATGGAGATTGTGCGCGAACGTCTGGAGCGGGAGTATGGGCTCGACTTGGTAGCGACCGCTCCCTCGGTTGCCTTTCGGGTCCGTCTCCCCAACGGTGATTTACTAGAAGTCCAGTCCCCACAAGACGTGCCTGACCCCGACAACCGACTCGGGATCGAAGAGCCCTACGTCACGGCCATGATCATCGCCCCCGCCGAGCACATCGGCTCAATTATGGAGCTGGTTCAACGCCGGCGGGGTGAGGCGGGGAGCATGCACTACCTCTCGCCGGAGAGGGTCGAGCTGACATATCGCCTCCCGTTGTCAGAGGTGGTGTTCGACTTCTTCGACCAGCTCAAGTCGCGCACCAAGGGCTACGCGTCGCTCGACTACGAACCGGCTGGGTACCAGGTTTCTGATCTGGTCAAGGTCGACATTCTGCTCAACGGCGTGCCCGTCGACGCTTTCTCCGCCATCGTCCATCGCGAAAAAGCAGCTACGTATGGCAAGTTGATGACGGAGCGGCTCAAGGAACTCATTCCTCGACAGCTCTTCGATATCCCGATTCAGGCCGCAATCGGCGGCCGCTTCATCGCCCGGGAAACCGTGAAGGCGCGGCGAAAGGACGTACTCGCTAAGTGTTATGGCGGGGACATCACCCGCAAACGCAAGCTCCTCGAGCGGCAAAAGGAGGGCAAGAAGCGGATGAAGTTGGTGGGCTCAGTGGAGGTGCCCCAAGAAGCGTTCGTGGCGGCTCTGCGAGTTGATACTGACTGACGAGCGGCCCGATTCGGTGGAGCTGGCGGACCGCGCCGCAACCATCAGAGCGGCTTATGTCCACATTCCGTTCTGCGCCCGGCTCTGCCCTTACTGCGACTTCGCAGTTGTCACCGATCGCGACGATCAAACAGCCCGCTATTGCAAGGCGTTGACGTTAGAGATCGAACGAGAAAAGGAGTGGGCCCCGCTCGACTCGATCTATGTCGGCGGTGGCACCCCCAGCCGGGTTGATCCGCAGCAGCTTGGTTTGGTTCTCGACGCGCTGGCGGCGCAGCACGGCTTCAGCGAGGAACCCGAGGTTTCGATCGAGGCCAATCCGGAAGATTGGAGCCTCGACCGCGCTCTCGCGCTCCGTCAGGCCGGTTTCAACCGGGTGTCCTTCGGTGCCCAAAGCTTCAACTCGTCGACGCTTCTCCGACTCGGCCGACGCCACCAACCAGACCAGATCGCCGTGGCAGTTTTCGCCGCCCGGGAAGCGGGGTTTTCCTCGATCAACCTCGACGTCATCTTCGGTACCCCCGGCGACGGGTCGTGGGGAGAGACACTGGTGGCCGCGCTCTCGCTCCGGCCCGATCACTTGAGCTGTTACGCCCTCACTGTCGAGCCTGGCACGGAGTTGTTTCGTCAGGTTGCCGCGGGGAGCCGAGGGCCTGACCCCGACCAACAGGCCGACGCCTGGGAAACGGCTGCAGCCGCGGCCGAGTCGGCGGGGCTGGTTCGCTATGAGGTGTCCAACTGGGCGCGCCCCGGCCACGCCGTCAATTACAACCTGGCTGTGTGGGCCCAGGCGGAGTATCTCGCATTCGGCCTCGGCGCCCATCGATTCCGGAGCAAAGTGCGATCGCACAACTATCGACATCTCGACACCTACCTCGCTGCCGCGGAAAAAGGGGCGAGCACCTGGGCAGGCGAAGAACCAATCGAAGGCTGGACTTCCGAGGTCGAGCGAGTATTCCTCGGGATTCGACGCGTGGCCGGGGTCAGGGCGGGCCCGGCCGGAGAGGCCCTGTGGCACTCGGACGAAGGCCAGACCCTCGCCAAGCATGGAGTCATTGAACTTGATGGGGGAAGACTGGTGGTCCGTCGCACTTTGCTCACCGACGCCGTCGCCCGGGCGCTCCTCGCACTCCCGCCCCCACCGATTCAGAACTAATCCCGCCGGAGATCGCTAAAATCGACCAAATGCTGGAGCAACGTCGTTCTGACGTGCTTCGGGCTCTGGTCGAAGCACATATCAAGACCGGGGAGCCGGTTAGTTCACGAGCGATTTTGGAAGAAACCGACCTCGGGGTATCGGCCGCGACGATTCGTAACGACCTCGCCTCGCTCGAGCGCGAGGGATATGTCGCTCAGCCTCATACCTCGGCTGGCCGCATCCCGACTCCACGTGCTTTTCGCTATTACGTCGACCACGTTGGTCCCGGCCGTCTCGGCAGCTCCGATCAGAGACGGATCGCGGCGTTCTTCTCCTCTGTGCAGCTCGAGCTCTCCAATCTCTTCCGGGCCACTTCCCAGCTCCTCGCCGAGGTCACCCATTACCCGTCGGTCGTTGTCTCGCCAAGGGCCTCCGGTGAGGTGGTGCGCGGGCTTCACATCGTGCAGGTGTCGTCGCAATCGTTGATGGCGGTACTGGTCACCGATCGAGGCCGGGTGATCCAGCACCAGCTTCGTTGGAACGAATCGATCGAGCCTGACGAGGTCGCCGACCTCGAACGGCTCATTGCTCGTTTGCTCGTCGGCACCGAGTTGGGGCGAGGCCCCGTGTCCCAGGATCTATTTAGTGACCAGCCCCGAACGGTGCGGGAGGTGGGGCTGGCGTTGATGACCCTGCTTCGCCAAAGCGCTGCTTCACCTGGGGAGATTTACGTCGGTGGTACGAGACAGATGTCGGATGCCTGGCCGAACCTTGGCGCCGTCCATCGCGTGCTCGAGGTCCTCGAACGGGAAGCAGAGCTCCTCTCGCTTCTTGTGCATGCATCCGGCGTTTCCATCCGGATCGGCGAGGAGGTCCCCGTGGCCGAGGGACTCGACCTCGCGGTGGTGTCGACAACCTACGAAGCCGGAGGCGCGGAGGGGTCGATCGGCGTAATCGGCCCGATGCGGATGAACTACCGCGCCACCATCTCGGCCGTCCAGAGGGTGGGGCAGGCCCTCCAAGACCGCATCAGTAGTTGACGAGGGACGCCCATCAGCCTGCTGGCCCGCCTTGAAAGGTATTACGACGCCGTGCCGCGGCTACACGCCTCGGTCGAAGAGGTCGGCCCATTCACCTTGTTTATCGGACGGCCTGGTGGGTGGCCCTACTACGCCCGGCCGCAATTGGGCGGCAAGACAATCATCGCGCTCGCCGACGTCGCGCTGGTGCTCGCCAAGATGCGGGAGCTGCAAATCCCCACCAGCATCGAGTGGGTGCATGAGACCACACCGACGCTGCTCGACGCAGTCGGTGGCGAAGGCTCGCTCCAGCCCCAGGAAGTGCCGCTCATGGTGCTCGAATTGCCGATTTCGGTCGAAGCGCCGGCCAACATCGAGATCCGACTGCTGCGACCGTCCGATCGCGACCTGCTCGCCGGTTCCCAAGCGGTCCAGCAGGTCGGGTTTGCCGTACGGGGAACCGCGATTGGCGTCGAGGGCGCCGCAGAACGAGATTCCGCCCTAAAGGCACCGACGGCCCAGGAACAGGAGATGCTGGCAAACGGCGCCATCAGGATCGCGGTTGCCATGAACGACACCGGCCAGGTGCTCGCCACCGGTCGGCACATTCCGATCGGCGACGTTACGGAGGTGGTCGGCGTGGCGACGCTGCCGTCGATGCGGCGCCGAGGATTGGGGGCAGCGATCACGGCGGCGCTAGTCGATGATGCCCGCGCGAACGAGATCAAACCCGTTTTTCTGACCGCCGGCTCAGAGGAGATCGCCCGGGTCTACAGCCGAATCGGGTTCAGTCGAGTCGCTACCGGGTATGTCGCCGAGCGCCGCGGGTTCGAGCCGATTGGTCACATCGGAACCAAGACCCCGTAGATTTAGGTCCTCAATGCCCCGCGATTACTACGCCGACCTCGGCCTCGAACGCAAAGCCAGCGTCGAGGAAATCAAGAGCGCTTTCCGTCGCCAGGCGCGTGACTCTCACCCCGATGCCAACCCTGGTGATGCCGGCGCCGAGGCTCGGTTCCGCCGCATCGCTGAGGCGTACGAAGTCCTTAGCGACCCTGCCCGGAAGGCCAGTTATGACCGGGGGGACGTGATTGATTTCGGCGACCTTTTCTCCGGGATGGGTGGGCTCGACGACCTGATTCGGTCGGTTTTCGGGGATGGCGGCTTCTTCGGTCAGACCACCCGATCGGATCCTCGCGGCCGAGACCTGCTGGTCGTAACCGAGGTTGAGTTGAAGGTTGCTGCATTCGGCGGAGAGACCGAGGTGAAGTTTCGCTCGGCGGTGACGTGTGAGACCTGCGTCGGACAGGGCACCGCGCCCGGCACCTCGCCGATCACCTGTCCAACTTGTGGCGGCGCCGGCAGCGTTCGCGTCGCACGTCGCGGGCTCCTTGGAACGATGATGAGCATCGCCACTTGCTCCACCTGCAGCGGGCAAGGAACTCTGGTGACCGATCCCTGCCCGGATTGTCGCGGGATGGGCGCGCATGATTCGGATCGCAGCATGCGCGTCGAAATTCCGGCCGGGGTGCCTGCCGGTACCCGCCTCCGATTGACCGGGCATGGGGAGTCGGCCGGCCGGCGGGGCGGCCCTGGCGACCTCCATGTTGAGGTGCGGGTCAAGCCCAATGCTCAGTTCGACCGAGTCGGCGACGATCTCGAGCATAAGTTGCGGGTCGGAATGGCAGAGGTTGCGCTTGGCACCAAGGTCGATGTTCCCCTGTTGGAGGGCGGTACCGAGCCCCTCGAGGTTCCACCGGGTACCCAGCCAGGCACATTTTTCCGCCTTGTGGGTTTGGGTACTGCGCGGCTCGGTCGGCGGGGTCGGGGGGATCTGCTCGTGCGAACGATCGTGGAGGTTCCCACCTCGCTCAACCTCGAGCAGGAAGAAGCGCTGCGAGCCTTTGCCGCAGTTAGCGGAGAGAATCCCCGCAAGCGCCGCCGGCGGCGCGGCCCGCTCTCCGCTTGAAGAGTGGCCAACGTCCCCCATCTCTATGTGCCCCGGCCCTGGCCCGACGACGAGATCCCGCTTGTCGGCCAACAGATCCATCACCTCATAAGAGTCCTGAGGCTTTCAAAGGGCGAAGTCGTTTCCTACACCGATGGCAACGGCACAAGAGGCGTCGGGTCGTTGGGTGAGGGAACGATCCATCGCCAGGGTGAGTCGACCACCGATCCTCTGCCGGAAGTCGAGTTGGCGGTCGCACCGCCTCACGAGAGGGACCGTGTGCGCTGGCTGGTTGAGAAGGCAGCCGAACTAGAAGTCACCAGTGTTCGGTGGCTCAAGACCCACTATGGGAATGCTCGACCGAATGCGATGGAACGAGCGCAGGAGTGGGCGGTATCCGCCCTTGAGCAGTCGCGCGGGGCCTGGTTGACAAAAGTCGAGCCAGGGTGGGTGACGCTTTCTGAGCTCGACGACCGTCTACCCACTGTTATGGCCGACCCTGTCGGTGTCTCTCTCCGTGAGCGTCCGCCACTGAGGGTGTTGATCGGCCCGGAAGGTGGTTGGGATGAGATGGAAGTGGCTACAGGGTGGCCACTCGTCAATCTCGGTCGGAACGTCCTCCGCACCGAAACCGCCGCGGTGGTCGCCGCGGCCGTCTTTCGCACTATTTCCTAAGTGGATCGGCGATGACTAGTGCCGTGCAACCACTCTCCGTGGTAGTGTCCGGCCCCGGGGGAAGGAGGCAGGGACATCGTCGACAATTTTGACAAGGCGTTGGGCGTTCGCCTGCGCACCGCCCGCCGCCACCGCGGCTGGTCGCTCCAGGAGGTCGAAAAAAGGTCTGAGCTCGAGTTTCGGTCATCGGTGCTCGGCGCCTACGAGCGGGGAGAGCGAGCGATCTCGGTCCAGCGCCTCCATCGGCTCGCCGCCCTTTATCAAATCGACGTCGCGCATCTCATCCCTTCGGCGGTGGAAGGTAATGGAGAAGTCATGATCGATCTAGATGAGATGAGTCGGGTCGACGACGACGTTTCTGATTTGATCCGACGCTTCTTGGTGGCGATCCAAATGCGCCGACGAGCCGGCGCCACCTCCATGGCTGTACGTCATGGTGACCTGGAGCTCTTGGCGGCGCTCGCCCGATCTGATCGCACCACGATCCGCCAGGTGCTGTCCCAGCTCGAATGAACGACTGCCTGTTCTGCCGGTTGGTGGCAGGCGAGATACCCTCCGAACGTGTCGCGGAGACCGAGGACACGATTTCATTCCGCGACATCAACCCGATCGCGCCCGAGCATGTGCTGGTCATCCCGCGAATGCACATCGGGTCGATGGGGGAGGTCGATTTTGATCGACCCGATCACGCGCAGGTGTGGAGCGCGCTTGGTCGCGCCGCGCAGGAGATCGGTGAGAATCATGCCAACGGTTGGCGGCTTGTCACCAATATCGGTCCTGAAGGGGGACAGACAGTCGGGCATCTTCATTTGCATGTGATGGCGGGCCGCCGGTTCACCTGGCCACCGGGATAGAACCAGTTAGCCCTTTATGAAGCCGCCGTCGGTATAATTTCAACTTGATCATTCCGGCCGATCTGCCGTGACTCCCGACCTAGTCGAACAACGCCTGCGCGTCTCCTCGAATCATCTCATGCTCGATCTGCTCGGGCAGGCTGACTCGAACCTGAAAGCGCTCGAGCAGGCTTTTCCCGCCGTCGTCCTGGTGGCGCGTGGCAATGAAGTCGCCATTTCCGGACCCGCCCGCGAGGTCGAGGAGGCCAAGACCGCCCTCGAGGAGATGCTCTTGCTCGTCCAGGAAGGAGGCAGCCTCGATCTCCAGCGGGTCGAGCAACTAGTTGGGATGGTGCGCGATTCGGTCCCGAGTCCCGCCGGCGTTCTCACCGACGGATTGGCGGTCGGTCGGGGAAAGCTCGTCCGGCCCAAGACCCATGGCCAGCACCGCTACATCACCGCCATTCGCGAGAACACAGTGACATTCGGCATCGGTCCGGCCGGCACGGGCAAGACCTATCTGGCAATGGCGGCGGCAGTGGAAGCTCTGTCGGCGGGCGCCGTCCGCCGGATCATCCTCACCCGTCCAGCGGTCGAAGCGGGCGAACGGCTTGGGTTTCTGCCGGGCGACCTTTTCGCCAAGATCGACCCGTATTTGCGCCCGCTGTACGACGCCCTTTGGGACATGCTGGGTCCCGAGGAAACCGCCCGCCTTACTGAGCGGGGCACGATTGAAATCGCCCCGTTGGCCTACATGCGGGGGCGGACACTCAATGACGCCTGCGTGATTCTCGACGAGGCGCAGAACAGCTCGCCCGAGCAAATGAAGATGTTTCTCACTCGCCTCGGTTTCAATTCCAAGATGATCGTCACCGGCGACGCCACCCAGACCGACTTGCCCTCGGAAAAACTCTCGGGTTTGGCCATAGTCCGTCGGATCCTGGCCGGCATTCCCGGCGTTTCTTTTGTCGAGCTCACGAGCAAGGACGTCGTTCGTCACCGCATTGTTGCGGCGATCGTCGATGCCTACGCCCGAGCCGAGGTCGACGACCGATGAACCGCGTCAACGCCATCAGGCTGGCGATCTTTATTGCCACCGTGGTTGGGGCCTGGACCATGCTGTCGCTCGGTGGCAGTGAGCTCGCCTCCCTGGAGCCGGGTCAGTTGGCGACGCGCGATTACGTGGCGCGGGTGGATGCGGACGTGGTCGATGAGGACGCAACCGAGCAGAAGCGCGATGAGGCCGAGGATGCAGTGAATGACATCCTGTCCCGTGACGAAAGTGCCGAGCAGGCTGCTTTCGCCGACATCGAGGCAATCATGCAAGCAACGATCACCGGAGTGATGGATTCCACTGCGGTCGTTCCATCGCTGACCTTGCCCGACCTGATCCCAGTGGAGACGACCGTGCCCGACGTCTCGACGACCGCCGGAGAAGTCGCGGTGATCGATGTGGCTGGACAAGTTTTCCTCGATGCAAATTCCGACGGCCTGGTCACCGAAGCGGCTGATCGCGGTCTCGGGGGTGTTTCAGTCTTCGTCTACGACGAGAACGGCATCGAGATTGGGACGGCGGAGACTCAGAGCGATGGAACCTGGCAAACGGACGTCAGTGTCGTTCCGGCCCAGGTGTCGGTGGACGGCGCCGACCCCGACTTCCCCCTCTCGTTGACACTGTCGACAGGCAACGAACTGCAAGCGGTCGAGTGCGACGAAATCTGCGTGAGCCTGCCAGTCGGATACAAGCCGGCGGTACGCAGCGTCGAGGCGCAGATCGCCGACCTGGTGGCGGAAGAGCCCAACCTCGAACGGACCACGATCGAGCTGTTGGTTACTTATGCGACAGGCGATGTCGTGCGCAATGCTCTCGGCGAGCCGAGCTGGCTCGCGGCGGTCAACGAGGGAGCGGTGGGCAAGCTCGTTGACATCTTCGGGACCAGGCTTACGAGCGGCGACCTGAACCTGATTCGCGGTGCCATTCTCGACAGCCCACCGCTGGTTCTGATCGGCTCGACCGCCGATCCCCTCGCACGTAGTGCTGCAGCCGACATCGTTTCGCATGCGGTGCGAGCCAACTATCTCTTCGACCGCGAGGCCACCGAAGCGGAGGTCGAACGCGCCCGAAGCGGGGTCGAAGATGTCATCGTTTCCTACCCGGCCGGCAAGAACATCGCCTTGCAAGCATCGGAGCTGAGCCTTTTGCAAGTCAACGCGATCCGGGCGACACAAGCAGTCAGCCTGGCCGAAAGCGGTCAATCCTTGGGTCTTTTTGCGGTCCTGGCGGCGATGGTCGTCTCGATAGGGGTGTATCTCGCACGCTTCCGCCGCGAGCTTTGGGACCGCCCGCGAATGGCGGCTCTTCTTGGGCTGCTGATTGTGCTCGCCGCCGGAGCGGTGCGACTGACGATTCAGGCGCAAGCCGGCGTCGATGAGGTAGCGGCCTGGTATCTCTTGCCGACAGTGATCTTTGGTCTGATGACCACCGTGCTTTTTGATTCGCGGGTCGCGGCTTTGATGGGCATCGCGATTGCCGTGCTGGTCGCAACGGGCACCCGTGACCCCGGCCTTACGGTTTATGCCGCCATGTCGACGATGGTGCCGGTCGGGTTCGTCTCCAGCCTTTCGTCGCGTGGCGGTTACCGCAAGGCAGTCCTGGCATCGGCTGCCGCCGCGGCAACGATCGCGGCGGCCGTCGCTTGGTATTTCCATGCCGCTCCTGATCAAGAGCCATGGCTTGTGATCGGATCGGCTAGCGCGCTCGCCGCCGGAGTTTCGGTGGTCAGCGCGTTGCTCGGACTGGCCGTGCTCCAATTCTTCGAGAATGCCTTCGACATCACCACCAACCTGCGCTTGCTTGAGCTGACCGACCTCAACCATGAGGCGTTGGCCTTGCTCCAAGACAAGGCATTTGGCACTTTCAATCACTCGCTGATGGTGGGCACGTTGGCCGATGCCGCCGCCCGCGCGGTGGGTGCCAATCCGCTGCTCGCTCGCGCCGCGGCCTACTACCACGACTTAGGGAAGACGTTGAATCCCACCTTCTTCATCGAGAACCAGTTCGGCGGTGGGAATCCGCACGACGAAATCCCGCCGCGCCAATCGGTGGAGATGATCCGCCAACACGTCACCGAAGGAGTGAAGCTCGCTCGCAGTTACCGCATTCCCACCGAAGTGACCGAAGCCATCGTCAGCCACCACGGCGACGGGATCATGCGGTTCTTCTACGAGAAAGCCCGCGCCGAAGAAGGTGAGGAAATCGATCCGAACGACTTCCGCCACACGGGGCACAAACCCCGCTCCGCGGAGATGGCGATTGTGATGCTGGCCGACTCGCTAGAAGCCGCCTGTCGGGCGGTCTTTCAAGCTGAGGAACCCACTCCGCAAGCGATCGAAAAGGTCGTGGGCCGCGTGATTGATGAGAAAGTCAACGACGGTCAGCTCACCGAGTCATCGCTCACCCTTGCCCAGTTGACTCGGACCCGGCGGGCTTTTCTCGAAGCCCTCATTGGCCATTATCACCAACGCATCCAGTACCCCAATTTCCCGGGAACTTGATGACGGTGCTTGTCGAGGATGAGGGCGACTCGTCCGATTTAGATCTCGAGCAAGTCCGCCAATGGGTCACAGAAGTACTCGCCGCGGAGGGATATCCAGCGACGGCCGAATTGTCGGTCATCTTGGTAAGCGAAGAAGGTATGGCGGACCTCCACACCCACGCCCTCGGCAAGGAAGGTCCTACCGACGTCTTGAGTTTTCCGATCGAGAACCTCCGTCCCGGCCACGTGCCGGAGGAAACCGGGCCCCCCATTGTCATCGGCGACGTGTTTCTTGCTCCGGCCTATATCCGCCGTCAGGCTGAGCAGCTCGAAGTTGGGGAGAAGGACGAGCTCGCCTTGATGGTGACCCACGGTGTTCTCCATTGCCTGGGCTATGACCATGCCGACGAGGCCGATGCGGCGGTCATGGAAGAAAAGGAACGGAATCTGCTCGCGGGCTGGGGCATGACTCGCCGATGATCTTCATCATCCTCTTGTCGGGGGTAGCGCTGTTGCTTGCGGCCGTCCTCCGCGCTGGGCTGACTTCCGCCCTCCGGACCAATCGCGGTGACGCACTCAAGGATGCGGCCGAGGGGAAGAGAGGTGCGCAAAAGATCGCGCGACTGCTCGAGATGCGCGAGGTGCTGCATCCGTCGATCAACGCCGTGCATTCGTTTCTGTTGCTCCTTGGTGTCGCCCCTGCCACCTGGGTCTTGACCCGAGAGGTGGAAGGCACCTCGGTTCTAGGCGGCATAGCCGTAGCCGTTCTCGGGTTTTGGGTGATCGGCGACTTCCTTGCCCGAGCCATCGGCCGGGCCCGACCGGGCGCGCTTGCCTATCAATTGGCGCCGCTGCTCGCGCTGACGGTGCGCTTTGGCCGAGCTGCCAATGAGCTCATCTCCGACAACGAAAGCGAGCCCGAAGAGATCTCGGCTGAGGCTGCAACCCAGGAGGCGGAAGACGAGCGCGAGCTAATCGACTCGGTGCTCGAGTTCACCGAAACCATCGTGCGCGAGGTGATGGTTCCCCGCCAGGACATGATCACGGTCGGCATCGAGAGCGATGTCTCCCGACTGGCCGCCCTATCGGCGGAAAACGGATTCTCGCGCTACCCGGTCACCGACTCCCAAGAGGAGGTGGTAGGGGTCGTCCTAACCAAAGATGTCCTTGGCGCTCATGCCGCTGGCCAGCCCATCGATGACCTAGGTGAGTTCGTGCGCGACATTCCCTTTGTGCCCGAGCAAAAACGAGTGTCCGATCTGCTGCGCGAGATGCAAACGAGCAAGTCTCATCTGGCGATGGTCGTTGACGAATACGGCGACATCACTGGCTTGGTCTCCATCGAGGACCTGCTCGAAGAGCTCGTCGGCGAGATTGCCGACGAGTTCGATCCGGAGGAGGAGCTGATCGAGCAAGTCGAAGAAGGCGTCGTCCGAGTCAACGGACGGCTCGATGTCCAAACTCTCGGCGACACCTTCGCCATTGAGCTGCCAGATGTGGAATGGGACACAGTGGCGGGTTTGGTGCTGGGGCTGGCTGGCCGCGTTCCTGAAGAAGGAGAGCGCTTTGAGATCAACGGGATCGAGCTCGAAGTCGATCGTCTTCAAGGGCGGCGGGTTTCCTCGATCCTTGCCCGTCGCACTTGATGCGCTGCGGCCTGGTCACGCTGGTGGGGCGACCGAACGTGGGCAAGTCGACACTCGTCAATCGGCTCGTGGGTCGCAAGATCACGATCGCCTCGACTCGTCCTCAGACCACTCGTTCGATTGTGCGCGGGGTCGTCAATGATCCGGCGGACGAATGGCAAATAGTTCTCATTGACACACCGGGTCTGCACAAGCCCAGAACCGAGCTCGGTAGTCGTCTAAACCGCCTCGTCTACGGCAGCCTCAAGGATGCCGACGTGACCTGTTTTCTCATCGACGCGACGCAACCGATCGGGTCAGGTGATCGGTTGATCGCCGAAAGAGTCCGTGCGGCTGGGTCGCCGGTGGTGCTGGCGGTGACGAAGGTCGATAGGGCGTCGAGCCAAGACGTGCTCGCGCAGCTCACCGCAGCAACTGAATGGGACTTCGCCTCCTATGTGCCGATTAGTTCGGTCACCGGTGTCGGGATCGAGCCGCTCCAACAAGAGCTAGCTGCCCGGTTGCCGGAGGGCCCGGCGCTGTTCCCGCCCGACATGGATACCGATCAGCCCGAGGAGTTCTTGGTTCAGGAGATCATCCGCGAGAAGTTCCTTGATCGTTTGCGGGAAGAGCTTCCGCATTCGCTCCACGTCCGACTCAATGACATGGAAGAGGAGAATGACCTCCTGCGAATTGAGGCCGATGTGCTCGTGGAGCGAAACTCGCAGAAGGGAATCGTCATCGGCAAGGGTGGTTTGATGTTGCAGGAAGCGGGGAGCGAGGCTCGGGAGGAACTGGAAGCCCTGCTCGGGAGCAAGGTCCACCTCCAGCTCCAAGTCAAGGTCGAGCCCGACTGGCAACGCCGCGCCGGATCGCTTGATCGCCTCGGATTCACCAAGTAGCCATGGACGCGGCGATCACAGCGAGGGTGGTGGAGCGACTGCCGCAACTGATCGGATCCGATCGACTGGCTGAGGCATGTTTGCTACTGGCGACATTCGTTGAGCCGGAGCTCGACGCCGTCACCTACTTGGGCAGGCTCGATCGGATGGCGGCGGCTGTTCAAGGGCATACCCACCTCTCGCTCCGACGGATCATCTCGATCCAGGAGGGAATTGGTGGGAACACCGAGGACTACGACCACATCGACAACGGCTTCCTCCACCGTGTTCTTGACACGCGGCGGGGCCTCCCAATCATTGTCTCGGTCATTTGGATGGAGGTCGGCCGCCGGGCGGGGATCGAGGTGCAGGGTGTGGCGCTTCCTGGTCATTTTCTGGTGTTCGCCGGGGGCCAACTGGTCGACCCGTTTCATTTCGGCGAGGCCATCGGCCGCGACGAAGCCGCAGTGCTGGTGTCGGAGTCGATCGGTGGGCCGCCTCGACTCGAGCCGACCTGGCTAAACCCGGTCGATTCCAAGGCGATCATGCGGAGAATCCTGGCCAACCTCCAGAGCCGCTACGAAAAGCTAGGCGACCAGGCCAACCTGGGATGGGTCCGCGCCTGCGAGGCTGCTGTTTCTCCACACTGAGCGGGAATACCAGAACGGTTTCCAGCAGCGACCAGGGGGGTCGGGGGAAGCGAGAAGCCGGTCGGTGCTCCCTCCGCCTCGCGGCGGATTATCGAGGTGGGTGTCGGGTTCCTCTATCTGATCGCAGCTCACTGAGCATGAGATTCGAAATTTGGCAGCACATCCGTGGCCCACAGCAAATTCGGCACTAGATCAGCGGAAAACGCGGATGTAGTCACAAATTACGCCAGGAGCACGGACGTAGTAACAAATTTCGGATTCAAGAAAAGGCCACCATCCCGGCTACGCCGGCTCTCCCCCTTCCGGGGGGAGGAACGCCTACAGCGCCGATATCGTCTCAGCTAGGTCGAAGTCCTTCTTCGTGACCTTGCCGGCGTCGTGAGTGCTGAGCTTGAGCCGGACTCGGTTCCACTTGATGCTGATGTCTGGATGATGGTTTGCCGCTTCTGACGCTTCACCAACTTTGTTGACGAACGCCAGGGCTTCGGCGAAGTCCGCGAATTTCCATTCACTGATCAGTGCCGCGCCTTCTCGTTTCCAAGGGGGTTTGGGTTCGGTCAAAGGACACCTTCGATCATCAGGCCAAGGTAGCCGACCACGGCTCTGTACCGTTAGGCGGAATGGCCATCCGATCCGATCAAGGCATCGTGCTCCGCAGCTATCCGTTTGGGGAAGCCGATCGAGTGGTGGTGCTCCTCAGCCCGAACCGAGGAAAGATGCGCACCGTTGCCAAGGGTGTGCGCAAGACCAAGAGTCGTTTCGGAGGGCGGCTCGAGCCCTTCACTCACATCGACGTTGTCGTCTATGAGGGCCGGGAGCTTGACACGGTCACCCAAGTCTCGGTGATCGATCCCTTCTCTCATCTCCGTCTCGATCTCGAGCGGGTGCTGGCGGCGGGCACGATGGTGGAGGCGGTGGACGCGGTGGCCCAGGAAGCCGAGAGCTCGCATCGGTTGTTCTTGCTGCTCCACCGGGGACTAAAGGCTCTCGATCAAGGTGGCGGTGGGCAGGACTTGGTCACCGCCTTCCTTCTCAAGCTCGCCGGTGTTGTGGGGGTGGAGCCATCGTTTACTCGCTGCGCCGCCTGCGGAACTCCGGATGGATTGGAGCGATTCAGCTTCTCGGGTGGGGGAGCGATGTGCCGCAACTGTCGCAACGAGGGCGCTGTCAGGCTTCGACCGGGTCTCACTGGCTATCTCGCCAGCCTCGCCACGGCCGATCTCGCCTTCATGCCCACCACCGACCCTGCCCTGAGCGGCGAGGCGATGGGGGTGGCCCGTCGTTTTGTCGAGTTCCATCTCGATCGCCGTCTCGCATCGCTTGCCGTCCTCGATGGCTGATCTCGATCCGACACGCATTCCGCGGCACGTTGGATTGATCCTCGATGGCAACGGGCGCTGGGCCAACGCCCGCGGACTTCCTCGAACCGCGGGTCACGCGGCCGGCGAGGCAGCCCTGTTCGACACGGTAGAAGGCTCGCTCGAGCTCGGCATCGAATGGTTGACCGCGTACACGTTCTCGACCGAGAACTGGTCGCGCGACGCGGACGAGGTCGAGTTCCTGATGTGGTTCAACCAGGACTTGCTGACCCGCCGGCGCGACTCGCTGGCGGACCAGGGCGTGCGCATGCATTTCATCGGCGACCTGGCTGACCGCCGCATTCCCGACCACAACCGCAAAGAGATGGAGGAGGCGACCGAGCTCACCGCCGGCAACGAGCGGCTCCATCTTGTGTTCGCTTTCAATTACGGATCCCAACGAGAGATCGCTGCCGCCGCTGCCACGATTGCCAAACGAGCTGCGTCCGGTGAGCTCAGTCCGACGGAAATCGACGAGAAGTTGTTCTCCTCGTTTCTGTATCTACCGGAGATGCCGCCGCTCGATTTGGTGATTCGCTCCTCGGGCGAACACCGGCTTTCCAATTTCTTACTTTGGCAGGCGGCCTACGCCGAGTTCTGGTTCCCCGGCATCCTCTGGCCCGATTTCAACCGTGATCACTTACGGCAAGCGGTGATCGAGTATCAGGGGCGGGAGCGGCGTTTTGGGGGAGCGGACGGGCCATGATCGAGAAGGCCCAGGTCTCGACAGCCAAGAACCCCGCATAGAGCGCCACGCCCACGGCCTCCCGGCCGGTCGCAAAATCGTTGATCCCGCCTACGAAAAAGACCACCTGCAAGGCCACCGCGATCAGCCCGAGAAGGAGACGGATCCAAACCGGCCAGCGACGTCGCCCCCAGGCGATACCCCCGAGGACGAACGTCGGCAACATCACCGCTCCCGCCGCGGTTCCCAACGGAAGGAACGAAAGCCCGAGCAGACGCCAGAACTGTCCCCGCGCCTTCTGCCAGCGCCAATAGGCGAGCCCGGTCAAGGTGCCGGCGATAGTGGTAGCGCCAACGATGAAGAGTGTCCCTCCCCAGGTGAACTCGGGACTGGTGGAGATGAAGCGCATCCACGCCCTCATTCCAACTCCCCACAACAACCCAAAGAGTGCGCCGACGAGCATCCGCCGCCAAGGTGAACCTACATTTCTCGACATTGACTTACCTCCTGGATAGCAGACGCTCGAATGTCTGGTGGCGGGTGACGCGTCGCCCGACCATGGGCAGTAGTTCGTCTGCTTTGCAGATGCTGGCGTTGATGGAGCACGTGAGCAGCGGGGCTGAGCTGTCGTGGAGCTCAGCCGATCTTCTGGTGGCTGAGTTGTATCGGGCCGAGGCGGCGAATCTGGTTCGACTCGCGCGCTTCTTTGTCGACGACCGCGACGCGGCAGAAGACTTGGTGCAAGAGGCGTTTATCCGCCTCGCTCGTGCCTCAGGCCGGATCAAGAACCGCGACCGGATTCCTGCCTACCTCCGGTCAATCGTTCTGAACCTTGCCCGCGATCACAATCGCCGCGGGTTGGTTTCGCTGCGCCATTTTCCGGCGGCAGATCCCCAAGGCCCCACGCTCGACGACCTCGTAGCGGTTCGAGCCGATCAACAACGAGTTATCAGCGCTTTGCGCGACGTTCCTCGCCGGCAACGAGATTGCTTAGTTCTTCGCTATTACCTCGAGCTCAGCGTCGGTGAGATTGCCGAGACCCTGGGGATCGGCGCTAACTCGGTCAAGACCCATCTGCAGCGGGGGCTGCGTTCGCTCGAGCAACGGCTGGAAGGGCCCGAATGACTGTCCTAGAAGAGAAGCTCACGGAAGCCCTTAGCGCGGGCGCCGCCAATGTCTTTCCGGCTCCCGACCTTTTCGCCCGTGTGCGGGAGAGCGTCGAAGCTGATCGAATGATGCGTTATAGCCGGGCGCGTAGGGCGGGGATTGCGCTCGGAATGCTGTTGCTTTTCACTGGCATCGTTTCGCTGACTACCAAACGAGAAGAAGGAAGGCTCTTGATGGCGTGGTGGATTCTCGAATTGTTGACAACCGTTCTGTTGATCGGAGTCGCACTTTGGCTCGGTCCGTTCATCAAGCGATTCGGGCGGAGCTATGCCGCCGACGTCTTCCGAGCGAGCCCCCGTACCGGCAAGAGCTTCATCGTCCTCACCGACATCGTCTACTACCTCATCTTCATCGCCTACATCTTGTTCACAACTTCGGTCTTTCCCCGTGAGGGTTGGACGTTCTCGGTGCGACCAATCCAGATCCAACACGAATTGGTCCGGATCGGCGGCATCCTCCTCATCATTGGAGTCCTGCATGGGCTCAATCTGGTGCTGATGCCGATTCTCGGCCGGCTCTTCGCCGCCAATCGGGGCCTCGGCCGCGAATCGCCTCCCGAGGAGTAGAAACCCGCCACGCTTGAGTTTGGGTGTCACCCGGATAGAGCGGATTGGCCGTCTGTACTACGGTGACATTCGAGCAATTGAATTGGCGAACTCGGGTTTTTCAAGCCTCTGGTTGGGCCTTGGTGGCCAGCCTGTATTTCCTGAGCCCGGCAATCCTGATTGTCCTGGGTTGGTTTCAGGAGCCGTTTTCGGAGCTGGGAAACGCCGAGACCGTCAGCCATCGGGTGCACGAGGTTTTGTTCGGGGCGCTTTTCGGTTCAGCGATCGTCGGCGCATCCGCCCAGCTAGTCCGGAAAAGCCACCGGGCTGGCGCTCTCCAAGCCGTTGTCACTGTCGGCACCTTTTTCGTTGTTCTTGCCGGCCTGCGAAGACTCGAAGGGCTTGCTTTCTTGTTCCTCGGCCTGGCGCTAATCGTGCTCGTCAGCAATCCAAGCGAGGGGGCTTGGTTCCGCCCGCATTGGGGTTCGCTGCTTCTTGCTGGCGCGGGTGTCCTCCCCCTATTTCTGCTTACGGTTGAGCACATCGCCAAAGCACAGGTGCATGCGGCCGACCACGTCACCCACTGGGGCGGAGTAGCCGCCTGGTCGGCCAGCATCGCGGTCCTCGCGATAATCGCCGGATTACGACCCTCTGGATATCGCCTTATCGAAATCACGATCGCCATCAATGGCCTCGTGTTTGTAGGCGTTTCGATCGCCTACCAGTTCGACGCCTCGGCGCGGGCGAATCCAGCCGGCATATGGTTGGCGGTGTGGTCGGTCTGCTGGCTGATCAAAGGTCTGCGACCCCACCGGGAGCGTGAGTCTCGATGGTGGAAAACGGCGTTCCAACTTGGCGGTTATGGCACGGTCGCCTTCCTCGGATTGGTCGGCAGCGTCGGCTATGCGAGGAATGTTCCCCACGGAGTTGAAGCCGTGAGCTACGACGACCTCGATCGAGCCACATGCCTCGACTGTCACGCCATCGGGCGCGAGGGAGCGACAATCGTTCATCACGACGTCACCCGGTCATGCGGGAGTGATTGTTGGGGAGGTCGCTCGGATTGCCTTGGATGTCATCGCTACGACCCTGCTCTCGGCGGCCCTTCCAACTTGACGTTTGTGTTTCCTGCCGAGGCTCGTCTCCCCGATCGTGCGCAATCGTTGCGCCCATCGCAGCTGGTCAGCATTCGGGATGGTTGAACGCCTTCGCCTGCCGGCGGGGCCGCAGCTCCTCTGGGCCCTGTCTCTGCCCGCCGCCTTAGCCGTCGCCATTGCAGGGTTTGCGCGTCTCTTTGCCCAAGGCACATCCGGGCTCCTGATTCAGGGTCCCCTAGTGGTCGATCCCACTTTGGCCAACCGGCTAGCAAGTGTGGCGTCGCCCACACTTCTGCGCTCCGGCCAGCTGGCGATTCATGTTGTGGGGCTCCTGCTCTTTGTCGGGCTCGGAGTCGTGATCGCGTCCCGCTCGCACTCCGAGCTTTCGTTCATTTCCGCCTCGATGCTGACAGTCGTTGGCGTGAGCCTTTTCGCGCCGCTCAACTTGCTGGAGGGAGGGTGGGCGCGGGCGGCGGCTTTGATCGGCGAGGCGGTTCCCGACGACATCGCCAACTACTGGTTCTCGCTGGCGGGGATTCTGCTCCTGGTCTTTCTCCGCCTGTTTTTCGTCGAACGGCCGCGGCGATGGGAACAGGTCACCCTGATGATCATGATCGGCTTCGGACTGTTGGCCTTTCTTGATCCAAGAGCCAGCGTTCTCCCGGCGAATTATCCAGACCCTTGGGGGCAGGTCATCGCGGCGGGGATTCCGCTGGTCGCGCTCGGCCGAGCATGGACGAGCTCCCCAGCACGCCCCGTCCGTCCGGTGTTGACCGCTATGACTTTGATCGCGGCGACTCTTGGGGTCCTGCTCCTGCTGCGGCCTTCGCTTCGACCGGATGCGTTCGGCCTCGTACTGGCGACACCGCGATTGCAGGCACTTTACGGCCTCAACACTCTTCTCCTGGCCACGGCGGCGGTGTTCGCGCTGCCGGTCTCGATCATGTTGGCCGTTGTTCGGTATCGGCTATTCGAGATCGACGTTCTCATCAACCGGGCATTGGTGTATGGAGCGTTGACGGCTATCGCCACCTTGATCTTCGTCACGGTCAGCCTGGCGATGTCGGCCCTGGCGGGCAACCTCATCGGCGCCGGTGTCGCAGGGAGTCGCGCTGGCCAGATCGCTGCCATCGCCGGCGTCCTGACCGGGACGGCGCTCGCGATTGGGATGCAACCTCTGCGTAAGCGAATACAGCGCGCGATCGACCAAAGGTTCTATCGAGAAAAATTCGACGCCGAACGGGCCCTCGAGCGGTTGGTTGGAAAGCTCGCCTCGGTTGTAGACCGCGCAGTGCTCGAGGACGAGCTGCGCGCCCTGCTCAACGAGACACTGCAGCCCAAATCCATGTTGTTGCTGAGCGCCGATCCCCTGAGTTCCGTGGCGGATCCCGGCGGGTTGTTGGTGCCCCTTGGCGGGGGCGAAAAGGGCGGTGGGACGATCGTGCTGGGACCACGGCGGGCCGGGATTCCATATCGAGGGCTGGAACTGCAATTTCTCGAGGAAGTCGGCAACCGTGTCGGTCCGGCGCTTCACATCGTCGAGCTCTTCGAACAGCAGGAGGCTGCCCGCCGGCACCGGCAACGAGTTGATGAGGAGCTCGGGGTCGCGCAACGTATTCAACGCGAGCTTCTCCCGCGGACTTTGCCAAGAATTGAGGGATATGACATCGAGGTCTTCTATCAACCCGCGCGGGAGGTCGGCGGCGACTTCTATGACTTCTACCCGCTGCCAAACGGGCATCTCGCTTTCACGGTGGGTGACGCCACTGACAAGGGGATGCCCGCGGCGCTGGTCATGGCGTCATGTCGTACGGTTCTACGCGGGGTGACGCTTTCTGAGTCCGCTGTGTCGCCGGGAGACGTGCTGGCCCGAGCCAACAGCCTTCTAGTTGGCGACATTCCGGCGGGGATGTTCATCACCTGTCTTTTTGGAATTCTCGACGCGAGCTCAGGCGAGCTGCGATTCGCCAACGCGGGGCACAATCCGCCCCTCCATTGGCAGACCGACGGCTCGAAGATGGTCAAGGCTTGCGGGATGCCACTTGGCCTGCTCCCGGGAATGGATTATGAGGAGCGGACGCTTTTGCTCGCCCCCGGGGAGGTTGTGCTCCTCACGTCGGACGGAGTTACTGAGGCCCATTCTCCGGAACGGACGATGTTCGGCTTCGACGGACTGCTGGCGTCGCCGGCGACAGTTGCTGGTTTGGTAGCTGCGCTCAACTCGTTCACCGGTGACGTGGAACAGGAGGACGACATCACCGTGCTTGGGATCCGCCGCTTCATTCCTGCGTAAAAACCCCACGATTAGGGGCGCAGATTTACGCAAGAATGGAGAGGGGCCTAGCCTTGCCGACCTCCATGCCGGCCAGTCTCGATACGATCGCCGCCCTCGCCAAACAACGCGGGTTCGTCTTCCAATCGTCTGAGATCTATGGAGGAATTCGTTCGGCTTACGACTATGGCCCGCTCGGGGTCTTGTTGTTGCGGAACGTCAAGGACGAGTGGTGGCGGGCGATGGTCCAGGAGCGAGACGACATCGTCGGGCTCGACTCGGCGATCCTTCAGGCGCGCAAGGTCTGGCAGGCGTCCGGGCACGAATCGGTCTTCACCGATCCGCTGGTCGAATGCCGGAATTGCAATCAGCGGTTCCGCCTCGACAAGCTCGATGATCCCTCGGTGTGTCCGAACTGCGGCGCGCGCGACAACTTCACCGAGGCTCGCGCCTTCAATCTCATGTTTCGCACCCACACCGGTCCGGTCGAGGACGAATCGAACCTGATCTATCTCCGCCCTGAGACGGCGCAGGGCATATTCATCAACTTCGACAACGTCCGTCGTAGCAACCGGCTCAAGTTGCCTTTCGGTGTGGCCCAGATCGGGAAGAGCTTTCGCAACGAGATCACCCCCGGCCAGTTCGTCTTCCGTACACGCGAATTCGAGCAGATGGAGATGGAGTACTTCTGCCGGCCGGAGGACGCCCCTGCACAGTTCGACTACTGGGTCGATTCTCGGCATCGCTGGTACCTCGACCTGGGGATGACCCCAGAGAACCTCCGCATTCGTCCGCACGAAGCCGACGAGTTGTCGCACTATTCGGCGGCAACCGTCGACGTCGAATACAACTTCCCCTGGGGTTGGGACGAGCTGGAGGGGATCGCCAACCGCACCGATTTCGATCTGCGCCAGCACACCGAGCACTCCGGGATCGATCTCCGCTATTTCGATGAGGACTCGAAAGACCGCTTCTTCCCCTATGTGATCGAACCCGCCGCTGGCGCGACACGAGCCACATTCGCCTTTCTCATCGATGCCTATCACGAAGACAAGGTCAAAGGGGAAGCGCGGACTGTCGTCCGTCTCCACCCCCGGCTTGCTCCCTACAAGCTCGCCATCCTTCCCTTGTCGAAAAAGGCAGAGCTGATCGAGCCGGCCCAGAAACTCGCCACCGAGCTGCGCCGCCATTTCATGCTCGAGGTCGACCTTACGCAGTCAATCGGTAAGCGCTACCGGCGTCAGGACGAGATCGGCACGCCCTTCTGTGTCACGGTCGATTTCGAAACCCTGGAGGACCAGGCCGTCACGATTCGCCACCGCGACTCGACGGAGCAGGACCGAGTGGCGATGACCCGCGTTCTCGACTTTCTCTCAGGAGCACTGCTTTAACCTCGGCTCCGTGTATCGGCGGGATGACATCGACCGGGTCCGGGCCGCCACCAACCTGATCGACCTGGTAGGCGGTGTGACCACGGTCAAGAAGTCCGGCCGCGCCCATGTCGCCGTATGTCCTTTCCACCAGGAGAAGACTCCTTCGCTCAATTTGGACACGGCGCGGGGGCTTTATCACTGCTTCGGCTGCGGCAAGGGTGGCGACGTCTACACCTTTGTCCAAGAGACTCAGGGACTCGACTTCAACGAGTCGGTTGAGTTCCTCGCTCGGAACGCCGGTATCGCCATCGAAACCGATCCCGGCACCGCCCGTCGCCGAGGTGAGCACGAGGAGATGACCGACGCCGTCGGCAAGGCGGTCGACTTCTACCGGAAACTGTTGCGGTCGGCTCCCGAAGCCGGTCCTGCTCGGGCATACCTGCGCCACCGCGGCCTGGGGGTTGACGACGTCGATCGATACCTGATTGGCTATGCCCCCGAGGGCGAGTCGTGGGATGCCTTGGTCAAGGCGTTGCGCGGGCTCGGGGTCAAGGAGCGGACGATGCAAGCGGCGGGACTGGTCAAACGGGGCAGGGGAGGCAAGCTTTACGACGTGTTCCGCAACCGCATCCTGTTCCCGATCCACGACCTACGCGGCGATCCGGTTGGGTTTGGCGGACGGGCCCTCGAAGGCGCCAATCCCAAATACTTGAACTCGCCTGACTCGCGTCTCTACCAGAAAAGCCGCCTGCTCTATGGCCTCCACCGAGCCAAAGGACAGATCGCTCGCAGCCAGGAAGCGGTGGTGGTGGAAGGGTATTTCGACGTCATTGCCGCCAATCAGGCCGAGGTCGGCACGGCCGTGGCCACTTGCGGTACTGCCCTCGGTGAAGACCATTTCGATTTGCTGCGCCGGTTCACCGACCGAGTGGTATTGGCATTCGATTCCGATCAAGCGGGGGCCGGGGCCGCACTGCGGGGGGATCAGTTGCGGACTCCGGTTGATCTCGATTTCGACTTGAGGGTGGCCGACCTTCCGGGGGGGATGGATCCCGCCGATCTTGTCCAGGCTGGCCGCGGCGACGACCTCAAGGCAGCCATCTCGGGGTCACGCCCCCTCCTCCAGTTCCGCATCGAGAAAGAGATCGCCAAGCAGCGGATCAACGAACCCGAGGGCAGGGCGCGGGCGATTCGCAACACCGCCCGACTTCTAGCCCGGGTTACCGACCCCATCGCGCAGGCCGAATACGTTCGCTTCGCCGCCAAACAGATCGGGGTGGAGGCAAGCGTGATTGGGAGGGCTCTGGCCGGAGACGTCCGCTCCCGAAGCCGGCGAAGCGATGAAGCCGAGTCGAACGGGCTCGATCCAACGCAAAGCGAGCTGATCAGAGTCATGCTGGCGAATCCGATCGAGCTTGCGTCGGTGTCCTTTGACCCAGCCTGGGTAACCGCCGACCTTTTCGACCTGGTTACCGAGATCGAGAATCGGCGGGCAGCGGTGTCAGCGGGTATGGCTATAGACCTCAACGAGCTTCCCCACTTGGATTTGGTCCAACGCCTCGCCTTCGATCCCCGACCCCTAACCGGCGCTATCGAGGTGGTGAAGCGCGCCGAGGTGAAAGCGCTTGAGCGTCAGATCAAGGACCTCGAAGGTGAACTCAAGCGCCTCGATCCATCGAGTGATGCCCATTCCGAAATGCTGCGCGCGCTGATAGGTTTGCAGGAACAAAGGCGGGGCAAGGGGAGCGCAGCAGGTGAACGACCGTGACTGAAGACATCGAACATCTCGTCGACCAATTAGCGCGACGAGGGCAACAACGCGGTTTTCTCACCGTTTCCGAGGTCCAGCAGGAGCTCGAGGACGCCGAGGCGGCACCAGACGCATTCGAACGGACAGTCGACCTGCTCCGGCTTCGGGGGATCGAGCTTTCCGAGGATGACATCGAACCCGACCACGGACTGGATGTGGTCGAGGACATTTGGGTGTCTGACCCGGTCCGGATGTACCTCAATGAGATCGGCCGTTACCGCCTGCTCACTGCCCAGGAAGAGGTCGAGCTGTCGATGGCTTACGAGAGTGGCCTCAGAGCCGGAGAGCAGTTGGAAAAAGCCGGCGCCGATGGCCTCTCCGGCGAGGACCGCGGAATCATCGAGCGACTGGTCCACAAGGGAGAGTCGTCCCAACGGCGCCTGGTGGAAGCCAACCTACGCCTCGTGGTGTCGATCGCCCGCCGCTATGTGGGCCGTGGGATGGCGCTGCTCGATCTGATCCAGGAAGGGAACCTGGGTTTGATGCGGGCCGTCGAGCGGTTCG
Organism: Acidimicrobiia bacterium; assembly: GCA_013812505.1. Classification (GTDB taxonomy): domain Bacteria; phylum Actinomycetota; class Acidimicrobiia; order Spongiisociales; family ZC4RG35; genus JACCTH01. The sequence continues at coordinate 3,979 of JACCTH010000022.1, read as the reverse complement.
ACTACCGGCGCGGTTTTCGCTTCTCGACTTACGCCACCTGGTGGATCCGACAATCGATCGCCCGTGCCATCGCCGACCAAGGTCGCAACATCCGGATGCCGATTCATGTTGTCGACATCATCAACAAGCTCACCAGGGCACAGCGTGACCTCGCCCAGAGCCTGGGTCGCGAACCGACTATCGAGGAACTTGCGATCGATATGGATATCCCGGTCGACCGCCTGACGGAGCTGACCCGGATCGCCCAAGACACGATCTCGCTCGAGACTCCTGTCGGCGAAGAAGAGGATTCCACCTTGGGCGACTTCGTCGAGGATCACGATGCCGAAGTCCCGGCCGATGCCGCCACCTTCAAGCTGCTGCAAGAGAATCTCGCTCTCGCCCTCGAAGGATTGAGCCAGCGCGAACGAGAGGTGCTGATCATGCGGTTCGGTCTCGCCGATGGACGGATGCGAACCCTCGAGGAGGTCGGGAGCCATTTCAAGGTGACGCGCGAACGCATCCGGCAACTCGAGACGAAAGCGCTGGCCAAATTGCGACACCCGGAGAAGGCTCGCAACCTCCAAGGGTTTCTCGAGAACGGTTAGCTGATTAGCTGACGGGTTTGTCGGTGAAGACCGCCGACCAGCCGGTGTCGATCAAGCTCTGGCCTTTGCGGGCCATCGTGTTCTTGCCTTCGGTGACGTTGTTGAACCAGCTACGAATCTCTTCGTAGCGTCCTCGCCCCGCCTTGGCGCCGAGCACGTAGCCGATGGCGCCGCCGATTAGAAGTCCGAGTCTGAATCTCATGCGGTGATTGTGCCACCTTCGGGGCCTAACGCGACCCCTCCCTTCATTACCCAAGCCACCGATTCGAGCAGCGACACGTCCTCGAGCGGGTTTCCTTTCACGCCGATTAGGTCGGCTCGCGCCCCTTGGGCCAAAGTGCCGACCTCGCCTTGCCACCCGATCATTTCGGCCGCGTGGACTGTTGCGGCCCGAATCGCCTCGGCCGGGCTCAAACCGTGTCGAGTCAGATAGGCGAATTGGCGGGCCGCGTCCTTATGGGGATACACCCCGGCATCGGTGCCAAAGGCGAGCCTGACACCGGCTGCGACGCACTTTTCAAAGCCCTGTCGCTGAGCCTCGGTCGTCTCCTGGCTCTTGCGGAGCGTTTCCTCGTCATAGCCCAGGCGGGGTCCTTCCTCGGCGATGTAGTCGCCGTCATAGAGATCGGCCACTAGCCAAGTGCCGGTGTCGGCCAGCATGGCGATTGCTTCGTCGTCCATGAGCGAACCGTGCTCGACCGAGCGAACTCCGGCCCGCACCGCCCGTTTGATTCCCTCTGCTCCGTGGGCGTGAGCCGCTACGAAGACGCCGGCCGCCGTCGCCTCTTCGACGATTGCCCGCAGCTCTTCCTCGGTGAACTCGGGTGCGCCCGGATTCGTGCCCGAGGTGAGGACCGCGCCCGTGGCGATCACCTTGATCATGGTGGCGCCCCGGCTGAGGATCTCGCTGACCAGCGCCCGCAACCGATCGGGTCCGGCGCCAATCCCAAAACGAAGCTCGCGCGGGAGGATCTGATCGACATCGATCGCTAGACCGGTGATGTCGCCACCCCCGCCCGGCCGGGACAAATACGCTCCGGCGCAAATCATCCGCGGACCTTCGACCCACTTCGCGTTGATGGCTTCGCGCAGCGCGACATCCGCGAAGGCGCGAAAAGTGCCGACATCTCGCACAGTGGTGAAGCCTGCCCGCAGCATTTCGCTCGCGTGCTTGACCCCAACGAGCACTTCCTGGGCACCCGAGCGAGTGACCAGGCTGGCGTACCCACGCCCGCCTTCGACGTCGCCAACCAGATGCGTGTGGCAATCGATCAGCCCCGGCAACACCGTCTGGCCCGGCAATTCGATGATGGCGATGTCCGCCGGAACCGAGGATGTGGAGACAACCGATTTGATTCGACCGACTTCCACGAGGATCGCGGTGTCGGCCCGGAGTTCACCCGCATCCGGGTCAAGCACGTGTTTGGGAACTATGGCAAGCATGGCCCGAACTTAGACCGCTGGCTCAAGGGAGGCCGTGTCTTGAGGGCTTACTCGAGAAACGGTTAGTCGGAGACGACTCCTTCGTAGGTGCTCATCTCTTCGGTCGGGCAACCTCGGCGTCACGATCGTCGGGACGAAGGTCGAGATGCACCCGGTTCTTGACCGTTTTGCCTTCGGGGACCTTCAGGAACAAGAGGTCAGGCACTAGCCCGTCCAGAGCGCTCCCCGCCGGAGGCTCGAGGACCACCTCCTCGGGGTTGTCATAGGTGCGACGCCACCCCAAAGCCTGCTCCCAGAAGGAGGCGATTGCTTGTGGGTCACGGGCATCGAAATCGACCCATTGGATTCGAAGGCTCATCTGCGCTCAGCGTAGGCAGGCTGATCCGGAGGCTCCACTGGTACCATGAAATGTGTCGGCGCAATGCCGCCGACGATCCATCCGGGGTAGCTCAATTGGCAGAGCGGCGGACTGTTAATCCGTAGGTTGCGAGTTCGACTCTCGCCCCCGGAGCAAATCCAATAACCACGGGCATAATCGGCGGAAATCACCTCCCCTCGGTCCTTGCATACCGTTAGCACAGCGGATAACGTTAGGGGCCGGAATGGGCGGAAATCAACTACCAGAACTGCTCCCGTCCTGGTACCGAGCCCTCCGCGGCGCCAACCGTTCCCCGAAAACCATCGCCTCATATCACCTCGCCGCCACCCAGTTGATCGACTTCTTCCGCGACCAAGGTCTACCGACCGCCGCCGACAGAATCGATACCGACTCGATCAGGGCCTTCCTCGAGAGGATGGTCGCCACCAGAGCCAGCGCCACTGCCCGCCAACGGTACGCCAGCCTCAAGCAGCTGTTCCGGTGGCTCCACGAGGAGGGCGAGATCCCGGCCAACCCGATGGACCGGATCAAGGCGCCGGCTCTGCAGGAGCCTCCTGTCCCGGTGCTGTCAGACGAGCAGCTCCGAGGACTCATCGCGGCGGCCAGCGGCAAGACGTTCGAAGAACGCCGAGACGAGGCGATTATCCGACTGTTCCTCGATTCGGGTATCCGGCTCGGGGAGATGGCCGGCCTCGTGGTTGCCAACATCGACCTCGACCTCGAAGTTGCGATAGTGCTCGGCAAGGGCCGACGCCTCAGATCAGCACCCTTCGGCCAGAAAACCACGACCGCGCTAGATCGCTATCTCCGAATCCGGAAGACTCACCCCGACGCGGGCCGGCCCGAGCTGTGGCTTGGCCGTCGTGGCGCCCTCACAGGCAACGGGATCGCGCAGATGCTTCGCAGACGCGGCAAAGACGCCGGGGTCGAGGGGCTTCATCCGCATCAGTTCAGACACACCATGGCTCACCGTTGGCTCAGCGCCGGCGGAACCGAGGGAGACCTGCAGCGGCTCGCCGGTTGGGCCTCGCCGCAGATGCTGAGGCGGTACGGGGCGAGCGCCGCGGATCAGCGAGCCCGCGAGGCTCATCGGCGGCTCGGACTTGGCGACCAGCTGTGATCGACGATCTTCGCTGCCCGGCGCATCAGCGAGCTCTCGATGCCCATGAGAAGTTCTCGCCGATCGAGAGACTGCAATGACACCGTCCGAACGACTCGACCTCGACAATTGGTACAAGAGGCTCGGGCTGGGGGATCAGCTTTGAGAAACGTCCTGATCGTGCGTTGCTCGAAATGTGGGGATTGGTGTATTCGAAGCTCTGTTGGAGAGTACGGAACGGTTACTCGCTTTGGTTGCAGTTCGGTCAAATTCACCGATCACGTTGTCACTGGCTGTGGCCGCTCGAGCTGCGGTTTGGTGTCCGTGCCTATCCAAGAGCTGAATGCAGCCATAGAACGCGGCTCTGCTCCGGGTCGGGGGAAACCGCTGACACTCAGGACCCGAACTGCGGAAGAACCTCCGTCACCGGTATTGCGCGAAAAAGGGTCGCACCAACCGTTAAGCTAAGTC
>JACCTH010000014.1 GCA_013812505.1 Acidimicrobiia bacterium | reverse complement strand
CGTGCTTCCTCAGCGAGGTAGGCGAGCAGATGGCTCTCGAACGACTCTGCCGCGGTTGTGATCGGTGCGGCTTTGCCGGCCACCGCCGCCAGGAACGATTCGATGATTCCCTCATCTCCACCACCGTGGCCGCTACGGGCAGCCGGGATAGGGACTGCCTCGCCCTCGCCGGTGATGTGGTCGTAAAGCACGATCTCTTGGGTCCGCCCGAACCGACCTCGCAAGGTTGCCCTGGTTCCGTCGTAGCGCATCGTCCGTCCCTCCTCCTCTGAGTGACCGTGAGCAATCAATGTCACCGTTGCTCCGCTTTCCAACTCCATCGAGACCGTCTGGTGATCGACGACATCGGACCCGGCCTTATAGGCGCAAATGCCGTACGGCCCTTCGGCGATCGCCCGAAACCGGCCCTCGGGAGTGAGATCATCGGTCACGACGTGAACGGGCCAACCGGTCAGCCGTTCATCGAGGTAGAGGCGCCGGGCGTCGTAAGGGCAATCGGTTACCGGGCAGGGATCCGTGCAGCGGTCGGTGGCTCCCTCGGGAGCCCGTTCCGGCCGGAATTCGAAGAGACTCCCCATCGAGCTCAAGCGGCGCACCGGGCTGTTCAGGTTCCAATGGAGGACGTCGAAGTCGTGTGTGCATTTGGCGACAATGAAAGGAGGAGCCTTCTCCCGCCTGCCCCAGTTGCCGCGAACGAACGAATGGGCCATGTGCCAGGCGCGCACATTCTCCCGATGTTCGACGGTCACGATGTCGCCGAGGCATCCCGATCGGACCACTTGGTTAAGGGCATTAAAGAACGGCGTGAACCGAAGGACGTGTCCGATGTGGAGCCCGCCGGCAGAATCGGCCGCCGCCTTCACCAACGCTCGGCACCCGTCCAGGGAATCGGCCATCGGCTTCTCGGCCAGCACCTGGTACCCGGTGGTCAGCGCCGCTTCGGCATGCTGGCGGTGGCAGCGGTCGGGGGAGGCGATAACCGCGGCCGGTGCCAAAACCGCCGATTCGAGAAGTTCGAGCGGCTCGAGAAAGCAACGTTCGCGAGGGATTCGATGCGGCTCGGCGAAGCGCTCCAACCGCCCCGGATCGGGATCGGCAACGGCCACGAACCGGAGCTGGTCGGGATGCTCGAGCGCCCACCGCCCATAGACGTGGTGCCCACGCTGACCGGCCCCGATCATGACGGCCTCGATGGTCATGTTGCTCCGATCCCCGTGGCCAGTTCGGCGACGGCGGCTTCGACCCCCGGGCCTCGATAGAAGGTGTGGCCGTTGATCGGCGGGAGCGGATCTCCTGCCTGTCGCATGGAGGAGGCCGGGTCGGGAACCTCGACGTCGTTGATCCCAACCCTCCCGCCGATCGGATCGGTTGCCCGGAAGAGGTTGGTCCAGCGGTTGCCGATTCGTTCGGCGAGTGCTGAGAGTCGGACCTCACCGAAATAGGCCGGAAAGAACTTGCCGTAGAGCCGGCCAAGCGGGCTGCCGTGGGTCAGCAGGGCGACACGGGAACGAATGGCCGCGGGCAGCCTGAGGAGGCTTGCGGCCACCAACACCGACCCTTGCGAATGGCCCGAGATCACTACCCGCGCTCCTTCGCCGGTCAAACGCGCGAGTCGAATTCCCAGTTCGGGGACCGCCCGGGCCGAATACGGAGGCGGGGCCAGCGGGTGGTACCAACGAGGCCAGAAAGTGAGGATGTCCCACAGCACGCCCACGCGACGCCTCGTGCCCGGGTCGCGAAACGATCGGTACATCAATCCCATTGCCGCGAGCGGGAGCAAGCTGCCGATCCACGACGCGGCCGGAACGAGACTCTTCCAAGCGGTCGGCATCGGACCGATCGCTTCAAGCGGGCTCCCCGAGGTGAACGCGCGGACTCCGTAGAAGGCGATCGCTCCGACGAGGACCAGGCTCAGCATCGCGAGGAGGGCGGAGGCCGCCTGGTCGGTGTATCCGGCGAGCGCCCGAGCGCGGACGACCCGCCGGATCCAAGCCGTTCCTTCGTTGTCGCGGATGAGATCGGGGTAGTTCTGGGCCACGCTCTCGACGGCCTCGGGCCGCATCACGCGCCGTCGCAGGACGAGGAAGGCCATCAGAGCTGTCAACAGAAGGGCGAGGATCAAACCCAGAGAGGCGAGCGCGAACCAGTCGTAGGCAAACGAGTAGGCGATTGCGGGGGTGCCGGGCGCCGCAAGCCGGTCGCCCAGCCAGTCGGCAATCCGAACGTGCGACCCAGCCTGGAGCGAGACCATTGCCCACATCGCCAAAGCCGTGGTTGCCACCGGTAGGAACGTCTCCGTGCCGGACGAGACCAACACCACCATCAGGGCAACCGCAAGCCCTACGCTCATGAGACCAACGAGCAGCGCCGGCCGGCTGTAACCGAAGAGCTCGCCCGCCAGCTGTGCAGTTGGACCCGCTCGCAAAAGATTGACAACCGCGGTCACACCCAGCAGCAACCAACCCAGGTTGGCGACGAATCGGCCAGGTCCTCGCCCGGCGGCGATGGTGATGACCGCGGCCACAACGGCGAGGACGATCGCGGCAAAGAAAGCGACCCGATCGAAAGTTGCCTCGAGCCCTGCCGCCCGACGCAGGCGGCTGCTCGCAAGACTGAAGGCTGCGACCACGACCGAGGTTGCCGTGGCAAAGTGGGCGGAGGCCAACCGGGTGGTGAAAGAGGCGGAGTGCCAGAACTGATAGTGGGGAAGGCTGGCTGCGATCGCGAGGTCACCTTCGAAGATCGCGGTCGATTCCACCGGCTCGCTATCAAACGCCTCCTCATATCGGGTTCGGGTGAATTGACTCGCCAGCCGCCAGAGGACGATCAGCCCCACCGGCAAGAGGAGGCCAATAACCATGCGTCGCAGCGGCTGGCTCGAAAAGAACGGGTTCCTAAAGAAGGTCAGCCACCAGTGTCGAGCAACGCAGATTGGTTGCCCACCGCATTGATAGGCGAACAGATCGAGGCCGACACCCGTTGCCCAAAGGACCGCCATGGCAGTCACGGCCAGCGAGAGCAGCCGCAGCAGCGCTTTCGGCAGCCGGGCTTGAGTCGCCAGCATGAAACCGGCGGCATTGGCCAGGGCGAAAGGCAGAAGCAGCAGCCATAAAGCCCGGCTCCCAGCACGCGACGTAATCCCTCCCCACGAGTAGGCCTCGACGGCGTCCGAATCAGGAGCTCGATAGAACCCGGCGGTGTCATCCCCGGCCACTTGAACGGGATGGGGGTGCGAGAGCAGGATTTCAGGTGTGGTGCCTCCCACCCCGTGGACCCTTAGCTCGACGGGGGCCGCTAGGGCTCGTTGTCGATCGACGGTCTTCGCTTCACCCGAGGCCATGGCTGAAAACTTACCCTACGCCGCCCGGCTGAACTCGAACAACAGCTAAACCTTCGTGCCCACGGTCCGAAGGATGATCATGTCGTCTCGGACGCAAGCGCTTTGACATGTCGCTAGCGCGACCACCCGGGAAAGGACGAGCAAGCGCCGGGAGCCTCTTCGTTCGATTCCTGGGTTTTCTCCTCTTTCTCGCCCTTGCCGGCGCCCTGGTCTGGGCGTTATCGGTGACTGCCGGGGTCGACTCTTTCGAAATCCTGGACGCCGCCGACACCCGCCCAGGCTCGCTCGTCACCCTGACCAACGGCGAAGTCGTCCACTACCAAGAGGTTGGATCTGGTCCGCCGGTCGTTCTGATTCATGACTTCGACATTGCTGGCGGCTACCAGTGGCTCGAGGTGGCAGCTGCCTTGCCGAACTATCGGCTGATCATCCCCGACCAGACCGACTTCGGATTTGGCCAGCGTCCGAGCCGGCCGGGTCGCCAACACACGATCGCCGGCCGGGCTGAATCGGCGGCATTGCTGATCGATGAGCTCGAGCTTGGCCAGCCCAGCGTTGTCGGCGCAGGAATGGGCGGAGCAATCGCGGCGCAATTGGCTGTCGACGATCCGGACTTGGTCGATCATCTGGTTCTGATCGCCCCCGAGATCTATGGGCCCCGCCCCACTTGGACCGAGTTCTTCTTTCGGGTGCCGGTGATTGGTCCAGCACTCACCTACACCAACCTGGGCGGGGGAAATCGGGCGGTCTCCGAATACCAGGCCGAGTGCGCTATCGGCGGTTGGTGCCCGATCGTGGCCGATCTCGATGCACGGCAAGCTGCGGCCATGATCCGCGGCACCACCGCCTCGATCGTGGCGATGGCCGCCACCCCGCCCGCTTCGACAATTCCGGCTGACCTCCCCGAGATCGAGTCCCCAACACTTGTGATCTGGGGCGAGAACGACCAGATGACGCCCGCCGGCGATGGCCAGGAGGTCGCCGATGCCGTGCCGGGTTCGAGCCTGGTGATTCTTCCTGGAATCGGGCACCGCCCGCACCTGCAGGACCCGGTCGCCACCGCGGCTTTGATCGCTGGATTTCTCGAGTCCTAGAGGTTGCCCCGCGCCGCTTGGTCACGCTCAATGGCCTCGAAGAGGGCTTTGAAGTTTCCCTCCCCGAAGCCGGTCGCCCCGCGCCGTTCGATGAACTCAAAGAAGACGGTCGGTCGATCCTGCAACATTCGGGTAAAGATTTGAAGCAAGCCGCCCCCCTCGTCGGTGTCGGCGAGGATGTTGAGCCGGCGCATCTCTGCCTCGTCGACGTTCATTTCGCCAACCCGTTCTGCGATATCGGCGTAGTAGCTGTCGGGCACGTTCATCATCATCAGGCCCCGCTCTCGCACCTCGCCGACTGTGCGAAAGATGTCATCGGTGAGAATCGCGATGTGCTGCACACCGGGTGACCGGTAAAAATCGAGGTATTCCTCGATTTGGCTTTTCCGACGCCCGGTGGCCGGCTCGTTGATCGGCATCTTGATAAGGCCGCTTCCGTCCCAGACCACCTTCGACATCAGAGCGGAGTACTCGGTCGAAATCTGCTTCTCGTCGAAGTGACGCAAGAGGACAAATCCAAAGATCTCCTCATAGAAGGCCACCCACCGGTCCATATCGCCGAGCCCAACGTTGCCCACGACATGGTCGATCCGGGCCAGGCCCACGGGGCGGGCAACTTTGTCCGCGAAAGGCTCAAAGTCGGGTGGTGGCCAGCTTCCATCCGAAGAGATCAGCGAGTGGATGGTTTCGCCATAGGTGTGAATTCCAGCGCGGCCCCACGATGACCCGCCCCCGTTCAATTCCTCCGGCTTGTAGGCAGCTTCGGCGCCGCGGGCTACCGCCTGTTCGAACGCGGCCTCGGCATCGGGAACCGAGAGAGCCACATCGTGCACCCCGGGCCCGTGCTCGAGCACGTGGCGGCTGATCGGATGATCCGGGAACAGAGATCCCGTCACGATGAAACGAGCCTCACCCTGGCGCAAGGCCCAGGAGGCGGTGTCGCGGACGCCGGTCTCGGGTCCGCGGTATCCCTCGATCGCAAACCCCATGAGCGACCGGAAGAACTGGGCCGACTGATAGGCGTTGTCGGTCCAAAATTCGATGTGATGAAAGCCGTTCAGCGGGAAGGGGTCAGATGGCGTCCCACCTCGGGACATCGGTCACTCCTCTATGTTGCTTCGCAGGCCTGAGCCTACCCCTAGGCGCGTTTTTGATGAATACGTATCCTCCGCCATGTGGACCAAATCTTGGTGGCGGTTGAAGTGCCACAGCTCGGCGATGGGCGACGACGGCATTGGGCAAAGCTCGTCAACGAGGTAGACACGACCAAGTCCACTGGTTGGGCTTACATCGGCGACTTCGTCTCTGATGGTGGAGTCCAGGACCTTCCGGCGGGAGGTCTGCTTCTCGTTTACGGCGAGAAGGGGAGTGCCCAAAACCCGCAGCCGGAAGCCGCCCTCTATCTGGTCGGAGCCGACTCCACGTTGACGATGGAAGGGCGGGCCTCCGGAAGGGCATGGGCGCGAACTTTGCGAGATCGCGCTGCCGAGCTTCTGCGACAGCAAGTCGATCGCGAGCCTGACCTGAGCGCCATCGAGAGTAGGCACTTGGCGGAGGAGCTAACCCGCCGTGGCTTCCAGGTCGAACCGCCGGCCTGACCTTCTCCCGCGACCGGCCGGCGCTAGGTTCGGCCGTTACCCTCCGGCTGTGGTCACGCTCCGTTTGTTTGCCCATTTGCGCGAAATCGCCGGGACTGCCCGAGTCGAACTGGAAGGAGAGACAGTCGCGGAGGTCCTCAGCGCTGCGAGGGCGCGATTCGGTGACGAATTTGCTTCCGGTCTTCAGTCGGCCGCCATTTGGCACAACGGTGAGACGGCCTCTCCAGCCGACGCCGTTAAAGAGGGTGACGAGCTAGCAATCATTCCGCCCGTTTCGGGCGGAAGCGGGACCATGGCGCAAGGAATGGTCGATTCTGCCCTCGTTGCCGGCCTTGTCGGGCTCCTGTTGTTGATCGGCACCAATCTGGCCCCTGGTCCGGCTTGGTGGGCGGCGGGGCTGGTTTTGCTCATGGCCGTTTGGAGCGTTGATATCGCCGCTCGGCTCGAGGACCGCGGACGGGAACCCGTGACCCTGGGGATACTCACCGCCATCGTCGTCGCGGTGATTTCGACTCACGTCTACGGTGGCGTGGGCCTCGGCTTTTCGCTCTACATATCGGTCGCCGTCGTGCTCGCCTGGGGAGTGGTAGTTAGCCGGTACCGGCAGCTGACCGACGTCGCGCCGTCGGTCCTGATCGCCCTCGTCGCTACCTCCGGCACCGGCTCCTTGATGCTCACCCGCACCATCTACGAACCCGATCAGCATGCGATCTCGATCTTCATCCTCGCCGTCGGCTTGGCGGCGGTCGTGGCCGCAATCCTCGATCGGGTCAGGGCACCGCTGCTCGACCCCTACTCGGGCACCGCGCTGGCGGCGGTCCTCGGGTCGGTCGTGGGAGCGTTGATCTGGGAGGAGGACGTTGTCGGGTTCGTCTTGGTGGGACTTGGCTTGGCCCTGTTTCTCGTCGTCGGCCGCAGCCTGGGGTCGATTCTGCGGACTGGACGAGTGACGCTTTCCGACTCCCCTACCGGCGCATTGGGTTTGCTCGACGGCGCCATGTTCGCTGCAGCCCTTTACTACCCGCTGGTCAGCGTCATCTTCTGACCGACGGTTCTACGCGACGAAACCGGCAGGATTTCGGTCGGTCTGGCTGATAAAAAGCTCGGTGGTGGCTCAGCCGCTACCCTCCTGCCAATGTCCGGCCGAATCCTGCGCCGGCGGTGGATGCCGTTTCTGGCCCTGGGCCTCGTAGCGTCGCTGCTGTCGCCGAGCTCTGCCATCGCCATCACCAAGAGCGAGGTGGATCGCGCCTGCGCCGCCTCGAGCGCGGCGCTCGCCGACTATCGGGCGGCTTCAGCCTCCTTCGACGAGGCTGCGGACGAATACGAGCAAGCCAGCCTCGAAGTCGACGCCGTCCTCTACCGACAGGGTCGAACCGCCGAAACGCTCGACTTGCGCCGGGCCTCGATGGTGGAAGCGGAGGACCGGTTTCAAAGCCAAGCCATCGAGGCGTACATGAATGGAGGAGGCACCCCTTCCACCCTTTTTCTCACTGCCGGTTCGATCGATCAGGTGATGCTCACGAACGAGTTCCTGTCCGCCACCTCGACCGACGAGCGCGATGCTGCCTCGGACTTGGCAGCGCTCCAAGGCGAGCTCAACGTGCTTTCGATTCAGCTTACCGATCTCGAGGCCGAGCTTCGATCGGTCGAGGCCGTGCGGTTGGACGCCAAGGACAAGCAGGAAGCAGCAATGCTCGAAGATCAACTGACCTGGGAAAAGCTGGACGGCAATTGCCGATCGGCTCAAAAGCAATATGAGATCGAGCTCGCTCGCGCCGCCGCGGCCCGGGGCAGCGCCGCCGGTGGGGTCTCGGCCGCCGCAACGCCCAACTTCCTCTGTCCGTTCCCTGGCTCGTCGTTTACCAACTCATGGGGAGCGCCGCGTTCTGGCGGGCGCGGTCACCAGGGCACCGACATGATGGGTCCCTACGGCGCTCCCCTCTATGCCTCTGCTTCGGGCACCCTTTACACCGCAAGCAGTAGCCTTGGGGGAAAGACGGTTTGGCTGATCGCCGACTATGGGACGGCCTACTACTACGCCCACCTCTCGTCGTACAACCTTTCCTCCGGAACCGCCGTGAGTCGAGGCGACGTTGTCGGCTACAACGGAGACAGCGGCAACGCCTCCGGCGGCGCCCCCCACCTGCACTTCGAAATTCACCCCAATGGGCGCGGCTCGTCCGCGGTCAATCCCTACCCCACTCTCGTGGCTGCCTGCCGGTAAACTTTGACCCTGTGCAAAGCGAACGCCGTCGGATAGATCAGGTCAAAGACGCCGAGTTTCTCGACAACATCACGGCCATCCCCATCGACGAGCTCCGGTCTCGCCGTGATCTCGCCGAAGAGGTCGAAACCGAGCTTTCCTACTATCGACGTTTGCTGCACGGTCGTCTCGACGTGTTGGCATTCGAACAACGCCGGCGACGAGGCGAAGAGGACCGCAGCCTGATCGACGCCCTCACAGAGATCCTCACCGGGCATGACAACCCTCGCCCCGGCCAGCCCGCCGGTGCCGGGCCCGGTCGTCATCTCACCATCGAACTACCTGATCTTCCGCTGCAGGGCCGGCGGCATCTCGATCGAATCCTCGGCAACGATCTCATGATCCGCCTGGGCGAGATGTCGGAGGACGAATTGATCGAAGCCCGCGAGGAGCTCGCCAGTCTCGAATCAGAAATCTCCGCCTACCGAGTCGAGGTGCAGGCGATCCTCGATCGTCTCCAGGCCGAGGTCGTGCATCGCTACAAGACCGAGCTCGGCGACTCTCCCCTCCGCCAGACCTGAGTGCTCGCCGAACAGGTCCGCTCGGGCCTGGTGGAGACCGTTCATGACGGGGCCCTGGCAGTCGTCGGCCCTGACGGCGAGCTGGTGGCGTGGAGTGGCGAGGTCGATCGCCCATTCTTCTTCCGCTCCGTGGCCAAGCCCTTTCAGGCCGCGGTTTGCAACCGGCTCGGAGCGGCCCTCGAACGGGAAAGCCTGGCGCTCGCCTGCGCCAGCCACGATGGCGAGCCCGTCCACGTCGCATTGGTCAGCGCGCTCCTGGCCGAGTCCGGCTTGACCGAGGCCCACCTGCAGTGCCCCGAGGCCTGGCCGCTGCGGTCGTCGGCCACCCGCCGGCTGGTGGCAGCCGGGAGCCGAGGTCCGCGCCGAATGTGGAACAACTGCTCGGGCAAACACACGGCGATGTTGCGTGCGACCCAAGCATCGGACTGGGACCTCAACACTTACTTGTCGCCTGACCATCCGCTGCAACAGGAGATAACGGGCTACCTGCGCGACCTCGCGGGAAAGGTTGAGCCGATCGGAGTCGACGGCTGCGGCGCCCCCGTCTTCGCCACCACCGCCACAGGTATGGCCCAAGCGTTCGCACGCCTCGGGTCGGACGGCGATTTGGAACCCGTCTACACCGCGATGCACGCCTATCCGGCTCTTGTCTCCGGGTACGGCAACATCGATGCCCAGATCGCGACACATCTCGACGCGGCTGCCAAACGCGGAGCGGCCGGTTGTCTCGGCGTGGCGCTCCGCAACGGCGTCGGGATCGCCGTCAAGGTCTGGGACGGCGAGTTGAAAGCGGCCGGAGTCGCGGTGGTGGCCGCCATCGACCAACTTGGCTTTCTGACCGATCAGGCCCGGAGCCTTTTGATGGAGGTTGCCGAGCCTCCTGTCTATGGCGGCGGCCGGCCCGTGGGAGTCTTTAGCTCGCGGTTGGAGTTGTCCTGGAGGTGAAGCTCTCTGTGGATCTCGAAGAGCTGCGCAGCGACAGCCAACAACCGATGGCGCCCAAGACCGGGCCCTTCCCGCAGTCGGCGTTCCTCACCGCCTGGCATGCCGAGCTCGGTGAAGGAGCTCAGGTTCTCGTGGCTTCCTGGGAATCCGGGCAACTAGCGATGATGAAGCGCGGGGACGGGTTGGTAGAGCTCTTGGGCGAACCCGATCTCAGCGATTATCACAGTCCCCTGGGCGAGCTCACCGCGGCGGACTTCGCAATGCTGGCCGACGACCTTTCAGACCAACGGCGAATCCTTTTCGATTCTCTGCCAGCGGAAGTTTCGCGGCCGATCGCAACCGGGTTGGCGGACGCGGGGTTGGCGCCCGCCACGAGCCAGCATCAAAGCGCCCTCGTCTTGCAACTCCCAGCGTCCGTCGACGACTTCTATCAGGGCCTGGGCAAGAAGGACCGTCACGAGCTGCGACGCAAGCGCCGCCGGTACGAAGACTCGATCGGCAAAGTGGTTCTGCGCACACACGAAGGGGCCGACGAGGGGTTTGACGAGTTTGTTCGTTTGCATCGACTCGCCACCGGGGCGAAAGGTCAGTTTATGACCGGGGCTCGCGAGCGATTTTTTCGTCGCCTGGCCGCTCAACCGGGATGGCGAACCGACTTGCTCGAGACGCCCGCGGGCACTTCGGCTTGCCTCTTTGGTTACGCCGACGGCCGGGACTACTACCTATACAACTCCGGCTTCGACCCTGCCCTGGCGGCGGGCTCGCCGGGATTGGTCGTGTTGATGGCGATGATTGAGCACGCCATCGAGATGGGCTACGAAGCGTTCGACTTCTTGAAAGGTGATGAGGACTACAAGCTGCGACTCGGTGCGGTCCGCCGACCCTTGTTCGTGATCGAGGCAGAGTTGCCGAGCCCATGATCAACCGCGTCGCGTATCTCTCGATGCATACGTCTCCGCTGCTTCAGCCGGGCTTGGGTGACGCCGGTGGCATGAACGTCTATCTCGACCAACTTGCGCGCACGATGGCGGCGCGCGGAGTTGCTGTGGAGGTATTCACCCGATTTCAGGACCCGACTGACCCTCCGGTGGTTGACGTGATCGACGGCTACCGGGTTATGCACGTCGCCGCCGGCCCTATGCGGCCACTTCCAATCTCCGCGCTGCCGCGTTTCGTTCGCGACTTCGCTGGAGCTGTCATCGAACAGCTCCGGCCCGATCCTCCCCAGATCCTGCATTCGCATTACTGGCTTTCGGGCTGGGCCGGGCTTTTGGTGAAGCGAGCGTTGTCCATCCCGCTCGCCAACTCGTTCCACACCCTGGGGCGGGTCAAGAACGACAACCTCCGGATCGACGACACCCCTGAGAGCTTGCTTCGAATTGCTGCCGAGCACGAAGTCATTGCCGAGTCCGACTGTGTGATGGCCTCCACCCCCGCCGAGGCCGCGGAGCTCCTCGACTTTTACGGCGCCGACCCCAACCGCCTCTGCACCTCGCCACCGGGCGTCGACCATCGGCTGTTCCGCCCCGGCTCCCAGCGAGGAGCAAGGCGTCGCATGGGGCTCGGGACCGGCCCGGTGCTCGCCTTCGTTGGTCGCATCCAACCGCTCAAAGGGGTTGATGTCGCGATCGCAACTTTGGCGCTTGTCCGTGAAACCCATCCCAATACGATGCTCTTGGTCGTGGGTGGGCCCTCGGGTCCACAAGGTGAAAGCGAGATGAGCAGGCTTCGCCGGCAGGTGGCCGATCTGGGGGTCGGGGGAAGGGTGAAGTTCGTCGGCCCACTTCCCCACGGCCTGCTTCCCGACCTCTACCGAGCGGCGGATGTGGTGTTGGTCCCGTCGCGGGCGGAGAGCTTTGGTTTGGTTGCGGCCGAGGCGCAGGCCTGCGGCGTGCCGGTCGTGGCCTCTCGAGCGGGGGGACTGGTCTATGTGGTCGACGACGGCGTGGGCGGGTTCCTCATCGACGGCGAGAACCCGGAGTTGTACGCAAAACGAGTTGGCGAACTTCTCGACGATCGCGACCTGGCCGCCAAGATGGGACGCGCTGCGACCGACTGGGCCAAACGCTTTTCGTGGGAGGGAACAGTTCGTCGCTATCTCGAGCTCTATCGCGACGTGCTGCCCCGCGAAAAGAAGCCGTAGAAAATTTCCCACACAGATTGTGCACAAAGACATGTTGAAACCTGTGGAAACTGCGGATAACCCTCGGGCTCAGATTGCACGACGAGACAAGCCGATCACTTACGTCACGCTGTTGGGTCGGAGACTACGGAAATGACCTGGTTGACCACCGATGCCCGGTTACGTACTGTCGGCGGTGGCAAGCGCCCAAGGTGCTGATCGGTCGGAAAGCCCGTTCGGGGAAGTGCGGGGTCTCGGACCGAGAGGTTTCTCGGGCGCTTGCTCTTGTAGACTGAAGACCCGAAGACCCGAAGATCCAAAAGAGCCTCTTCCGATCTTCGGGTCTTTTGTCTCTTGTCTTCGGCCTAGAGCCCGAACATCAACTCGCGGAGGTTCACCGGTCGGACGTCGCCGCGCCCGAGGTCGAGTCGCAAAGAACCGAGTCGCAATCCTTGCATTCCCTCCCCGCGATTGGTGAGCACTTTGAGGTTGCCGTCATCGACCTCGAGCCGTCCCAGCCCCTGACATCGTCCGTCGGTGTCGTGCACTCCAACGAGCAGCCCGTCGAGGCGGCTGGGATCGAGTCCGCTCGGCAAGGTTGGGGCAAAGACTGTCGTGCGCACGCGCCATTTATCCAATGGCGGAGCAAACGCCGCCATGATGCGTTCGGCTCGCCGTCCCATTCGTTCGTCCGGGCTTGAGGGACGCACCTCGGGCTCGACCGGAGCAGTGTGCACGTTGCCACCAAAAAAGCGCCGAATCATTCCTATGACCGGTTCGAGCTCGCCCCCGCGCTGGAGGGCGACGACCGCCTCCGGCCGGCACAGCTCCATCTTGTGGTACTTCAGAGTCTCGCCGACGACGCCGGCGATCATCGGGCTCGTGTCCATGACCACCATGTCGGCCTCCGAGCGCGCTTGCTCGACCAAGGCGGCAGTTGCGGTCACCTGTTGGAGTACTAGCCGCTCGGGGCTGATCCCGCCCACGAAATGCAAGGCGTCTGGTTCGCTGACGGAATCGAATTGGCGGGGGAGATCGGCCGAGCGCCGAAACACTCGCAATGAGACACACGCCGGTGGCCCCAAGCTCGAGTTGCCGATATCCGAATCGACGTACCCAACCGATCTGTTTTGGGCAAGAGCGGTCTCGATCAACCTTCTGGCCATCGTGGTCTTCCCGGTATCGAGCGCCCCGATGCACATCACCGAGCTTGCCTCGGCCAGCTCGAACGCGATCTCCTCGTGCCGGTTGACCATGAGCGGCATGTTACGGATGGGTGTTGCCTGCCCTAACCTCGCCGCTATTGACTTCGCCGATCAGCTTTCTCTCCGATTTCGGGCTGCGAGACGAGTTCGTCGGAGTAGTCCACGGAGTCATCGCTCGGCTGGCTCCCGAGGTTCGGGTGATCGATCTCACCCATGGGATCTCCCCCGGCGACATTCGCAGCGGTGCGTTGGCTTTGACTCGAGCGATCCAGTATCTCCCCCGGGGGGTAGTGCTCGCCGTCGTCGATCCCGGTGTCGGCACCGCTCGCAAGGCCTTGGCCCTCGAGACCGAGGCGGGGTTCTTTGTCGGCCCTGACAATGGTCTGCTGTCACCGGCGGTGGCCATAGTCGGCGGCGCCTCTGCCATCCATTCGATTGAGAACCCGGAGGTGTTCATTCCCGCCCCCGGAGTCACCTTTCAAGGCCGCGATGTGTTTGCGCCCGCAGCCGCGTTGCTGGCCGCCGGCGAGGCCACCCTTGCTGACCTCGGACCGGAGGTCGACCCGGGCTCGGTGATGCCGCTTCTCCTGCCCCTGCCCAAGGTCGACCCGCCCGTGGTCGAGGGAGAGGTGTTCTGGACGGATTGGTATGGCAACGTCCAAACCAACATCGGTCCGGATGACCTCGCCATCGCCGGCGCTCAGGTCGGCGCCGACCTCGAAGTCCGGGTCGGCTCAACCTGGTCCGAGGCGATCTTCGTCAACACCTTTGGCGAGGTGGAGCCGGGTGCGCTGGCGGTCCATGTCGATTCGGCCGGATTGATCGCCATCGCGGTCCGGGGTGGCAGAGCCGATGAGTCACTAAGCCTCGCGACCGGGATGCCGGTGGCGTTCCGGGCAATCTCCTAGGAACCGAGTATCTCTCCCAGCTGAAACACGAAGGCCAGCACGATCAACGCGAGCAGGATCAAAACCACAATCGCGGTAGCCGGCCTCACTTCCTTCGAACTTTATGCGAACCCTGGCTTCGCAGCCGTGTTGGACACGGATGCCAGCCCACAGAACCGGTAAACGCGACGAAGCCCCCGGGGCAAGGGGGCTTCGTCTGGAGAGTGACGGTTGCTCCGCTCATTAGGGGCGGGCTGGGAGGCTCCTGAAAACCCTGGGAATGAACGTGCCCGGGGGTATCAGGTGCGGAGCCCGTTACCACTCTCTATTCGAAGCATATATCGGCCACCGGCGGAAACGGCTTTAGGACAATTTTTCAGGGAACAGTGGTGGCGGAGGTCTCCGGGGCCGTGGTGGTGGTCGTCGCACCGCCTTCGGCGCCCGCCTCGCCAGCTGTGGTGGTGGCGCTGTCCTCGGGGGCGGCTTCAACCAGGCCGCAATCGGCCAAGACCGTGGCTGGATCGACCGCACCGAATCGCACGCGCTCAAATGCCACCACCGACGCGATCTGCTCGGCCGACAGACTGGCGGCGAAAGACGGCATGTTGGCCGTGATCGGCTTGCTGAGGTCGCCGTAGGTGGATCGCCCTTCCGCTTGGAACCCAGAGGAGCCCTTGGTTACCCATTCGATGTGATCGGCACACGAAACGAAGGTGGTGCCCACCCCCGCGAGGGCCGGACCGGTTCCACCCTGGCCGGCCGGTCCATGGCAACCTGAGCAATTGGCGGCAGTAACCACCTGTCCGAGAAATATCTCCCCGCCTAACGCGACAAAGTCCGGTGCTCCACCGGGCGCACCTCTCCCTTCGAAGGGTGAGCCGTCGCAATTCTCCAGCACCCCCGTTACCCGGTCGACCGACAACTCGGTGCCCTGCCCGCAATCGAGGCTCGAAGCCGAGGCGAGTTGCAGGAGGCCGAAAAGCGGGAGAACGAGGAATGCCGCCGCCAGCCAGCGCGGGAGCGAGCCGACGGTCCTCTCGAGGAGACCTGCGGCGGGGACGGTGACCACCGCTGGGTAGCGGAGGGCCTCTTTTGCGTTGACCTCGCTTGGAGCTGGCGCTGCGGTTACTGGTGCCGCGGTCACCGGGGTTGGGGCAGTGACGGCGGCCGCCACTTGAGGTGTCTCTGCTGGTTGCGGCTCGGGAGCCGTCTCCGCCGCTGGAGATGCGGGAGTGGGCTCAGGGCTGCTCGCAGCCGGGACCGAGCCTCCTCCCGCCCACGCCGCCAGGATCTCGTCGACGGAAGTCCCGGTGGCTTTCGCCCTGGCCTCGGCCGAACGCTGGACGATCGCTTCGGGAACGCCGAGGGCCGCAGCCGCGTCCGCGAGATCACTCACGCGGATTCCCGCAGATAGGTCAGCAGGCTGGCCAGGCTCTCATCGCTCAAACCGGTGACCGCCGGATGCGTCCCTGCCCCGCGGAGCACGTTGGCCAGGGCGGCGGAGTCCTCGGTTCGTCCTCCGATCGCACTGAGATCGGGACCGACGCGTCGGTAGCCAAACACCTGGTTGCTGTCGGACAGAGTCACCGGGCCTAGTTTGGCGTCGGCGACCACCGCGCGGATCAACTGTGTGTGACAACTGCCACATCCTTGTTCGAGATAGATCTCCTGGCCCTCGAGCGCGCCCTGGGAGTAGGCATGGTTCGAGGATCGAACCCCGGTCCCCGGCTGGGGCAACGATGGCACGACAAACGCCAACAGAATCGAAAGGAAGAGAATTGCCGACGAGCCCGCGATGACTCCGTTCGTCCGCTGGTTCACGCCGACCAGAACGGGCGGCGCCACCGGTCCGGTGGGACGGGGTGGCGGCGGTGCCTCCGCCGGGGCCGCGACAGGCGCGACGGGAGCCGCCGCGGGCGCTGCTTCGGCCGGGACCCCCGGGGCGGTCTCGGGCGGAGCGGAAGTTGCCGGCGCGCTCGGCGCCGCCGCGGGCATCGCCTCGCCGCCGGCCCAAGCGGCGAGAAGTTCGTCCGCCCCGACACCATCCGCCTTGGCCCGCGCTTCGACCGAACGGCGCAGGATGGCTTCGGGCACTCCGAGGGTGTTGGCCGCGGTGGCGTAATCCGTCACGTTTGTTTGACCACCAGCACCTCTTGAACCGTTGCCTTGCCCGAGGTGAGAGCTCGATAAATCGTTAACGCCAGGCCGATCATCCCCCAGGTGAGGTAAACGAACACAGCGAGGGCCAAACCCGAGAAGATCCCCGCTAGTCCAACGCCGGCCGACCATCCGGCGCCGGTTGTCTCAAAGGCACCGCTGAAACCGGCACCCGACCATGCCACGCCCGACGTGTAGCCGGCGAGGACCAAGAGGAGACCGGTCCCGACGCCGCCGATGCTGAGCCGCTTCACCACCTGGTGAGTTGAACGGTCCACGCTCCGGCCGACGAGGTTGGGGACGGCCTGCCAGGCGAAGGCGCCGAAGAGCAACGCCACCCCCGAGAGGATGAGCACCCACACTCCCTCCCAGAAGAGAGTGAGGCCAACGAGGACGCTGGCCGATCGGAAGCCGGCCAGTGCGGCGAGCAGCGATCCCAGCGTCACCAACGAAGAGCCGGCGAGGGCAGCCTTCAACACTGGCTGCGCGCCAATCGCCGGCCATTTCTGGCCGATCGTCATCGCCAAGTTGGTGGTGTTGGCCAGACCGGCAACCGGTAATGCCAAGCCGAGGACACCGGCGATCCCCCCCAGCCACTCCGGCTGTGGCCCGGCGGCGAACTGGGACACTCCCATCCAGACGGCACCGAACGCAAGCGACCAAAATCCAACCCGGGCGAGTTGGCGGTTGGCCAGCGGCTGGCCGGAAACCTTGGGCACCACGTAGTACGCGGCTCCAGTCGCGACCCCGACCGCCCACACATTGAGAAAGCCGGCCGAGAACAGGGCATCGGAGAGCGCGATCCCCAGAGCGGAGAGCCTCGGCAGGTTGCCTGCCAGGTAGAGGACAGGGAGCCAGAGCGCCCCCACCAACGCAAACCACAACGACGGATACACCATGCCCTCCTGCCGTTTACTCAAAGTCAGCATCGTCGGACCGAGGGCCAGCGCGGTTAGCCCCAAGACCGGAAGGTCGAGCCACCAAGGAAGCGCAAACGGTTCTCGTCCATCGCCCAAACCGAGGCCGACGATCGCCATCGCTGCAGCCACAATCAGAATCAGCAGCGGCAAAGCGCGGTTCAGTTGCTTCTCGAGGGCGAGCGGCGCGCCCGTGAGCCGCGGCAGCAGATAAAAGATTGCGGCCCCCAGCCCGAGCACGAGCCAGCCCAAGCCGAGGGCGATCATCGCCATCGGTCGCAAGCGGCCAAAGGTGAGAGGCAAGAGCCCGGGAAACCGCATCGCCAGCATCGCCGCCAGCCAGGTGAGCGAACCGATGGCCAGCCAGGCGGCAGCGGCGAACAGATAGCGAGTCGCCGCAGTGTCGGAGGTCAGCAACAACGCTCGCACACCGTTGTCCCGGGCAGTCGTTTGATTGGCGGCGGTGGTCGTCAGTGTTTGTTCCCGGTCGATCCGCCGGGGAGCCTAGAGGCTTCGCGCAACGCCGTCGTTTCTAGCTGCAGCTGCGGTGGGGCGTTATCCAGCGCGATTCAAAAACCCGAAGAACAGGTCATTCCATTTGTCGGCTTGATCGAAGTGGGGACCGTGGGCAGAACCGGAAAGCATGTGGCTTTCGACGACTCCCCCTTTCGAGGCGTACACGTCGAGCACGGCCCGAATCTGGCCGACCATTGGTTGCGGCGGCGAGACCTCCTCGCCGGGCCAGCCGGGAACCACTCCGAGCTTGCCGAGGTTGGCCATGTCCCAGGCCGAGGCGTCGGCCACAACGATGTCGGAGGCACCGTGGGTCCAGAGAATCGGAGGCTTGGGTTCGATCTCAGTGATCCCCGACCAATTGCAGTACTTCCCCGAAAGCGCGTTGAGGATGCCGCGGGTTCCGGGCGCGAAGCCGGGCCAGTTGTCCGACGAGGTGAAATCGCCCGGGTAGAAATCGTCCCCGATCTGGGATTTGAACACCTCCTCAAGCAGCACTTCCTCCCGTTCCGGCGACTCGCGGTGGTCGGCTGACCAGTAAGAGGAATTGATGACGTTCCGGGGAGAGAGAGGCGATTGGTCGCTGCGGTCCCTGGCCCCGAGCCGCTCGACAAACTCGGGTACGACGCCGGCTCCTCCAGTTCCCGCGAAGTCGGGGGTTGCCGGGGTGCCTTGCACATCGGTGGTACCACCGAACCCGTATGGCGATACCGGGTCGATCAACGTGATCGATGCCACCTCCTTCGGGCGGTCCATCGCGTAGTTGGCGACGGCGGCGCCCCCGGTGGACCATCCCAGGAGATGGACCGGCATCTCGATGCCGAGTGCTCGCACCAACGAGTAGGCATCGTCTGCCCAGTCCCGCAGCCCGCGGGTAGCGTCGATGCCCTTGGCCTCGGTGTCGCCGAAACCCCTCATGTCGAGAGCGAGCATCCGGTATCGCTCGGGTGCCATCGCCATCACGTGCTCGAAGAACCGCCCGGTGGCGAGGTTGCCGTGGATCATGACCACCGGCTCGCCGCCGCCAGGCCCGGATTCCAAATAGTGCATCCGCAACCGATCGGTCTCCACCGTCTGCGATCGGATTCCTGCCATCAGTTCCATAGGATCACCGCCTTTTTGGGAGCCTAGAGGTTTCGCCTTGAACCATGGCCTGCCAACCCGGCGACATTGCGTGTGGTCAGTCCCAAGTGATCGACGCGACCTTGATCGGGTCGGCAACTCCTTTCACCATTTCTTCTCTCGGTTCGGAGAACGAAAAGTCGCGGGCTCCGTCCAACGTCTCAACGGTGGTGATGATCTCGCCGCCTCCGGCAAGCGCGGCCACCCTTGCTGCGACGTGGACACCAACTCCCGAGTAGTCATCGCCATGCCGGTTGGCGTCGGCGGTATGAACCCCGATCCGCACCATGGTGGCAAAACCGGTCGCCCGACGGTGCTCGGCTAGCTCACGTTGGATGGCCACCGCACAGGCAAGCGCCTGTTCTGAGGTGTCGAAGGCGACAAAGAAGCCGTCGCCCGTGGAATTGACCGTCTGTCCCTGAAATCGGTTGAACTGGCCTCGCAACGCTTCATCGTGCCAATGCAACAGGACCCGTCCAAGCTTCGTTGCCGAGCGCCTCGGCAAGGCTGGTGGATCCGACGATGTCGGTGAATACGAATGTTTTGCGGACGCGCGAAGGGCCGGACTTACGCTGATTCGCCAAGCGTATTTCCCGCTCGGTGGCGGCGATGTCGAGGCGGGCGCCGAGCCGGACGAATTCGTTGTGGGCCGATTCAATCTCAATATCAGCCGCGTCGTCGTCGTGAAGGCCGCGGAGAGCCGAGGCCAACACATTCCGCGCTCTGGCAACTTCGTAGGGTGCGCCGAGCTCCCGCCAAATTCGAATCGCAGCTCGGAGCTCCCGAGAGGCGCCCGCGGCATCACCCTCGGCCAGAAGCAGTCGTCCCCAGGCCTCGGCTTTGCTGGCAGCCATGGCCGGCAATTGATAGATGGCCGTCAACTCGCCGAGTTCTTCAGCTGCTTGACGCGCCGTGACCAGTTCGTCGGCCGCAACTGCAATTTCCACGTAGGCAGGGAGGAGCCTCACACGAGAGCCCTTGTCCCATCCGTGCTCGCCAAGCGAGGAACTAAGCCCAGCGAGGGCTGCTCGGGCCTTGCCCTGGGCGAGCCGAATGAGGGCAAGTGTTGGTTGCGGATTGCGTCCGAGCCCATGCGCTTGACGGAGCGCCTCCTCGGCGCCTTCGAGGTCGCCCTTACGCAGCCGGATCTGCGCGATCGCATAGAAGCCGTCACCCATGGGCGGCCCGGCTCCGAAGGCATGGAGTTCCGATGTCGCCCGGCGGAGCTCGTCTTCAGCTTTCTCCCAAGCTCCCGTTAGCGCAACGATTTCGGCCCGATGCACCCGGCAGACTCCAGGGAAACCGCCAACGGACTCGCGCTCACACCACTTCTCCGCCGCCTCGGTCCATTCCTGGGCGCGCTGATAGTCGCTGAGATCGCGACAGGCGGCGATCATCGTGCAAGTGGTGGTGCCCGTGATGAACGTGGAGAGCTCGCCATTGACGGCTGCGACGGCAGCTTCCTCGAGCAGCTCGAATCCTCCCGTCACATCGCCAACGGCGACTCGGAAGGACCCCAAGACAGTCATGGCGTGCGCTACAAGATCAGAATCGCCGCTCCTATTGCCGATCTCCACTGCGAGCTCCGCAAGGCGCATTGCTTCTTCGATGTCGCCCGCAGCGCGGGCACCGAACGCCTTTGACACTGCCAGATAGCCATGGGCATTGCTTTCCGGCTGTCCTTCGAGCAGCTTCGCCCCTCGCCGCATCCAGGCGGCGGAAATCGAAGGCTTGCCTCTATAGGTGTAAAGGTCGAACAACTCCAAGGCGAGAACGGCGGCCACGATGCGGTTTCCCGTCCCTTGGTAGGCCTTGTACGCCCGTTCCTTCATTTGCAGTGACAGGTCAGCTTGACCAGCGAACCACGCTGCCTCCGCCATCGCCACCAGATCGTCGCCTCCGAAGTCACCCCCACGATCGGCTTCGAGGAACTGGTCAAGCGATTCTGCCCACTCATGACGACGTAGGGCGGCACGCGCCTCTGTCAGATGATCGGCTGTAGCAGTGGGTTCCAGTTCGGCTCCTAGTCGGGAGGATTCTGGCACCAAGGCGCGTCCGGCCGTGCCCGAACAACACCCGGAGGGGGCGATGGTCGGCGGTTCGTGACACTCCCGCCGATATGGTAGAAAACTCCTAAATGCACCGACTGGCTGAGCTAAGCGACGAACGCAGGATTCGATTCGGTTGGCTGCTCTTGGTTGCCGGGTCGTTTCTCCTTGTCGTGGCCGTCTGGTGGATCCATTACTCGAGCTTTGCCGTGACCACAGTGATCGATGGACAAACCGTTCCAGTGGTCGTTGATTACTTCAACTGGGTGCCGCGGGGCTGGTACTGGAAGGCACTCGGATATCTAGCTGCGTTTGCGGCGTCCCAGATGATGCTGCTCGGAGCGGCTATGGCCTTCGTCATCAAGCGCAGGATGACCTGGGCGCTTGCCGCGTTTACCGCACTCCTCGCCTGGATCGAGCTCGTGCTGATCTTTGGCATCGTGCCCTCGGAGTGGCTCAGCCTCAGCCAGACCGACCTTGACTGGTCGCCACAGAAGGTCTTCGTCACGATCCCGTCGTGGCTCGTGTTGGGCAATGATGTGGCGATCAGCTTCGCCGCTCTGAAAGACATCATCTCCGGCGGCTATCACGTGACCATTCTGGGTGCCGCGATTGTCTTCGCCTATCAGATCCAGTCCTTCGGCAAGCCGCGCAAAGCCGAGGCGAAACCGGCCCAAATCTCGCCCTACGGCCGCCCCTTGGTGAGAGGCAGCGAATAGTGCCCCGCGGAGTAGTCGACGAGACCCCCCCGATCAGAGACGACTACCAATTGGCCCTGGTCGATGAAGACTATTTCAAGGACAAGCTCCGGCCCAAGCAGTTTCTCCACATCGATCAGGCCGAATGCATCCTCTGCGAAGGGTGTGTCGACATCTGCCCTTGGAAATGTATCCACTATCTGTCGCTCGACGCCATCGACGAAGCGGTCAATGTGGAGCACCCGGCAACCGACGGCACCAATTACGGTTTCTTCATCGTCGATGAGGATGAGTGCACGCGGTGCGCACTCTGTATCGATCGCTGCCCAACGAACGTAATCTCACTGGGTAAGTTCGATGGGTCGCTGGCTCAACAGGCCGAGCAATTGGGGATGAATCGCACCCCGTGGGAGGTCGACACGGGTCAGCGCGATTTCAAGAACGGGTATGCCTACGGGATGCGTTGGTAACGGTTATGCGCGAGAAGATCAAACAGAGAATCCAGGCGATGAACGAGAAGCTGGCGAGCAGCCAGCTCGCCGAGTCGATCCTCCGCCCCGGCTCGCCCTTCAAGAAGGGCTATACGGACACCCCTCGCAACCGCTCCTACGTGGTGATGAACAACGTGCTCTATCACCTCCATCCGGTAAAGGTGAAAAGGCATGGCGTCCGCCTCTCGTACACGCTGTGCTTGGGCGGCCTTTCCTTCTTTCTGTTCATCCTCCTCACGATCACCGGAATCTTCCTCATGTTTTATTACACCCCCACCGGCGAGCTCGCCTACTCGGACACGGCGGCGCTGTCGACCTCGGTGGCGTTTGGCTCGCTGACCCGCAACATGCATCGCTGGGGCGCCCACTTCATGGTCCTGACAGTCTTTCTCCATATGAGCCGCGTCTTCTATCACGGCGCCTACAAGCCGCCCCGCGAGTTCAACTGGGTGGTCGGGGTGATCCTGCTCCTGCTCACGCTGTTGCTCTCCTTCTCGGGCTATCTGCTCCCGTGGGACCAACTCGCACTGTGGGCTGTCACGGTCGGCACCAACATGGCTGGCTTTGTGCCGGTGATGGGCGACCAGGTCAAGTTCTTGCTATTGGCCGGCGCCGAGGTGTCCGCGGCGACGCTGCTGCGCTTCTACGTGTTGCACGTGCTCTTCTTCCCCTTCGTGATTGTCATCTTCATGGCGGTTCATTTCTGGCGAGTTCGTAAAGACGGCGGCATCTCCGGGCCGCTCTAGGAGTTCATATGGCAGAAATCCCCGAAAGCCTCTTGCGTAGATCAGCCGAAGCCAAGGCCAAGGCACTTGGGTTGCCCGTCGAGCAGGTGCTCGCCGAGATGAAGGGTGAGGCACCGCCTACCCCGCCGATGGCCGAGACTCCAGCCGAGGCGCCGCCAGTTGCGGACGAGGCGCCGGCGGAAGCGGAGGAGCAGGTCGCGACCGAGGAGCCCGAGTCTCTTTCCGCCGGGGCCGAGACCGAGGTTCCTGAGCTAGCGGCGCCCGAGGTAGCGGCACCTGAGGTGGATGTCAGGGATCAGCCAGAGTCCGAAGGAGAAAACGCCCCCCTCCCGGCTGCGCCGGCTCTCCCCCCTTCGGGGGGAGAAACTGAAGCAGTGCCGGAAAAGGAGTTGGTCTCGGTCGGGGCAGCTGCGTCGGTAGATACCCCAGTGCCTCCGGCTGAGGCGCCTGCGCCTGAAGCGCCAGAAGCTGAGACGCCCGCAACCGAAGCCCCGCCCAATGGCGCCCCGCCCAACGGAAACGGTCGGCGCGCGTCGCTGGTCTCGACCCGTCCGGTCGTTCCCGCCACCGGCACCCCCGAAGGAGTACGGACTCAGCGGCTCCTCACCGTGGTCAAAGCGCGGGCGATCCAGCAGGTCAAGACCGAGCCCACCGACAAGGTGAACACCTGGCCTCACCTGATGCTGGCCGAGTTCTCGGCG
>JACCTH010000080.1 GCA_013812505.1 Acidimicrobiia bacterium | reverse complement strand
AACCCACCCCCTCTCCTATTCCGACCTCGGCGACACCATCCCTCCGGCGGTCCGCCGCTATGTGAAGTGGCGGGACCAGGGCTCCTGTTCGATCGAGGGCTGCACGAGCCGTTACCGGGTCCAACCCTCACCACATCCATGAACAGCAACATGGCGGCGACCATCATCCCGACAACCTGATCAGCCTGTGTTGGTATCACCATCATGTCGCCATCCACCACCAGGGGATGATCATCGACCCGACTCGCCCACCCACCGCCGCAAACTCCTCTGGCCCAACCACTCCCCACCCGACACCAGCTAACCAACCTCAAAAAGCCTCACCTTTACGCCCAAAGAGTCCCGGCGACCTCAGCGTGCAGTTGAAGGTTTGCGTTCCAGCTCGCACGAAACTTCGCCTTTCTTGAAGGATCGTGCGGTGGTTGAGCTGGGTTTGGTTCGATTTATGCGTGGTCTGCTTGCAACTCGGCGAGCATGGCGTCTCCGAAAGAGGCGAACCGATAGCCCCGATTGAGGGCGACCTCATAGGCATTGCGCCAACCGTCTCCCATGAATGCGACGAGAAGCACCAGAAGCGTTGTGCGGGGCAGGTGAAAATTGGTCACCAGGAGGTCGACCACCCGAAATCGAAAGCCGGGGGTGATGAAGAGATCAGTGCTGCCGCCGTCGCTTTGGCTTTCCAGCGCTCGAACCACGGTGGTTCCGACGGCGACGACCCGGCCCTGGCACGCGTCGATCTTGGCCTGGGTGGAGTCGGGGACGAAAAACTCTTCTGAGTGGATTTGATGTTGCTCGATGGTCGGGCTCGAGATCGGGCGGAAGGTGTCGAGCCCGATCCTGAGTTCGATTTCTACGAGATCGATGCCACGTTCTTGTAGCCGACCGACCACGTCCTCGGTGAAATGCAATGCCGCCGTGGGCGCCGCTGCCGAGCCAACTTCCTTGGCGAAGATCGTCTGATAGCGCTCGGAATCGGCGAGTTCTGTCTTGATATAGGGCGGGAGCGGCACCTGCCCGGCGGCGGTGATCGCCGTCTCTACGTCGTCCGCGCTCCACAAGTCCAGGACCGCCACGCCGTCGACGGGCCCCTCGACGATGGTGGCCGAAATAGCGCCGAAGGCGATCTCTTCTCCGGGACGCAGGCGGCGAGCGGGTTTCAGAATCGCACGCCAAAGTGTTCCAGTAACTCGGCCGAGCAGAAGCGCTTCGACCCGCCCTCCGCTCATGAGTTTCCGGCCAATTAGCCGAGCAGCACGGACCCGAGTCCGGTTGACCACCACCAGATCGCCAGGCTCGAGCAGTTCTGGCAAATCGCGGAAGCGATGGTCGGTCAGGTCCCTCGTGTCGAGCAGTCGCGCTGAATCGCGAGGCTCGATCGGGACCTGCGCGATGCGATCGGCCGGCAGGGAATAGTCGAACTCCGACGTCAGCACTCAGAGGAGACGCGGGTGGCCGGGGTTCTCGACCCCGAGGTGGCGGTAAGCCAGATCCGTGGCCATCCGCCCGCGCGCAGTCCGTTGCAACAGCCCGATTTGAAGGAGGAACGGCTCATATGCATCTTCCACCGTCTCCGGTTCTTCACCCACCGCAATGGCAAGCGTCGTCAAACCCACAGGTCCCCCGCCAAACTTGTGCACGATGGACTCGAGAATTGAACGATCAACCTTGTCGAGTCCCAACTCATCGACCTCATAAACGCGAAGAGCGCGATCGGTGGTTTCGACATCGACCAAGCCGGCAGCTCGCGCTACGGCGAAGTCCCGAACCCGGGCGAGCAGCCGATTTGCAATGCGAGGTGTCCCCCGACTTCGAGAAGCAATGACCTTGGCTGCCTCCGCCTCGATGTGCACATCAAGAATCCGAGCCGAACGCGTCACGATCGTGCCCAGTTCCTCATCGGTGTAATAGTCGAGTCGATCTTCGAGACCAAACCGATCCCTCAGCGGCGCGGTCACCTTGCCCTTGCGAGTCGTGGCACCCACAAGGGTGAAGTGGGGCAGGTCGAGACGGATCGATTGCGCCGCAGGGCCTTTGCCGAGCACGATGTCTAGCTGGTAGTCCTCCATCGCCGGATAAAGAATCTCCTCGACGGCCCGGGGGAGCCGATGGATCTCGTCGATGAAGAACACCGACCCCTCCTCGAGGTTGGAAAGAATTGCCGCGAGATCGCCCGGCCGCTCTAGGGCGGCGCCTGAGGTGATCCGGATCCCGGCGTCGGACTCGGCGGCAATGATGCTGGCGAGAGTTGTCTTGCCAAGCCCGGGAGGACCAGAGAGGAGAACATGATCAAGTGGCCTGTCTTGGGTACGAGCCGCTTCAATCGCGATCTCCAGGCGTTCCTTGACCGCCTGCTGGCCCACGAACTCCGCCAGACGCCGAGGCCGCAGATGCAGGTCATGTTCGTCCAAGGTCGGATTGAGGATTGAGTCCTCTCTCATCGCCGCCCCAGCA
Source organism: Acidimicrobiia bacterium (assembly GCA_013812505.1). Taxonomy (GTDB): domain Bacteria; phylum Actinomycetota; class Acidimicrobiia; order Spongiisociales; family ZC4RG35; genus JACCTH01. Next base: position 38,292 of record JACCTH010000080.1, on the reverse strand, counting down.
ATTGCAACGCGGCGCGAATTTGTTCGGCCATCGGCATCTCAGTGTCGGCGGCAGCCGCCGCTTCTCGAACCTCCGCCGGCGTGTAACCGAGCCCCTCGAGCGCCTGACGGAGTTGAGCCGCTGTGCCGGAACCGCCAATGACTTCGGCCTCCTGCTCATCGAGTTTCGGCTTCAGCTCCAAGACCATCTTTTGCGCTAATCGTCTACCCACTCCAGGAACAACCGTCAAAGCGTCGACGTCTTCGGTGGCAACTGCTCGCCGGATTTCGGTGACGCTCAACGCACCGAGGATGGCGAGTCCAACCTTGGGCCCCACGCCCGAGGCAGTGATCAAGACTCGAAACAGGTTGCGCTCCCCTTCCGACACGAAGCCATACAGGGTCAGCGAGTCTTCGCGCACGTTGAGATGGGTGTGGATTACCAGGTCCTCGCCGATGCCGGGCAACAGTCCCTGGGTGCGTGGGCTGGTCAGGACCTCGTAGCCGACACCGGCGACATCGAGAGTGACCGACTGCTCCGAGCGAGCGACGAGAGTGCCGCGCAAGCGACCGATCATTGCTTGGCTCCGACGACGCGCAACGATTGCAGATGACAGATCGCCACCGCGAGCGCGTCAGCGGCGTCGGCTGGGGAGGGGGGCGCAACTCCCAGCCGCCGGCCGACCATTGTTGCCACCATGCGCTTGTCGGCCGCCCCGTCGCCAGTCACCGCCGCTTTGATCACCGTGGGAGGGTATTCAAAAACCTCTAACTCATGTTGCGCCGCGGCCAAAATGGCTACACCCGCTGCTCGGCCCACGGCAATCGCGGTCTGCAGGTTGCGATTGGTGAACACCTGCTCAAGGGCGATCGCGTCCGGCCGGTGCTCGACGATGAGCTCGGCCAGTCGCCGATGGATTTCGAGCAGACGGGTAGTGAGCGGGCTGTCGGGATGGGTTCGTATCACTCCCGCCGCGATCGCCTCCAGGTCACGGCGACGGCGGACGAACCCGTACCCGGTGGTGGTCAACCCGGGGTCGATCCCAAGAACGAACATGTGTACGCAACAATAGCTTCACGAATGCGCGAACCCTGTTTCGCTACCGAATCGACTCCTCTCGGGGGCCGATTTGGTCGCTAAACACTGATCCGGTCCTACTCGGCCAGTGAGGCGAGGACGTCGTCGGGAATTTCGTAGTTGCCGTAGACGGCCTGGACATCGTCGAGGTCTTCAAGGGCGTCGACGAGGCGCATGACCTTCGTGGCGGTGGGGCCGTCGACGGCAACCGTCGTACGGGGCTCTTGGGTTAGCTCGGCTGCCGTCACCTCAAGCCCGGCCGCTTCCAATGCTCGCTGCACCGCGGTGAGCTCCGTGGGACCGGTGATGATCTCAACGACTTCTTCCGCCGGCCGCACGTCCTCCGCCCCGGCGTCGAGGGCGGGTAGTAAGACCTCGTCCTCGGTGCCGGTGACCTCGATAAAGCCCTTGCGATCGAACATGTACGCAACTGAACCGGGCTCGCCGAGGTTGCCGTTGTTGCGGGTAAACGCCGCGCGGACATCGGAGGCAGCCCGGTTGCGGTTGTCGGTCAGCACCTGGACCATGAGGGCGACACCCCCGGAGGCGTAGCCCTCGTACCAGATTTCCTCGTAGTTCGTCGTATCCGAGCTGCCAGTGGCCCGGGCGATCGCCCGTTCAATGTTGTCCATCGGCACGGCACTGGCGCGGGCTTTGGCCACTGCCGCCGCAAGCGTCGCGTTCCCTTCGATGTCGCCACCGCCGCTGCGGGCGGCGATCTCGATTGCCCTGATCAGCTTGGCAAAAAGCTTCCCGCGGCGCGCGTCGTTGGCGGCCTTCTTGCGCTTGATCGTCGCCCATTTGGAATGCCCGGACATCGGCAGCTATTCAACTAGGTCAACCAGGCGTTGATGCAAGCGCGAGTCGCCGGTCAGCTCGGGGTGGAAGGAGGTCGCCATCAAATGACGATCCTCCACCATCACTGGATGGCCGTCGACGGTCGCCAGCACTTCAACTCCGTCGCCGACCTTCACCACCCATGGGGCGCGGATGAAAACGGCGCGGAACGGCTCATCAAGCCCCTCGATGTCGAGATCGGTTTCAAAGGAGTCGTTCTGGCGGCCGAAGGCATTTCGTTCCACCACGATGTCGAGACATCTGAGTAGCGGCTGCTCCGGACCAACTACCTCCTTGGCTAGAAGGATCATTCCGGCACAAGTCCCCCACGTGGGCATACCGGCTTCGATTCGCTCGATCAACGGATCGATGAGACCGAAACGGGTAGCCAGTTTGCCGATCGTGGTCGATTCCCCACCAGGGATGATCAGCGCTTCCACCAGATCGAGCTCGACAGGGGTGCGGACGAAGATCGGCTGCGCCCCGATCGCTTTGAGTGTGACTCCGTGCTCGCGGAAGTCGCCTTGAAGAGCTAGGACTCCGACCCTGGGACCTTGGTCCCTCGACATGGGCTCACCAGCCCCGCTCCGCCAGCTTCTCGTTGGCCGGAATCTTGTCGATTTCGAGACCGGGCATCGCCTCGCCGAGACCGCGCGATACCTTCGCTACCACCTCGGGGTCGGCCCAGAAAGTGGTGGCCTCGACGATCGCTCTGGCATAGGCCGGTGGGTCGGAGCTCTTGAAGATGCCGGAGCCGACAAATACCCCGTCCACTCCGAGTGCCATCATCAAAGCCGCGTCCGCCGGCGTGGCGATCCCCCCGGCCGCGAAGTTGACGACCGGCAGTTTCCCGGTCTCGTGAACCTCTCTCACCAGGTCGTATGGCGCGCCGAGATCTCGGGCTGCCGACATGAGTTGCTCTGGCCCCAACTGAGTAAGGCGACGCAATTCGTTGGTGACTGTCCGCATGTGGGTGACGGCCTCGACCACGTTGCCGGTCCCGGCTTCGCCCTTGGTGCGGATCATCGCCGCCCCCTCACCGATCCGACGCAGCGCTTCCCCAAGGTTGCGGGCCCCGCAAACAAAGGGCGTCGTGAAGTCCCATTTGTTGATGTGATGCTCGACGTCGGCGGGGGTGAGCACCTCTGACTCGTCGATGTAGTCGACGTTGAGGGCCTGGAGGACGCGGGCTTCGGTGAAATGACCGATCCGGCATTTGGCCATGACCGGAATGCTCACTTCCGCTTGGATCTCGTCGATTTTGGTGGGATCGGCCATCCGAGCTACCCCCCCCATTTTGCGAATATCGGACGGAACTCGTTCCAGCGCCATGACTGCTACCGCGCCAGCTTCTTCAGCAATCTTGGCCTGATCGGCAGTGACTACATCCATGATCACTCCGCCTTTAAGCATTTCTGCCAGGCCTCGCTTGACTCTGCTGGTGCCCTTCTCCACGTCACATCTCCTAGGTTGTTTGGGCGAGCGCTAATGCTACCGGCCCGCTCTAACGATGGGAGTTGAACAGGTCGATGGCGTCGTCGTAGGCGGCCCGATAGCGTGGAAAGACCGCCGACCAGTCAAAGCGCTTTATCCGCTCGCGGGCTCTTTTTCCCATCGCATCGGCCGCGGTTCCACTGGTCAACAGGTCGATCAGGGCGGAGGCAAGTGGTCGAGCCGCGGCGACGGGCGTGAGCCGGGCGGTTCCCCCGGTCAGCTCCCGGAAGGCGGGAAGATCAGTGGCGACCACCGCGCAGCCCGCGGCCATGCCCTCGGCGACGTTCATGCCGAAGCTTTCGCCACCGAGGTTGGGGGCGGCGAGAACGGCGGCGGATTGCAGCCAAGTGGACTTTTCAGCGTCGGTGACTCTGCCGACATATCGCACGTGTTCGCGATCAATGCCCTCGGCGCCGATCACGACCAGCTCGGCTGAGGGATGTGCCTCGTGAACCTCGGCCCAGGCTTGGACCAACACGTCCAAGCCCTTCCTTCGATCGTCCCGGCCCACGAAGACCACGCGCTGACGATGGCGCTGCCCGCCACTTCGAAAGGACGAGGTCTGAATTCCGTTGGGGATGATTCGAACTGCCGGCCAGGGGAGGTCTGCCGCTACCGCACTCACCGCGGTCAAAACCCGCCGACGCCAAAGCCGGTCTGGCACGACTCGGTAGAGCCAGCTCGCCCACTTCGGTTTGTCGGCATGGAAGGTGGCAACCAGCGGTTTGGCCACTCCGATCGCAGCCCAGCCGACCGCTGGAATCATGGGCTCGTGCAAATGGACCACATCGACATCGGCGATGGCTTCGATGATCTTGGCCCGCACCCTTGGATCAAGGCGCAACGGCACTATCGAGCGATTCGCCTTTACTGCGATACTTCCACCTAGATCAACGCCATCTACGGCTCCCGGTCCGATCATCACTGACCCGTCCCCGTGCTCACCCAACAATCGGTTGAGCGCGTGGACCTGGTTTTGGACTCCGCCGAAACGGCTGAGGTCATAGGGACAGATGAGCCCGACTCTCACGAAGCCTCGAGATCAGACGGCCAGTTGGGCTGAAGCAAATGCCACTGTTCGGGAGCTTGCCTGATGCACTGCTCCATCGCCTGAGCGATCCTTTGGGTCATCTCGGTGATTCCGGCGGCGCCGTCCATCGACACCGGTTCGAGGACGACGCGATAGCCGCCGGGGGTGAAGTAAGTGCCGGCCAGAACAACTGGAACCCCGGCTCGTCGGGCGAGCGTGGCCGGGCCTCCGGGGAGGGTGGTGCGTTCGCCAAAGAACTCGACCTCGACCCCGCGCCTGCCCAAATCGCGATCCGCGAGCAAAGCCACCGCCGCCTTGCGGGCGAGCGCCTGCTCGATGGCTCGAGGAGAACCCCGACCGTGGGGAATGACCGTTATTCCAAACGCGGATCGCATCGTGACGAACCACTCGGTCAGCCGCCGATTCGGTAGCTGTTCCGCCACCGCCGCGATCTCGATTCCGGATCGCGGCCCCGCCACCGCCGCGGCCTCCCAGTTGCCGAGGTGGGGAAGCACCAAAATCATTCCGGTGTCACGCGCATTAATCATGTGCTCCAAGCCGATGATCTCGACTTGCGAGTAGATCTCCGCAACCCGCTCCGGGCCCACCCACAGCGTCTCCGCCCAGTAGCGCCCATATGACCCGAACACCTCGTTGGTCACTTCTTCGAGGTCGACTTTCCCGCCGAGGACACGGGCCATGTGACGGCGAGCCATACGTCGGCGTTCGCCGGCGAATCGCCCCCACAACCTGCCACCAACGTCACCGAGTTTCCTGGCCGTCGGAAGCGGCAGCAAACGAGCAACCCCCACCACTATTCGCAGCAAGTAGTAGACGAGGGCGTCTCTCACCGGAGGTTGTTGTAGGTGAGAAGAAATCGCCAGATGACTGTGGCCCAGGTTGCGATGACCAAAACCCATAGCATTGGCTCGATCAGCCCGACGAGCAGTCCAACGGTGAAGAGGATCACCCGCTCGGCCCGGCCCATCATTCCTCCCCGACCGTCAAGACCCTCGGCCTCTGCTTTGGCCCGCAGGTAGGGAACAAGGAGTGACCCGCCGAGCGCCGCGATGGTCAAAAGAACCAGTCGGCGATCGTTGGCCACCGCTGCCGCCAGCCCGCCAAGGACCGCCACCTCGCCGATCCGATCGGCCATCGCGTCGAGCAAAGCTCCTCGCGGCGATTCGGTACCGGCGGCCCTGGCAACCGAACCGTCGAGCCCGTCGAGGATCGAACCTATGAGGGCCACGGTCGCGCCGCCGATGATCCGACCCATTCCGATCAGGAAGGCACCGGTGATCGTCACCGCGAGCCCAAGCAGCGTCAGCACCAGGGGGGAGACTCCGAGCCGATTCAGACCCCGGCCGATCGGTTGCAAGAACCATTGGAGATGAGGCCGCACCCGAAGATCGATCACCGGCGGGCAATGTAGTGGGCATGGATGTGCCCAAGAACCTTGCAAGTACTCATGTCTAAGCTCCGCGACAGATTGCATTAGGAGGTCAAATGGTCCCCGAGAGGATCCGCAACGTGGCTTTGGTCGGCCACGGCGGCAGCGGTAAGACATCGCTGGCCGAGGCACTGCTCTATGTCACCGGCGCCACCACTCGACAGGGATCGATCGAGGCCGGCACCTCGATGCTCGATTTCGAACCCGAGGAACAGGAGCGGAAGATCTCGCTCAGCCTTTCAGTGGCAAGCGTTACCTGGCAGGACCACAAGATCACGGTGATCGACACTCCCGGTTACATCGACTTCTCCGGGGATGCCCGCGCTGCGCTGCGGGCAGCCGACCTCGCTCTGTTTGTCGTTTCCGGCGTTGACGGCGTCGAGGTGCAGACCGAAATCCTCTGGCGGGCCGCTGAGGAAGAGGGGATTCCGCGGGCAGTCATCATCAGCAAGCTTGACCGAGAGCGTTCGTCGTTTACACGCGTCTTGGCCCAGCTCAGGGACACTTTCGGCAAAAGGATCGCTCCCGTGCAAGTGCCGATCGGCGCGGAGAACGAACTGCGAGGGGTGGTGCGGGTGGTCTCGGGACGGTCCTTTCTCTACGGCCCGGACGACCGCACCGGCACGTTGACCGAAAGCCCTCCGGCCGATGTGTCAGACCTCGTCGCCTCGACTCGTGAGGCGTTGATCGAGTCAGTCGTCGAAACCGATGACGCCTTGATGGAGAAGTATTTCGAAGGCGAGCTGCCTGACGCCGCCACCATCGTCACGACGGTGCACCAAGGTATGTTGAAGGGGGAGATCTTCCCGGTGTTGGTGGCATCGGCAGCTCGTCGCATCGGCGTCGACACCCTCTGCGAATTCCTCACCGACTTCGCCCCGAATCCGCTCGAACGGACGTTGCCACCGATCGCCGCCGGGGAAGCAATTCCGATCGAGCCAGATGGTCCCGCCCTGGGCTACGTCTTCAAGACCATCTCTGATCCGTTTGTGGGTCGAATCTCGTTGTTTCGGATCTATTCCGGAGCAGTTAAAGCTGACGACGACTTGCAAATCCATACCGCCGACGGCAGTAACGGGCATGCCCGCATGCATAACCTTTTCTATCTCATGGGCAAGGACCATGTCGACACTAAAGAGGTGTCGTGTGGCGAGATCGGAGCAGTGGCCAAGCTCGAGAACCTCACCGCCGGGGCCACGATCCATGGACCGGGGGTGGCCACGATCCTCAAACCGGTTTTGTTCCCCAATCCGGTCACCGAGCTGGCGATCTCACCCAAGAGCCAGCACGACGAGGAGAAGCTCTCCACTGCTCTCCATCGCATCCTCGACGAGGATCCGACCCTGCGAGTGGATCGCAAACCCGAGACGGGCGAGACCGTTCTCGCCGGCTTAGGCGATGTCCATCTCGACGTCACCCTGGCCCGCATCCATCGCAAGTTCGGGGTTGAAGTCGCAACGACCGTGCCCAAAGTGCCTTACCGGGAAACGATCACCTCGATCGCCGACGCCGAGGGCAAACACAAGAAGCAGACCGGCGGGCGAGGACAGTATGGGGTGGCTAACGTCAAGTTCAGCCCGCTGCCGCGCGGCTCCGGATATGAGTTCGTCGACGCCGTCAAGGGCGGCTCGATCCCTCGACAATTCATACCCGCGGTCAACAAAGGAATCCAGGAGGCGCTCCAAAGAGGCGTCCTTGCCGGGTACCCCGTGGTCGACGTGGTTGCCGAGGTCTTCGACGGGAAGTTCCACAACGTCGACTCCGATGAGCTTTCGTTTCGCATGGCGGGGATTCAGGCCTTTAGGGCCGCAGCCTCCGACCTGAGGCCGGTGTTGCTCGAACCGATCATGCACCTCACTATCCGGGTGCCCGACGATCACACCGGCGACATCATGGGTGACGTCAACAGCCGGCGTGGCCGGGTGCTCGGCGTCGACTCGGACGGCGGCAGCCGCGTGGTCGAGGCTGAGGTACCGATGGTGGAGATTCAGCACTATGCCGCCGAGTTGCGTTCGATGACGAGCGGCCGGGGCACGTTCGAGGTGCGGTTCGACCACTACGCGGAAGTGCCCCATCAGGAGGCCCAAAAGGTGATCAGCGCCAACAGCCAGAAGGACGAGTAATGGCTGAAGCCATCCTCCGCTTTGAAGACAAGGAAGTAGAGCTGCCCGTCGTCGAGGGGAGCGAAACCGAGCGAGGCCTCGACATCTCGCGACTCGCCGCCGAAACGGGGCTTTTCACCATCGACCGCGGGTTTGGGAACACGGCCGAGAGCCAGAGCAGCGTGAGCTTCATCGACGGGGAGAAGGGCATCCTCCGTTATCGGGGCTATCCGATCGAGCAACTGGCCGAGGGGGCTTCGTTCTTGGAGGTGGCTTATCTCCTGTTGAACGGCGTCCTCCCTAGCCAACCCTTGCTGACCGAGTTCGAGGATGCGATCACACGCCACACGCTTTTGCGCGAAGACATGAAAAAGCTCTTCGAGGCTTTCCCGCACAATGCCCACCCGATGCAGATCTTGGCCTCGGCGACGTCAGCGCTCGCCACCTATTACCCCGATGCTCTCGATCCCGCCGATCCCGAAGCGGTCGAGGTGTCGGTCAGGCGCTTGCTCGCCAAGGTGCCCACCATGATCGCCTGGCTCTATAAGTACAAAGTGCATCAGCCATACGTCTACCCCCGCAACGATCTCGATTACGCGGCCAACTTCCTCCACATGGTGTTCTCGGTTCCCGCCGAGCCATATCACCACGATCCGGTCGTGGCGGCTGCCCTCAATGTGTTGCTGATTCTCCACTCCGACCACGGACAGAACTGCTCGGCGACGGCAGTCCGCCTGGTCGGATCGGGCGATGCCAACATCTTCAGCTCTGTGTCGGCCGGCATCCATGCCCTTTCCGGCCCGTTGCACGGAGGGGCTAACCAGGAAGTATTGGAGATGCTCGAGGAAATGGCCGAGGAGGGCGGCGACGTCTCCAAGTTCGTCGCTCGGGCGAAGGACAAAGAAAACCCGTTCCGGCTCATGGGTTTCGGGCATCGCATCTACAAGAACTTCGACCCACGAGCAAAGATCATCAAACAGGCTGCCGCGGACGTCCTGGCCAAGCTGCACATCGACGACCCCCTCCTCGAGATCGCCCAAGAGCTGGAGCAGGTAGCGCTCTCCGACGATTACTTCATCGAGCGCAAGCTCTATCCGAACGTCGACTTTTACTCCGGGATCATCTACCGCGCCCTCGGCTTTCCCACCGACACGTTCACGGTCCTCTTCGCGCTCGGTCGGCTGCCCGGCTGGCTAGCGCAGTGGAAAGAGCTCCACGCCGACCCCAAGATGAAGATCTACCGCCCCCAACAGGTCTACGTCGGCGAGACCAAACGCGACTACGTGCCGATCTCCCAGCGCTAATCAGTCCGTTTCTCCCCCCTCCGGGGGGAGAAACATGGTGATAATCACCCTTCGGGGATTATCACCTCTGGCAGCCGGCGCGGAGGGCGGTGGCGTCGAGCTCTTGGGCCAAATGGATGGCGGCGAGCTCGTTGACGACGTTGACATGTGCGGCGTTTATCCAATAGCCAGCGGCTGAAAACCTTTCGACCAGGAATTGGGTCTCGGCGGCGAAGTTGGTGTTGAATCCGGCGACCGTCTGGGCGGTGTAGGTGGCCGTTTCTTCAAGGTACTTGGCCCACACCTCGTCTTGGTCCTCCTCGGGAATTCCGACCAGCGGGTGGATCACGGGGCCCGAGTCGAGTGACGCCCGATCCGCCAGGTAGGTGTTGATCCCATCAGCCGCGGCAAACGCCCGGGTGCAAACCGATTCGTCGACCTCGGTCGAGACGACACGTCTGGGGAGGACGAAATAGGTCACGGCAACACCGGCGGCGAGCCCGGACAAGAGAACAGCGAGCCACCGCCCATGGCCGCCCAGCCCCAATTTCATTGCGGTCAATCTAAAGGGAGCTGCTCCGTGTATACAGACCCGATTTGGTTCCCGTCGACCCCGTCGATCACGACCAGAGCGCGGGCGGCCGGTGGCTCGGCCGCGTCGTAGAGCACCACATGCCAAAGCGGGCGCGAGCGCCAACCAGAGAAGATGATCGCCGCCGACGCCTGTCCGATGGGGAACGGTGCGGCCCCGGCTGCCGCCGCCAGCGCTTCGTCAGCCCCCAGATTCAGAGGCCAGGCGGCTCGGAGATGCCAGAGCCCGAGAACCGCAACCAGGCTCCAACGCCAATCGCGTAACGCGACCGCGAGGGCGACGGCCAGCCCCATATAGATGAACGCAGCGGTACGCCGACGAAGAGGGGAAGGGAACCGATAGGGACCCACCGAAGCCGAGTCGAGGTCCGCGGGGACCTGGGCGGCCTCCGCTGTCTCGGCCGGGATGTGAATGCCGTCCACGATCTAAACCTCCGGTGGTCGACATGACTCGATGATCTCGGACATTGCCTCGCTGAGCGGGACTCCTCGCCGATCCTTGTCCTCACCGTAACGGCGCATGCCGACCGTGTTGGCTTCGACATCCTTGTCCCCGACCACCGCCAAAAAGGGACGCTTCTGAGTCAACGACCTCCGGATCTTCTCCCCCAAGGTGTCGTTCGAATAGTCGACCTCCACGCGGAGACCTTGCTCCTTGAGCGCATCTCGCACCGTTTCGGCATAGTCGAGATGTCGCTCGGCGACCGGCAAAACCTCGACTTGGACCGGCGCCAACCACCCGGGGAACGCGCCGGCATGATGTTCGATGACCACCGCAAGAAAACGGTCGAGCGAACCGGCCTTGGCGCAATGGATCATGTAGGGCACGACCGGCTCGTTCTCGGTGCTCACATAGCTGAGTCCGAACCTTTCTGGATTGTTGAAGTCAACCTGGATCGTCGAGCACTGCCAGCGACGGCCAATGGCGTCGCGGACGTGGATGTCGATCTTCGGTCCGTAAAAGGCGCCCTCCCCTTCGGCGATCCGATAGCTGAGCCCGACATTTTTGAGCGTCGCTTCGAGCGCCCTTTCCGCTTCCTCCCAGCGGTCGATCGGACCTACGGACTTTTCGGGCCGGGTGGAAAGGTCGGCTTCGAACTCCGCGAAACCGAAGTCACTGAGCCATTTGGTGACGAACTCGAGATGCATGGCCAGTTCGTCCGCCAATTGATCGGGGCGACAGAAAGTGTGCGAATCGTCCTGGGTTAGTCCCCGCACTCGCAGCAGGCCATGCAATACCCCAGACCGCTCTTGGCGATACACGCTGCCTAGTTCTGAATAGCGCAAGGGCAGCTCGCGGTACGAACGCGCCCGGCTGCGGTAGATCAGGATGTGGAATGGACAGTTCATCGGCTTCACGCGGTAAAACTCGTCCTCGTCGACTTCCAGACGGGGGAACATGTTGTCGGCGTAGTAGTCAAGATGTCCCGAGATCTCCCAGAGGAGCTCGCGGGCCAGGTGGGGGCTGTAGACAAACTCAAAGCCGTAGCGCTCGTGCATTCGACGGGAATGATCCTCGGCTACCTTCCGCAGCATCCCTCCCCGCGGATGCCAGACCGCGAGCCCAGGACCAAGCTCGCGGGGGAAGGAGTAAAGGTCGAGCTCCGCTCCGAGCTTGCGATGATCGCGTCGTTCGGCCTCCTCCAGCCGGTGAAGATGATCCGCCATCGCCTTCGGCGACTCCCAGGCGGTGCCATAGATCCTTTGCAATTGCTGTCGCTTTTCGTCGCCTCGCCAATAGGCACCGGCACTGCGCAGGAGCTTGAAGGCGAAAAGCTTGCCGGTTGCGGGGACATGGGGCCCCCGGCATAGGTCGATAAATTCGAGGTTGCGGTACACCGTTCCCCACGGACCATCGGCTTGGTCGATCCCGACTTCAGCCGCATCAACGGAGTCGATGATCTCGAGCTTCAAGGTTTGATCGGCGAACAACGCTCGCGCTTCCGCTTGGCTCACTTCGACTCGCTCGAACGGTTGGTCGGCTGCGACGATCTCGTGCATGCGCGTTTCAATGGCTGCCAGATCCTCGGGAGTGAAGGGACGCCCGATGTCGAAGTCGTAATAGAAACCGTCCTCGATCGCCGGACCCATCCCAAACTGGGCTCCCGGAAAAAGCGACAGCACCGCCTGGGCCAGGATGTGGGCCGCCGAATGCCGGAGGATGTGACGTCCTTCGTCGCTTTGGGCGGTTATGACTCGAAACCGACCGCCCGCCGGGAGCGGGCGTCCAAGGTCGAGCAATTGGTCGTCAAGCGCGACCGCCACCGCCGCCGCGGCAAGGCGAGGGCCGATCGAGGCGGCCACGTCGGCGCCAGTCACCCCGGCCGGGTGGCTGATCACTTTCCCATCGGGATACAGAAGTTCAAGGTCCAAAAGGCTCTTCCAACTGGCTGGAAACCGGAAGGGTACCCAGGCGACCTAGCGCCCTGGATTGCAATTTCCCATCAAAGATCGGTCGACGCGATGCGAGAACTAATCCATTCGCTGGCCGACGCCGTTCGCTAAGCGCGAAATCCACCAATCTCCTCGACGCCTTTCATACCCTTGCCAGAGAGCGAGGAGGTTTCAGTTGCTAGAAGCATTGCTGGCGGCCACCGCCACATCAGGGCTTTTTGTCCTAGCTCGCGGCCAACGTCGTTCACTTGCTACCGATGAGCGGGTCGTCGAGTACGCAGTTTTGGATTTGAGCGACGAAGACCTGCCCTGTCCTTGGTGCTACTCCCAAACCGCGGAAGGCGACACCCGGTGCCGCAGTTGCGGACGTAAGTTTGGCTAGAGGGTCTTGAGCAACGTCTGATCGACATTGTCAAGAAAGAATCCGAGGCTGCGATAAAGCCGTAATGCTCGGTGGTTGTCGGCATCGACGTACACACAAGCCTGTTTGCATCCAAGCTCCTCCAACCGGCGCAGCCCCTCGAGTATCAAAGCCCGGCCCAACCCGCTTCCCTGAATGGCGGGATCGACCGCGACCACGTAGATCTCACCTTGTTGGTCAAGAGCCTTCAACCAGTTGAAGCCCACAAGCGCGCTTCCTCTCCAGGCCATCAGCAGGTTCTCGGGTGAGAACCAATCCTGCTCCATGCGCTCCGCAAGCTCCTCGGGACCCCAAGTGCCATTCTCGGGATGCCGAGCAAATGCCATGCGGTTGAGCCGAATCCAGTCGCTTTCGTCTTCGCCAAGGCGAAAGGGTCGAATGACGATCCCGTCCGGATGGTCGGGCTGTTCTCGCACCGGAAAGTCCAGCGCCAGCCGAAGCAGTTGACGCTCCTCGGCAAACCCGAGGGCGATCGCAGACGCGACGATGCCGGGATGAAAGATCCACAATCGCAACGCCTTGCCACCTTCCGATCGGGCAAGTTCGGAGACCCCTTCGAGCATTTGCGAGTAGGCCTCCGGTTGGCGGTGGCTTGGGGCCACCACCAACTCTGCGACGTGGCGACCGGCGCCATCGACCGCGAGAGGAGCGAACGCCACGAGACGGCCGTCCTCCCATCCGCCCAGCCCGGCGATCCCGGCTTGAGGACGGTGGAGGGCGAGATACTTGTGCTCACCGATGGCCGGATGACCCTCGGTGATCCCGATCGCTTCGATCAACTCGTGGATCGCCTCGCGGTGCTGAGGCAGCCATGCCGGGGCAACGTCCATAGGGCTGACGGTACATGGCGGATTTCGCGCCTTCTCCTAAGCTTTCCCATCCAATGATTTCCGACCGATCTCGCATGGGCGGTGCTGGTCGATGAGTGCGGTTGGCTTGGTCCTCGGGGGCGGGGGTATCACCGGGGCCGCCTATGAGATGGCGACGCTGATGGCGGTTGAGCTGGCGACGGGCTGGAATTGCAATTACGCCGATGTGATCGTCGGAACCTCTTCCGGTTCCTTTGTGGCCAGTTTGATTCGCCACAATCGGCTCGACCTCGACTCGTTGGTGCTCCCCACTGACGATCGCGATCAAGTTGCCGAACGCATCAAGGAGCGCATCTTCCGGCGCCGGCCGGGAGTGAAGGTGACCACCTGGATGCGGCACGGCATCCTGCCGGGAGTGCGCAAGCCGGGGCTGACCCTCCTCCTGGGGTCACCGGCTCCCTATGACAGCAACGGCTTGGCCGACTGGGTACGCGACGAGCTCGGGGCCGAAGCGGAGCTGTGGCCGTCGAAACCAACCGTGATCGTCGCCTTCGACGCGGCCAGCCGGCGCCGGACTGCGTTCGGGACCGAGCAGGCCCCTGAGATCGGCATCGCCGACGCGGTCGCCGCCTCGAGCGCGATCCCGTTGATCTTCAGGCCCTTTCCCTATCACGGCAGGGCTTACGTCGATGGCGGTGTCGCCTCCGGGACCCACGCCGACTTGGTGTTGGGCAATCATCGACCACTCGACTTGGTCTTAGTGGTCGCTCCGATGGCCGCCGATGAGGAACGCCGGGGAGCACTCCCCCATGAGCGGCTTTTTGATCGTGTCGGGCGCCGGTACCTCGATGAAGAGATCGCGATTATCAAACGACGCTGGCCCGACACGGAAGTGCTGGTGCTGAGACCGAGTCCTCAAGTTCTGGCCTCGATGCGCCCCAATCCGATGGAAGCCGAGCTCGCGGTCCCTGCGTTCGTTCGCACGCTGATCAGCATGAAAAAGACCCTTGCCCAACATGGGAACTGGAGCGTTCTCAGCCGCCATCTCGGAAGTGGCAGGAAGGCTCGGGTTCGCCAGCGCTCCTAGTGTCGATCGACCAAGTCCTTCGCCAAATTGACGACTGGCCTGTCCCCGAGGCAAGGGTGGCAGTGGTTGGGCCTAAGGGCACTGTTGCCCACCGCGGAACGTTGGAGACGAAAGGCCGTTGGGCCTCGGTGAGTAAATTGCTAACGGCGTTTGCGATCCTCATGGCGGTCCAAGACGAAGAGCTTGCCCTTGACGATCCGGCCGGTCCCGCAGGCTCGACAATCCGCCACCTCCTCGCCCACACCTCGGGGCTCCCATTTGAGGGTGAAGCTCCGGTCGCCCGGCCCGGTGCCCGGCGGATCTACTCGAACACTGGCTTTGACCTTCTCGGGGACAAGGTGGCCGAAGCCACCGGCCATGATTTCGACGACTATCTCCGCTGGCAAGTGCTCGCACCACTGGGGATAGATGTCGACATAGTGGGGCGGCCGTCGGCCGGGCTTAGCGGCTCTCTCCTTGACATGACCGTGTTCGCCGAGGAGCTTCTGGCTCCGACCTTGCTTAATCCTTCCCGTCTGCGCGCTGCCACCACCGTTGCTTTCCCCGGCTTGTCCGGGATTATTCCCGGTTTGGGCCGCTACGACCCCTGCGACTGGGGCCTGGGTTTTGAGATCCGCGACGGCAAGTCGCCCCATTGGACCGGTAACCAAAACTCCCCCGCCACCTACGGCCATTTCGGTGGCAGCGGCAGCTTCCTTTGGGTCGACCCCGACCGGCAGGTGGCGATGTGCGGTCTTTCTGGCCGTGTCTTCGACGATGAAAACTGGGCGATGAAGTTTTGGCCACCCCTATTTGACGCGGTCCTAGCCGAAGTCGACTAACGGCCGTTTGCCCGAGTGGACGTGCGGGCAAGAATGCTGTATGGCGTTCGCCACGTTCACCCTCGGCGCTATCGAGGTACCCATCGTTGCCACCGCTGTGCACAACGGACACGAGTTGCGGCCTGAGGTAGAGGAGTTGATGCTTCTCGACGCGGACACTCGCCTGCGCGAAGAGGACCCTTTTACTGATTTCTTTGCCGCCGCTTTCGAGGCGTTCGCCGTCGTCCATCGCTCGCGTTTTGAGGTTGACCTCAACCGGGTCCGGGACAGGGCTCTATACAGCGAGCCGGACGACGCCTGGGGCCTTGACCTCTGGCGAGGCGACCTCCCCGCGCAGGTCCGAAGCGAGTCGCTCCGTCTTTACGACCAGTTCTATGCCGATCTGACCCGCTTGCTCGAAGAGGTCGTGGCAGCTCATGGCGGTTTCGTCCTCTACGACCTGCACTCCTACAACCATCGGCGGGGCGGAGCGGACTTTGCGACCGCTCCCGAGGCAGAGAATCCGGCGGTGAACGTCGGCACGGGGTCTGTGCCCGGCGGCTGGAACAAGGTTTCCGGAGCCTTCATCGAAGAGATGAGCCGTCACCGGCAAGGCGACAACATCCTCGACGTCCGCGAGAATGTGAAGTTCCGAGGCCAGCGGCTCGCCGGATGGGTCCATGAGCACTACGGGAAAGTTGCCTGTGCGCTCGCAATTGAGCTGAAGAAGACTTGGATGGACGAATGGACAGGAACGGTTGATTCAACTGCTCAACAGGAGCTACGGGACGCGCTTTTGGCCACCGTCGGTCCCGTGACTGAGGCGTGGAGAAGCATTGCCGGTCAGTGAGCAGGACCTCAAAGTCGATCGGCAGTTGGCGGAGGTCGCCGGGCAATTGCCACTGCTCAGCTTGATGACTCCGATCAATGTGCCCGAAGCCCGTAAGGCGTTCTTTGCTGGAGACGACCCCGTCTTCATGTATCGCGACCTGCCCGACCTCGACGCGATCGCTGCCTTGTTGGATCAAGTCGATCCAACCGCGCCCGCGGACGCAACCGTCGCCCATCTGGCCGAGGCGTTGGTCAAGGAGCTGCGCCTGCGGCTCGAGCTCTTGCGCAATCGCAACACCGACCAGGCGTTATTCGTGGCTGTCGAGCTCTTCGGCCACGTCGAAGACAAGACGGTGACTGTCGCCGAAGCGATTCTGCGAGAGCCCATAGACCCAACTCCCCCGGACCGGGTCATGGGTGCCGAAGAGTTCGCAGTCGCGGCCGGAGCCGAGATTGCCCGCTATCGCGAGGTTTATCCGGAACTGACGGCCAAGGTGCATCTCAGCGATTCTCGACCAGGAGTCCTGGTCGAAGCTGGCAACCTCTATGTGGGAAAGGGCACGCGGATCGCGGCCGCCCATGCACCGGGTTTGCTCGCCCATGAGGTGGGGACTCACATCCTCACCTTCGCCAACGGACAGTCCCAACCGCTGCAAATGCTCTCGTTCGGTTTGGCGGGATACGACGAGTTGCAAGAAGCCCTGGGAGTCCTGGCTGAGCATCTCATAAGCGGTCTCTCATCTGCGCGCCTGCGCACGTTGGCATTTCGAGTGATCGCTGCCCACTTACGGAGTCGCGGCATATCGTTTCGTGAAGCCCATGAAGAACTGGTCGCGATAGGCAGCCCGCGACCGGAAGCTTTCACGACCGTGATGAGGGCGTTCCGTGGCGGCGGGTCGACCAAAGACGCCATCTATCTGCGGGGCTTGGTGAGACTCTTCGAGCATGTCCAGGCTGGTCTCGATCTCGAGTCGCTCTATCTCGGCAAGGTCAGCTTCGAAGCCGTCCCGCTCGTCGCTGAGCTGATGACCCGAGGTGTGCTGACGAGCGGCCCTCTCAAGCCCCGGTTCTTGGATGAGGTAGACGCTCAAAAAAGAGTGCAGGAAATTAGGAACGGAAGAGCCGTCATCGACCTCGGAGGCCGAGCCGCATGAAGGTTGGTTTTGTCGTGAGCCAAGTTGCGACCGAGTTACCGCAATACACCACTATCCGGCTGGCAATGGCGGCCCGTAACCGCGGTCACGACGTTTGGTTGATTGGCGTCGGTGAATTAGCCCAGGACTCCCAAGGCAAGATCGTGGCCGATGCCGCCGGGCCGTCCGCCAAGACGTATCGGTCGTTAAAGGCGTTTCTCGACGATGTTCAGGGCCAAGAGCGGGGAACCAACGAGAAAATCGTGGTCGACGAGCTCGACGTATTGATGCTTCGGAACGACCCCACCGAAGATGCCAACGATCGGCCGTGGGCACAGACCTCGGGAATCCTGTTCGGACAAGTGGCGGCGGCCCACGGCGTCATCGTCGTGAATGATCCGGCCCATCTCGCCGATGCCGTGAACAAGACCTACTTCCAACATTTCCCCGACGCGATTCGACCGCACACGCTCATCTCCCGCAACGATTCCGATATCAAGGAGTTCATCAAGTCCTGCAACGGCAAGGCTGTGCTCAAGCCATTGCAGGGTTCTGGCGGCCAGGGCGTGTTTCTTGTGACGGGAAAGAAGGATCAGAACGTCAACCAAATGATCGAAACCTTGATCCGAGACGGTTATGTCGTTGCTCAGGAGTTTCTCAAGGATGCCATTAAGGGCGATGTTCGCCTATTTGTAATGAACGGCGAACCGCTGATGGTCAATGGCCGATATGCGGCGTTCCGACGAGTACCTACCGGAACCGACCTGCGTTCCAACATGCATGTCGGCGGGGAAGCCAAAGCCGCGGTCGTGACTGACGGGATGTTGGCCTTGGTCGAGATGGTGAAGCCCAAGCTGGTCCAGGACGGGATGTTCCTCGTCGGCCTCGATGTGGTGGGAGAGAAGCTCATGGAGGTCAACGTGTTCAGCCCGGGTGGTCTGGGCAGCGCGGGCAAGCTGAACGAACTCGACTTCGCCCGCCCGGTGATTGAATCGCTGGAGCACAAAGTCGCGCTCCGAGCGGCTTACGGCCGTTCGCTCCGCAACGTCACCCTGGCCACCCTTTAGGCCAACCACTAACCGAACCTAAGGTTTGGGTGGTGGTATAGCCACCAAAATCGCCTTAGGTTTTGGGAAAGTAAGGTCACAATCGTGCTGACCGACCGCCTATCCAGCCCCCTCGAAAAGATGAAGCCTCACTACACCGTGGTGGTGGTGGGATCGGGGTACGGAGGCTCGATCGCGGCGTCACGGCTGTCCCGGGCAGGACAAGATGTGTGCGTCCTCGAGCGGGGCCGGGAGATCCGTCCGGGCGAGTACCCCGACACCAACTGGGAGGCGACCAGGGAGTTCCAGATGGACTTGCCGGGCCGCCGTGTGGGATCCCGAACAGGGCTCTATGACTTACGTGGCAACGAGGACATCAACGTGTTCATGGGCTGCGGACTTGGTGGGACGTCGCTGGTCAACGCGAACGTGTCCCTCCGTCCCGACCGCCGGGTGTTTGATGACCCACGGTGGCCGGCCGCGGTCCGTGCAGACGTGGAGGGTGAGTTGGCCGAGGCCTTCAGCAGGGCGGAGGCAATGCTCCGACCGACCCCGTACCCTGAGGATGCCCCAATCCTGAAGAAGCTGCAGGCGCTGGAACGGTCGGCGCAGGGAATGGGGGCGCGCTTTTATCGACCACCAATCAACGTGACGTTTCGGGACGGCGTCAACCACGTAGGCGTCGAGCAGAAAGCCTGCACGAGGTGCGGAAACTGCTGCTCGGGATGTAACTACGGGGCGAAGAACACCCTGCTGATGAACTATCTGCCGGACGCTCGCAACCACGGCGCGGAGATCTTCACGCAGGTTTCCGTGCGGTCGGTCGAACGGCAAGAGGGACGCTGGGTCGTCCACTATCAGGCCCTCGACTCCGGTCGCGAGCGCTTCGACGCCCCCACCCTGTTTGTCACGGCCGACCTGCTGATCCTGGCGGCCGGGGCGCTCGGCTCCACGGAGATACTCCTCCGGTCGAGGGAGGCTGGCCTGGCCGTTTCCCCCCGACTCGGCGAAGGCTTCACGGGCAACGGCGATGTCCTCGGGTTCGGATACGGCGGCCGGGACGCGATCAACGGGATCGGGTGGGGTCCGCAGCAACCGGACGTGGACCCCGACGTGGGCCCGACCATCACCGGCATCATCGACCTGCGTGATCATGATGACTTGGAGGCTGGAATGGTCATCGAAGAAGGAGCGATCCCCGGATTTCTGGCGGACATCCTGCCCGGAGCGCTGGCGGTGGCGTCTCGGATCGGGGGCATGGAGCCCGACCAAGTCACCGCCGACGACGCGGTGGACGATCAAGAGCGCGACAGCATCGTTCGGGGACCGCGTCGCGGCTCGATCCATAACACACAAACGTTCCTGGTTATGGCCCACGACGATGGGGCAGGCCGCATGTATCTCGAGGACGACCGACTCCGCATCGCCTGGCCGGCGGTAGGAGAGCAGCCGGTGTTCGCACGGGTAGACGAGGCCCTGGTGCGGGCCGTGGAACCGCTGGGAGGTTCGTTCGTCCGTAACCCGACCTGGTCACGCTCGCGGGGTTGGGACCTGGTGACCGTGCACCCGCTAGGCGGCTGCGTGATGGGCGAAGACGCCGAGCGTGGCGTAGTCGACGATCGGGGTCGCGCGTTCTCGAACGCCACAGGATCTGATGTGCACGACGGCCTGTTTGTGTGGGATGGATCGATACTCCCCCGGCCGTTGGGAGTCAATCCCCTGATCACGATCTCCGCTCTCGCTGAGCGAGCCGCCGCGTTGGTCGCCCGGGATCGCGGTTGGACCATCGACTACAGCATGACATCTGTGGCCGCCGAGAACAATCATGCCCCCGAAGGGGCCCGACCCAAGATGACGCTCCGATTCACCGAGCGCATGGCCGGTTTCCTCTCCACGCGGATGACCGACGACTTCGAGGCGGCCGATCGGCAGGGCAAAGTGGACGGCTCGACCTGCGAGTTCCTCCTGACCATTCGGAGCGAGGACCTGGAGGCGATGCTGGCCGATCCTGCGGGGAATGCCGCGATGTCTGGAACTGTCACCGCCCCCGCTCTGTCATCCTCCCCGCTCGTAGTCAGCGACGCCGTGTTCCAACTCTTCGGGACCACCGGCAACCGTAACGAACGGGAGATGCGCTACAAGATGACGCTCTCGTCGGAAGAGGGCCGGACGTTTCGGTTCGATGGTTTCAAGGCGGTCCACGACGACCCCGGCCTCGACCTGTGGGCGGACACCACCACCCTGTTCATCACCGTCCGGGAAGATGACGACAACGGGCCTGTGGTTGGGCGAGGGGTGCTGAGGATCGCCATCCCCGATTTCATCCGCCAGCTCACCACAATCACTGTGGAAGGCGCACCGAGCCTTGCCCTTCGCCTCGAGGCGCAGGCGCGGTTCGGGCGCCTGTTCGCCGGCGAGTTGTTTCGAGTCTATGGCGGCATCGCCCGCCGGACCGCGGGTGGCCGGGACCGGGCCCTGGACCCTGATGTCGAGCCGCGTAAACGGCGACCTTTGCGCGCTCCGGCACCCACCGTGCACGCATTCGATACCGAAGACGGCGTGCAGCTCCGGCTAACCCGATATCGAGGTGGTCCGAAAGGCCCAGTCGTTGTGGCACATGGGATGGCGGTCTCGAGTCGGACTTTCTCCCTGGATACGATCGAGACAAACGTGGTGGAGTTCCTGACCGCCCACGGCTATGACGTCTGGCTGTTCGATTGGCGGGCAAGCATCGACCTCCCATCCTCTCGCACGAACTTCACCGCCGACCAAGTGGCACGGTTCGATTGGCCAGCGGCCATCCGGACAGTGCAGGAGCTCTCGGGGGCAGGGACGGTTCAGGTTGTCTCCCATTGCGTCGGATCGATCACGCTCTTCATGGCTCTTTTGGCCGGGCTCGATGGGGTCCGCTCGGTGGTGACCTCCCAGATAGGCGCCCACATGATCGTGCCGACGGGGGGCCGCCTGAAGGCCGTCCTCTACCTACCGAACGTCTTGGACCGATTGGGCGTGGAATCGATGACAGCCGAAGTCGACAAACACCCGGACTGGTTGGACCGCTTGTGGAACCGGGCGTTGCAACTTCAGCCCATCGAAGAAGAGGAACACTGCAACAGTTCAGTCTGTCATCGACTCACCTTCCTCTTCGGGCTCCTATGGGAACACGACCGTCTGAACGATGCCACCCACTCGACGCTCGGGGAGCAATGCGGGGTCGGGAACATCGACCTGTTCGAACAACTGGCGCTGATCGCCCGACGAAAACATCTGGTGATGGCGGACGGGACGGACTCGTATCTCCCGAACGTCGGGCGGCTGGCGTTCCCGATTACCTTCCTGCACGGCGCCGAAAACATCGTGTTCGAGCCGGACGGCACCGAACAATCGTTGCGCTGGCTGAGCGACGCCAACGGGTCCGAGTTTTATGCACGGCACGTTCTCGAGGGTTACGGACATCTGGACCCAATCATCGGCCGGGAGGCGGCGCGTGATGTGTACCCACTGATCGTGCAGCATTTGGAGGCAAAGTGACTCGGACTATCCCCAAGGAGACCGCATGCTCATCCTGCTAAGCGACCTACATCTGATGGACGGGACGGCCGGGATTCACCACCTCACAGCCGACGCCTTCCGTGAAGCCTTCGATGACCTGGCGAAAATCGCCAACAAGGCCAAGCCGAAAGACATCAAGATTGTGCTCCTCGGGGACATCTTCGATCTGATCCGAACCGAGCGATGGTTCGACGTTCCGCCCGAGCAGCGACCGTGGGGTTCAGCGCCTTCGGAGGCAGCTGCCCTGGACATCCTCGAGGGGGTGATCGCCAAAAACCAGGAGAGCTTCGAACTCATGGCCGGATCACTGGGCGATGTGTTCGGGTTTCCGGCGGAGCCGGAGATCGTTTTTATCCCGGGCAACCACGACCGGTTGTGCAGCATGTACCCCTCGCTTCGCCGACGGGTCCGGGAGGCCTTCGGGATGCCTGCAAGCGATGCCCCGTTCGATCATCAATACCTCGATCTCGACCACGGGGTCCTGGGTCGTCATGGCCAGGAGTGGGATGCATTCAACTTCGAAGGAAGCGAGACGTTCCGCCTACAGGAGTACACCCCCATTCCACTGGAGGACTACTTCCGGGTTCCAATCGGAGACCTACTGGCGTGCGAAGTCGCTTCGAGGATGCCGAGCGCGGTGCGGGACGCGCTCGGGGAGAACCATCCCCAGCGTGATCATCTGTACCGCCGGTTCCAGGATCTGTTCGACGTCCGACCCATGATTGCGATCATGGAGTGGCTCAACTACCAGGCGGACCGCAACGACGAGGCGGTCCAGAAAGCGGTAAACGAGGCTGTTCGCCGGGTTGGCCACGAGTTCGGTGACATCCCATTCGTGCCGGATTGGATCGACCGCCACGACCAGGCCCGCAACCCCTTCGACGAGGGGGACGTGCTCCAAATGCTGTTGTTCATCATGGACAGCATCAAGATCACGAGGTTTGACCGAAGCCTTCGACAGATCGAGGGAGCCGAGAAGGCCCAGGAAGACAAGTTCGCCCTCAAGGCAGTCGAAGACTTCCAACGCCTAGACGCCAACCCTGACCTCAAAGGGGGGATTCTCTACGCCATCTACGGCCACACGCATCAGGCCGACCAGCGGGCGGTGGGCGTGGTCGGAGAAGGTTCGAAGGAAAGGTATCGGATGTACCTCAATACCGGGACGTGGCGCCCGGTCCAGCGGCATGGCTTGTCCGGGAAGGGGTTCGTCAACTGGATGAACATCACCTACACGGTGGTGTGCAAGGCCGGCGAGGCGAACTGGGGCGGGAGGATCGAGACGTATCCAGCCTTCCAGACCTGGACCGGCGCGCTCCGGGACGTGTGAGCTCCCGGCCTGACCCAAGCGGCCGCTACACCAAGTCCATGTTGTGAGGCCCGAGTCAAGTCAAGTCTCGGTGCGGAGGACGCTAGGTGCAGATCCACACCGACGAGGGAATCACCGGCGTTGGCCGCGGATACCTTCCGGTTAAGACGGACATAGCGAACCGGGGCGATCACCCTGCGAAGCTGCCGACAACGAACGCTTCAGACGAGCCCTAATGCGGGATCGAGAGCGACTCTTCGCCAGCGGCAGCCAACGACGGTGCCGGAACACGAACATCAGAATTGTCGCAAAAAGCCCGCCGACGATCCCCGCCCCGGCCCCGTCACCTCGGACACCGTCTCTCGGTTTCGGTAATCACGGTCACGGTTTCGCTCGCTGTCGCCTATAGCAACGACGAGGTGATTAGGGGGGATCGCCCAGATCAGCCGGAAGAACCTTGGGAACTCCACTGCTTCGATGGCCGCAGCCTGAGCCGATCCAAAAACCTGAGAATTCCCCGTGTTAGAGGGTTCCGCGGGTGGGCGCTACTGGGTTCGAACCAGTGGCCTCTGCCGTGTGAAGGCACTTCGACGAGTCTCTGACCGGCGGAAACGTCTAAAAAGTGGCTCTGACCGGGGAAAACTCTGTACCTGCCTCTCCCCTGTTTTACCCTGGTTTCCTCCCCCTCATCCGGCCCCAGGAGGCCCAAGAGTGACCCTGGGGGGTAACTCATTAGGACCGTCAGCGCCCCGGCCGGGTCCTGGGAAGCGCTAACTACCCAAGGGGCTCGGTCGCGGTTTCCTGATGAGCCCTTGTTGCGTAGCGTCTGGTGGAGCGCGTACGGAAACGGCGCGATGACCTTCTGGTCAGGTCGACTCCAACTCGACGCGGGCGGGTTACAGTCTCTAAGGCGAGCGACCATCCAGGCACCTACGCCTAGGAACCTTCTGAGACCTCGTAGATCTCTTGGGCCACCAGACCGTGAGCTTCGCGATGGACTGTTGCTGCAGTGTCAGCGTCGGGAGCGTCGACTAGGCAAAAAATCTTCCCAGCGGCTTCATCTACCCAGTACGACTTGTAGTTCACGCCGTACTTAGTCTGTGTCTCCAAGTCAGCCTTATGCGCGCCTGCAACATCAGCGGCGGATACCCCCCCATCCATGGTGTGCACATCCATATATGTCGGCATGCGTTGTCTCCCTTCTTGCGGCAGCTGTCATTGCGCAAAATAGCAACAAGGACTGCCCCATGTGGCGGTCGCGCACCCTGACAACGACCGATGCGTAACAGGAGGAGACACGGCCGAACAAAACTCATTCGGCTCCGCGTCTATTTCTTGTCAGCCACGGCGGAGCTCCTCGGCAAGGAGCGACGACCGCCAACTTCGCTGCGCTTCCATGACTGGCGGCGCGACGGCCTGACCGACGTATCCGGTGCATCCAGACACCACGAAAATGAACCCGCCGGGTCCTGTTGCACTCCGACTCGCCTCTTCGGCGACCCGCCCTGTGGACATCCCGGGTAGGGCATCGACGACGACCGAACTATGGATACGCCTATCGGCTTCCATGCCGAGCCGAATAACGACACCGGACGGCCCAGCATCGATTGGCGACGCCGATTCCTCGTCGACCAGCGCGCCGCGCCAGCGGCGAACAACCGCCTCCGCTAACGGATCGGCGGCTTCGCCGAACGATCCCTCAACTTCGACCAGCGCTTGAAGGTGCTGCGGCTTGTCATCAGGTGACGGCAGAGATCCAACCCAATGCCTCCAGAAGGCGTTTGTTAAGGAATGACCGTTTGCGTTCCCTTGGTGGCTATGGCCGGGGTGTCATGGCAACGATTCCACGTCGGTCATCACGTCCGATTGCTGATGGGGCGGGTTGTTGCCTTCGACGTTGGGTTCGGCGAACCGGGCGTCGGTCCAGAACGGGAGGGCAGCGCCGTTTCTGGTGTCGAGGCCGTTGTAGTCCCCGATGAAGACCCCCAGCCGGAAGGCCAGGTCCGGATTCCAGGACACCTCGCTCACCCTCCTCGTGGTCCAGGCGTTACCCTCGTTGGTCGAAACCGACAAGGAGGTGTCGATCATCTTCGGGGGGGTGTACTGCCGATCGAAGTAGGCGACCGCTACCGTTCCGCTGGGGGCGACGGATAGCCATGGGAAGAACTGGTCGTCCACCGAACCGCTGGTCACCGGGATCGGAGCCGTCCAGACAGCACCGCCGTCGGAGGAGCGAGCCACGAACACGTCGTTGTTGGTGTCCTCGGCACTGCCGTTGCGGTTATCGGACCATGCCAGGTAGAGCGCGCCGGTGCGGGCGTCCAAATCGATGTTGCCGCCGGCGTTCACCCGTGCGCACATGTGGTCGAGCGTGGACCTGCCCTCACACACCGGGTAGTTGATGTCCACAACCTCGGTGATCTTGACCGGCCGGCTCCATGTCGCCCCTCCGTTGGCGGACTTGACGATCAGGTACTGGTTGTTACCGGCGGTGTTGAAGTTTTCGAAGGCGACGTACACCGTGCCGTTCGTCGGATCCACCACAACGGTCGAGAACTGGTCCTCGTCGCATGCCTGGCCGTCCAGGTCCCCGTACTGGAACGCGCAGTCGGCCGACCGTCCTGAGATCTCCTGGGGCTTGGACCAGTGCCTTCCCTGATCGTCCGAGTAGGTGAGATAGATGGGAGACTCCACGTAAGTGTCGCCCGCCGGGCCGAAGTCGAACCGGGTCCAGGTGACGTACAGCCGGTGGCGACTCAGGTGGCTGGGGTCGGTGCCGGCAACCACGGCGGCCCCTGCCGGGCGCGGCCCGGCCGCCATCCACTCCTTGTCGTGGAAGATCTGGCAGTCGTCGGGGCCGCCGTTGTGGGCGGCGATACCGTCGCCCACCACCAAACCTGTCCCCGCTGACTCAGAGTCGACGGGAACGCTCCACGTCACCCCTTCGTCAAGAGAGCGGATGACTGCGATGTACGAGTCGCAATTGTTGCGACCAAAGGCGATGAAAGAGGCGTAGGCCACCCCGTCACCGTCGAAGGCGACCACCGGGTCGCCCGATGCGAGCATGGACCTGTCCGGTGTGATCACCTGGCGGGCGTGACGGCTGTATGGCCAGGTGTAGCCGCCGTCGAAGGAGGCGTAAATGCCCATGACCGAGTCGACACCCGGCTCGTAGTCGTTGGCCCCCCCGATCACGTTCTTAGGGTTGGTGGGGTTGATGGCGATGGCCGTTTCGTTGGCTGGTAGGCCCTGGCCGTTACCAAACTGGTCGGACGAATCCACCTTGTTGTCGCCGTTCACCTGGACATCGTCCGAGCGGCCGGGCGCCGCCGCGATCGAGGTGCCCGCGGCCGCTACCACCCCTTGGCCGTCTCGCAGGAAACTAGGGTCGGCCGGACCCGAGAGTACCGGCCGTCCCGGCTCCGGCCGGTACTCGAACCGACCCGCCGCCCTGGCAGGCTTCGACCCGACCGAGAATCCGGCGACTGTCACTACCACGATGGCACCCATCGCTACCCACCGACGCGACCGTTCCATTTGAACTCCCTGCTCTATGTGCCCATTCGCCATGCAACCCGCCCGGGAACCATACACCTCCGGTGGGAGCCTACGGACCGGCTTGGACGGATATCAAACTGGGCGTCGGCTTCATCATCACCAACGGATGGCAGGCGACAAGTCACGGTGATGAGCCGGCGGAGCCGACCAATCAGCGAGTGGCGGCCACGGCTCGGCGACGATTCGACGCCTGAGCCCCGCCGGCTCTGCGTGAAAAACCGCGACCCTGCAAAGGGACGAGTTGGCTAATCGGAGAATCCGGCTGTCTCGCTCGCGACGCGCCTAAGTGCGAATACGGGTCGCCTTCCGGTTAGACCTTTGAAGACATGGCTGCCCCGGTCGTCGAATTCGAGGCCTGGCACGTCAAGCAGGTCGCGGGTGGTGCCCGAGACCAGGGTTTCACCGGGTCCAGCGATGGCCAGCACGCGGGCAGCGGCATGGACTGCCACGCCCCGTACATCGCCGGGGACGAGTTCCACTTCCCCGGTGTGGATGCCGGCCCGGAGCTGAATCTGAAGGCCAGCAACTGCGTCGTGCAGTGCTGCAC
Source organism: Acidimicrobiia bacterium (assembly GCA_013812505.1). Taxonomy (GTDB): domain Bacteria; phylum Actinomycetota; class Acidimicrobiia; order Spongiisociales; family ZC4RG35; genus JACCTH01. Next base: position 10,965 of record JACCTH010000080.1, on the reverse strand, counting down.
CAGCGCGAACCGCCCGCTCCGCACCATCGAAGAGGGCGAGGATCCCGTCACCGGTAGTCTTCACGAGCCTGCCGCTATGGCGATTTAGAACGAACTGGACGCGTTCGTTATGCGCTGCCACCACGTCAAGCCAACCGCTGTCGCCGAGACGCTGGGCCGTTGCCGTTGAGTCGACGATGTCGGTAAACAAAATGGATGCAAGGATTCGCTCGCCTCGGTGCTCGGCGGTTCGGCCGTAGTTCCGCATCGCCGCGAAGTCGACCGACACCCACGGTTCCACGCCGACGACCCAGGCGTCATGGCCGGGCGGGATCTCGAAAACGTCGCCGGGCCCGATCTCCAGCTCAGTTCCATCCGCCATCTCAGCTCTTAGCCGACCGGCCAGAGTTACCCCGAGGTGGTGGTACTGGCAACTGACCGTTCCGGCGATCGGCTTCACATCGACCGACCACCGCCAGCCGGGCTCGTAAGTCATCCGTCCGACAACCACATCGTCGAGTTCGACGACATCGACCTTCCCGCGCGGAAAGTTACGGACTTCGGCGGGTTCGCTGAACCGCTTGCGCTGCATTCGCGCCATGAGGCGTCGTGGCCGTTCTGTGTTGGGTGGAGACCTCGATAGTACGACCGAATGGCGCCGACAGCAGAGCAGGGACTTAGCCCGAGGCGTCGTGGGGGCGTCCGACCTATCGTTCCGATCCGGTGACTGGAAGGACTTCCGCGGTTGTGCTGGGCCCTCGCGCTGACGTGGTCCGGCGCCGGTTCGAGGTACCGATCCTGATTGCGGCGCGGCTCGTCATCCCGGTCATCTTCATCGAGGAGCGCGCTACCTCGATCGTGGCATTGGCCGTGGCCGAATGGGCCAACTGGCTGATCTGGGCTGCTTTCACCGCCGAGTTCGTCACCCTCCTTTGGGCTGGCCGAACGGAAGTGGGCCTACACCCGCCGGGCCTGGCTCGACTTGCTCATCATCGTGGTGTCGTTCCCGTTCCTGCCCGAGCTCTTCGCCTCGGTCCGCCTCCTCCGGCTAACTCGGCTCACGCGTGTCCTGCGAATCCTCCGCCTGGCCCGGCTCGCTGCGATCCTCAACCGTGGAGGTCCGCCGGGAGCCGACCCGGGACTATGGCGAGCACAGCCCTGCTTTTACGACCCATTGACTATACGCTCCGTTACAGCGTTGCCGAACATTTGAAATGGCATTCGGGGTGTCTGGGAGCCGAGTTACCCGACGGCATGTCAGGTACTGCCGGTTTGATCGTAGTTTGGCATCATGAACAGAACCGCCCTGCGATCTCTTGTTCCTTGGCTGACCCTCCTGCTCATGGGTGGCTGCGGAGGCTCGGGCGCCGACACGACCTCAACCACATCGGCAGCCACCACTACCAGCTCGACCACAATCCCGACGACCACCTCAACACTGGCGGGCACAACGACCACCTCGGAGGAGGAGCTTCCCGGTGAGCCGATCGACTTCGGGCCCCGGGCCGGTGACGAAGTGGCCGTAGTGGGAGTGGCACACGACGATGTCCTCAATGTCCGCGACGCCCCCGGAATAGATTCTGAGATAGTTGCGGAGCTCGCTTCGACCGCAACGGGTCTGATAGCAACCGGCCGCGCCCGGTCGCTTCCCGAGTCGATCTGGTTCGAGATCGATGTCGATGATGTCACCGGCTGGGTATCAAGTGCATTTGTTGGGTATCTCGGGCTTACCGATGACGCCACCGCCGAGGTGATCGCAGCCCTGGGAGAGACGCCCGGAGCTGAAACGATGCTCGACCTCGGTTTGGTGGTCGCCGAGGTGATGGCTTCCGACGAGCCGCCCTCGAGGATCGTGATGTCGGTGGCGCCGGTGGTGGGAGACCTTGGCGAGGTCACTTACGACGTCGTTGGTCTCGGTGATGACGCCCTCGGCGGAGTCAGGCTTCATGTCTTCGGGGAAGCTGCCGAGGGCGGCGAAGGCTTCATCCTGTCCAACGTCGAGCGCACGGTCATCTGTAGCCGCGGCGTGACCGATGACGGTTTTTGCCTTTAGGGAACATCCAGAGGAGCAGGGCGGCATTCGGCTCGGTCCTTCTTGACAAGCAGTGGAGACCGGGGGTGCTGGCCGGGCTTGGGCTCGCCGCTGCGGGCTTGGTTCGACTGGCTACCCAGCCGCTCCGGCCCTCAATAGGGGGTGGTCCCGTAGGCTGGTACCTGGCAGGAATCATCGTCGGGCTGATCGTTGCCGCGACTCGTTTCCGCCGCACGGTCACAGAAAGCCCGGAAGCCTGAATCGTCTTTGCGATCACATCGGCGCAACATCTTGATTCTGTGTTTTGACCGCGGCATTATGGCCCCCCAGGCTTGACGAAACACTACTAAGGGTAGTAGCCAGCGGGGGTCAAACCTCCGAGAGGAACACTGTTTCGCTAGCAGCCATTGGCTTCCAGCGATGGATACGGGTTGGCTGCCGGCCCGCCATTGGGATGTATCTCGAAGTGAAGATGCGGCCGTGACCCGACGGCATTGCCGGAGTCGCCGACAAAACCAATCACGGCCCCCGCAGTCACGCGGCCATCTTGTCCGGCGGAGTCCATGTGCGAGCCCAGGTAAAGGTGACCGTCATCCCCGTAGAGACGGAACTGAAAACCTCCGACCTGCCCGTGTAGCTGTTCCACCGTTCCGCCGACTGGCGCTTTGACCTCAGTGCCTCGGGAAGCAAAGAGATCGGTCCCCTCGTGGGTTCTTCCACCTGATCGAAGAAAACCCCAATCGTTGAAGTAGCTCGCACCCGCCACCGGACATACCCAGGAGGCGCTGGGAACACGCAATCTCGCTCCAACGGATATCTGATTCGGGTCGTGGATATCGTTGAGCGTCGCAAGGGCGGCGACCGTGGTGCCATGGAGGGCGGCAATCCAACCCAAGCTGTCGCCAGAAGCAACCATATATGTCGTCTCACCCGAAACCGGGCCGGCTACAAAGGCCGACCCTGATAGGCGAAGCCGAGTTCCGGCATATAGGGCCGAAGGATCGGTGATGCCATTGGCTGCTGCGAGCATCTCCACCGAGATCCCGTGGCGAGAGGCGATCGCATCCAGGGACTCTCCCGGCTCAACCCAGTGATACCCGCCTTCATTGGCAACGCTCGCCGAAGCCGGGGATACGTCCGACGGCAATACGAGTTGCTGGCCGATTCGGATACGGTTCGAGTCGGAGATGCCGTTGGCGGCGGCCAGATCGGTGACCGAGACCTCGTTGTCGGTTGCGATCGCGGCCAGCGTGTCCCCGGGTTTGACCGTGTAATGGGCAGATGCCGCGGCGACGGCCACAACCAGGACAGCGGCGGCGCGGGCCATCCGAAGCGACATTGACATAGAAAAACCTCCTCGGCCCCTGCCCGCCCGAGGAATGAGAAGTTAGCACCTACTCCGTCGTCAACGACGTCGCGTCGGAGCAACAGTAATTCCGGTCGGCGGTTCGCCGCCTCACCCGGCTGGGTTCTGAAGTAGAAGATCTACCTGGAGTTGCTGACGGACTGCGAGAGCCAGGACCGCCACCATCACTAGGACTAGCAGCCATGGATACGGTTGGATGGAGACGCTGAGCCATCGGCCGGTCAGACGACCGTATGCCGCCCTGACCAGCACCAAGGCAACACTTGGTAACACCGCCAGCGAGGCGGGGTTGAACATCCACGCGCGACCCACGTTGCCGCGGCTCATCCACATCACCCCACGGGTCATCCCGCTTGTGGGGCCCATAATCCCCAAGTAATAGAGGGGCCCCTTCAGGCCGATCGGCGGCTGGCCGAACACTGCCAAAAGGATCGCCAGAGGAATGCCAATGAGGGCCAAACCAGTCCAGGTGCGGTGACGGTCGTAATCGTCCCACCACGCTCTGAAGGAGCGGAAGGCAAAAGCCGTATGAGGAGACCGGCGTTGACTCTGACCATGGTCGGTAGTCATGGCTGCGACATAGCATCGTAGCTGAACGATAGCTGCAGGGCCTGCGGCCACCGCTATCTTCCTCGAGCCGGTCACGATCGCCACGCCCCGTGGTCTCGAAGGTGGAGGATTCGAACCATGACGTCACCTCTCGTCGAAGGGAACCGATGACCGAATTGTCTTTGGCCCCTTTTGGGCGTCTCGCCTGGATCGATGTGGTGCTTCTCGCCTGGTTCGGTTTGACCGCCTTGTCGGTGGCCTATGTCGCCTGGGATGCCCTACGCAACAACCCGGAGTTAAAGGTCATGAAGTGGGGCTGGGTGTTGGTGACGCTCTACCTGGGTCCGGTTGGTCTGGTCCTTTACGTGCTGTCTTGTAAGGAGCCCTACCCGGGCGCCCACGAGCGGTTCATCCAACTGCTGTGGAAACAGGGCATGGGCTCCACCATCCACTGCGTGGCCGGCGACGCCACCGGGATCATCGTGGCTGCCGCCATCACCGGCGCCCTCGGCCTGCCGATGGCCGTCGACTTGGTCATCGAATACGTCGCCGGATTTGGTTTTGGCCTGTTCATCTTCCAATCCCTGTTCATGAAGGACATGATGGGCGGTTCCTATAGCGCGGCGGTTCGGCACTCGCTGCTTCCCGAATGGCTGTCGATGAACTTCATGATGGCCGGCATGTTCCCCACCATGGCGATACTGATGATGGGACGAGACATGCGGGCGATGGAACCAACCGAGCTGGTTTTCTGGGGCACCATGTCGGCTGCCGTGATTGTCGGGTTCATCGTGGCCTACCCGATCAATCTGTGGATGGTTGACAAGGGACTCAAGCACGGCATGGGCACCGCACGGGTATTGGGCAAGGGCGGGCACACCCCGGAAGCCGAAAAGGCTCGATGGCAACCAAACCGGGGTACCCAGCCACAACCGGCGACCTCAGGACACAGCGGTCATGGCGGACGATGAGCGGATGAAATCAATGGGACCCTCGAAGAAGAGTCAGCCTGCCACCAGCGACGATGATCAGGCGCCGTCGGCCGGTGATAGCGAGGATGTTGCCTTTCGGGTCACGAGGCCCCAGCTCGTCTCGGTGTTGCTGATCAGCGTCGTCGCCCTGGCTGGCGGCTTGGCCCTGGCTGCCGCCAGAGTCAACCTGGCCATCGGTGCCCGCGACGTCGACGGGGCGGTGATGCCCCCGGGGATGATCATGACGCGGGACACACCGGCCGAGGCCATGCGGGACATGGCCGCCGTCGACCCAGACGCCATCACCTACCGCGCAGCGGTAGAGGCTCGGGGCGACCAACTGCTCGAGCCGGTCATCGACGGCAACGTCAAGGTCTTCGAGCTTGAGGCAGCCGTGATCGAGTGGAATATCCTCGACTATGAACGGGTGATGGCCTACGCCTTCAACCGGCAGATACCCGGTCCCCGCATCCGACTTACCCAGGGCGACCGGGTGCGGATCCGGGTCACCAACTCTCTCCCCGAGCCGACCACCGTCCACTGGCACGGGCTGATCGTGCCCAACGCCATGGACGGTCCAGCAGAGATCACCCAGGATCCGATCCCTCCGGGCGACTCTTTCGACTACGAGTTCGATGTCCAGCAAGCCGGCACGTTCTTCTACCACTCCCATAGCGATGTCGACCGCCAACAGGCACTCGGTCTGTATGGGGCGTTGATCATCGACCCGACAGACCCCTCGGAAACACCTGCCTATGACCAGGAGCTGATCATCCAGTTACAGGAGTGGACCGAGCGGGAGGGCTACACCTACCCGGCCATGCCCATGGAAGGCCTCATGCCCAACTTCTTCACAATCAACGGGAAGGCATACCCGGCGACCGAGACGGTGAAAGCTCGAGTCGGAGACCGCCTCCTGATCAGGTTCATCGGCTCGAACAGCGGGTTTATCCATCCCATGCACATCCACGGAGGACCATTCACCGTCGTCGCCACCGACGGAGTCTCTCTACCCCAAGGGGGGTGGTACGAGAAAGACACGATCAATGTCGCACCGGGCGAACGCTACGAAGTCCTTTGGACCGCACGGGAACCTGGAAGATGGCTTCTCCATTGCCACATCAACCATCACACCACCAACGACAACGTCGAAGAAGAGGGCGCCGGCGGGCTGACCATGATCATCGACGTCAGCGGTTAGCCGCTGACTCCTCCAAACCCGGCGCTCTAGCTGGCGACATCACCCAAACTTCGCTCACTCGAGGCCCGAACGGAAGCTCCGGTTCCTTTTTGAGGGACGCCGAGTTGATGATGGCTTGAGAGACCTGGTTGCCCGCCGGGTTCGGAAACGAACCTGGACCGTCCACAAGGTCGGCGGCTCCGAATACGACTTTGAAACTGCCTGAAAATTCCTAATGCAAACCCCTGGCAAGTAGCCAACCTGAGGACGTAACCTCCCATGATCTTGTTCGCCGCCCAGACAATCCAAGCCACCCAAGGCCTCGATCTCGGGCTCATCGCGGCGGCCCTCGCCTTCGGCCTTCGGCACGGTATCGACTGGGACCATATCGCCGCGATCACAGACATCACGGCCTCCCAGGATTCCCCCCGGGCCGGGGTGAAGCTCGGCACCCTGTACGTGCTCGGGCACTCAGCCGTGGTCTTCGCCCTAGGTGTGATAGCCATCCTTATTGGCGACCGTCTCCCTCCGTCGGTCGACGCGGCGATGGGCAAGGTGGTCGGAGTGACGCTGGTGGGACTGGGGGTCTACGTGATTTACTCCCTCATCCGCCACGGGCGTGACTTCCGGATGCAGAGCCGGTGGATGCTGGCGCTCCGAGGCGTCCGAGCGACCTACCGGTGGGTGAGGGCCCGACTGGACTCCAACCAACCATCATCGGTACGTCACGAGCACGCCCATCTAACTGCCGCCGAATACCACCATGAAGGCGAGGACGAACCCGCCCCGCATCTCGGAACTGGTCGATTCCGTGGCCCCGCCCACGCCCATTCCCACTACCACTCCGATGCCGCCGATCCGCTGGCGTCCTATGGCACGAAGACAGCCCTCGGGATAGGCGCTCTCCACGGCATCGGCGCCGAGACGCCCACCCAGGTCCTCATCTTCTTGACAGCGGCCGGAGCGGGAGGACCGGCCGCCGGACTAGTGGTCCTAGCAGCCTTTCTGGTCGGGTTGGCCACCTCGAACTCGCTCATCACCTTTGGCTCGGCATTTGGATTTCTGGCTGCCTCCCGTCGGTTCGTCGTGTACGCATCACTGGGAGCCACTACCGGCGTGATCAGCCTCGCCATCGGAGTCTTGTTCCTGCTGGGACGAGAGACGATGCTCCCCGCGATTCTCGGTGGATAACTACAGCACAACGCAACCGTGTGACTTGATGGTCTATCCAGCCGTATCATTTCCCGATAGGTGGAAGGCTCGGTCCATTAGGATTGGCCGCTGTTGGCCATCGGACAAAGTCGCGCAGGCGGTGACAGTGCCCATTGACCGCCGACGCAGGTTCCTCCGGATGACCTGGCTAACGGTCCTCGCGATCACCGGGTTGCTTTTCCGGCATGGACTCAGAGTCCCAGCCACCGAACTCGCCGGCATCGAAGCCCATTCAACTCACGACGACGCTGCCGGTGGGGGCGTTCGTGGTGCGGTCGGCCTATGCGCGTTTGCCATTGTCGTCGGTCTGATCGCTGCCACAACGACGGGCCCTCCCAACTATCCATGCCGGCGGCGACAATCGAGCTGCTATCGCGAAAGTTCCGTCAGTCGGGTCCCGGCTCGGAGACGGCTGCGACTTCTCGAGTTGTGCGTGATGCGGGCCTGAGCCCGAGTCGGCCCTCGTCACGCATTTTGTCTTTCGAATACTTAGGAGAAATCATGCCTACGAATCGTTTGCGGCCGTCCGCATTTGTCCTAGCTGTTGCTGCACTGGTTCTCGGAGCCTGCACCGGCACATCGGCCCCCACTGCCACTTCGACCACGGACGGCACCGACCCTGGAATTGAGTTCACCTTCGGCGCACCCGCCGATCCGGCCGAAGCGGACCGCACCGTGGAAATCGTCGCCAGCGACGATTTCCGCTTCGACCCGGCGACATTGACGGTTGTGGCCGGTGAGACGATCACCTTTCAGATCGTCAACGCCGGTCAGGACCCCCACGACTTCACGCTCGGGGATCAGGTCGCCCAGGATGAGCACGAGGCCGAGGTGGCCGATATGGGAGGCACGATGATGCACGACACGGCCAACGCTGTGAGCGTGGACGCGGGCGAAACCAAGGAGCTCACTTGGCGGTTCACCCAGGCCGGGACGGTGCTGATCGGTTGCCACCAACCAGGCCATTACGCCGCCGGTATGACGGGACAAATCACCGTTCAGGCGTGAGAGGGACAGACGTGATCAGGACCGTCGGTGTCCTGCTGGCGGTCACGCTGGTGTCGTCCTGCTCGGGGGTTGGCGGGCCGGGTGAGACTTCGCCTACCCAACCCCCGACGTCGCCATCCGGTGCCAGCCAGGAAGAGGCCCCGCCGCCGCCTCTGGACGAGGATCATGTGGCCCTGGGGGCAGAGCTGTACCAGCAGCGTTGCGCCTCATGTCATCGGGCCGATCTTTCGGGCGACCCGGATTGGAAAACCCCCAACCCCAACGGGTCGTACCCGCCACCGCCCCACGACTCCTCCGGTCACACCTGGCACCACCCGGACCAACTCCTGCTGGAACTCATCCGTGACGGCCTCGACATACCCGAATCCCGCACGCCGCCCTTCGGTGACGTCCTCAGCGACGATGAGATCATGGCCATCATCGAGTTCCTCAAGGCCAACTGGGGACCCGAGGAATGAGGGTTCCAATGGCAGGTCACCAGCGACCAGTCCCAGGCTGGCGATTGACCTCACGTGTTATGTGCCGAAACCTTCGAGCGATCCCGCAAGGTGGACGTGGTCGTGTTCGACAAGACTGGCACCCTCACCGAAGGTCTGATGTCGCTCACCGACGTAGTGACCAGCGAAGATGAGAACCGCTTCCTCTATCTGACCGCCTCGGTGGAAGCGGCCAGTTCACACCCGATCGGCAAAGCGGTGGCGCTAGGAGCGGAGGAACGAGACATCGAGTTGGGCCCTGTCCGAAGACTTCGAAAACTTCGCAGGGTTGGGAGTGGGTGGCACCGTCGACGGAACCCGGGTGATGGTTGGCAAAGCCAAGCTGGTCGCCGACGCCGGCCTGATCATTCCCGAGCGCTACGCCGAAGCGATGGAACGGCTGGAATCGGAGGCCAAGACGACGTTCCTGGCCGGTTGGGAGGGCGAAGTACGGGGAGTCATCGCAGTAGCCGATTCCCTCAAGCCCAGCGCTTCCTTCGCAGTAACCGAGCTGAAAAAGATCGACGTTGAAGTGGTCATGTTGACCGGCGACAACCGGCGCTCCGCCGAGGCGATCGCCGCCCAAGTCGGCATCGACCGGGTCCTGGCCGAAGTCATGCCCCAGGACAAGGTGGAGGAGGTACGACGGCTCCAGGCCGATGGGAGAGTGGTGGCCTTTGTCGGCGACGGAGTCAACGACGCTCCCGCCCTCACCCAGGCCGATCTCGGCATCGCCATCGGGACCGGTACCGACGTCGCCATCGAAGCCGGCGACGTGGTGCTGATGTCGGGCGATCCGGTCCTGGTAGTGCGTGCAATGCAACTCGCCCGACGCACCTTTCGCACCATCATCGAGAACCTGTTCTGGGCGTTCTTCTACAACATCGCTGCCATCCCTTTGGCCGCGCTGGGACTGCTCAACCCGATGATCGCAGCCGGGGCGATGGCCTTTTCCAGCGTATCGGTAGTCGCCAACAGCCTCCGAATGCGACGGTTCGGCGCCTGACCCCCTGCGGCGGACTGGTTAGGGGGCCTCGCAAGGGTTCGGAAGACCGGCAAGCCCGCGGCCCGGTCCGACGCCACGAGCAAATGGCTCCCCGAGTATCGAACTGAGTGAATTCTCGATGGCCTGATCGTCGCCGAGATACAGGACCAGCATGGGCCCCCGCTGCCAGAACCTTGGTGTACCCACCCACTCGACCATGGCATTGCCGAGGTTGGACGGGTCATTCGGGTCAATTCGAGCTGCGACCGACGACGCCAACTCCTCCGAACCGAACAGATAGACCCGGACCTCTTCAGCGTTGACGCACAAGATCTGTCCGCTGCCGCCCAGGGGTTCGCTGCTGAAGGTGCCCACCTCCTCGACGGTCGACCCATCTTCTTCCAACTCAGCCACCAGCCGGACGGGGTCTTGCGCGGAGGAATCGTCTACACCGGTGGTTGTGCTGCTCGAACCGTCACAGGCAGCGAGGAGGACAGTCAGGACAAGCACCAAAGGGTTTCTCATCTGGCTTCGACGACCCTCGTCGTGAATCGGTTCCGGTGCAGGCCGGCCATTCGGCGCCCGACGATTCTGCGATATCAATCCTCCAGGGAAAACACCCTGCCGGTATCGACCAGCTCTTGTCGACGCCACTTGTAAATGGTTCTGGCCCGACACCCTCAATTCAGCCGCCACCGAAACGAACGACCTCCCGCACCCTAACGGATCAAGGACCACGTCCATCGACGGCGGCATACTATTCCCGGTCGTAGATGCATGGCACCCTAGTTGACCCCACTTCACCAAATCGGCCGACCTCGGTGCACACGACCTTCCCCGACAATGCATCCAGATTGCGTACGAGGGTTTTAGATTTCACCGTCGGGGAAAAGCAGCCAACGTACGACACAGCGTCGTATTGGTAGCTAGCGAGGAGGAGCGAATGGTCCATACCGAGTCAATTGATGAAAGAAGGCGTTCAAGCCGCGCTCGATTGCCACAACATATGCCTTGAGACAGTTGCTTACTGAACCGCCCCGGGTTTCATAGAGGCTGTGATGTGCCCCCGGTTTTGTGGAGTCAGCTTGCTTGACTCGGGAGTGCGACGGGTGGGTTGTGGTGGTGAATTCTCTCGTATTCGATCGGGGTGCGCATTCCCAGGCTGGAGTGGCGTCGTTGCCGGTTGTGGAAGATCTCGAGGTATTCG
>JACCTH010000057.1 GCA_013812505.1 Acidimicrobiia bacterium | reverse complement strand
TCTCCATGGTGGTGTCACGACCATGATCTCGGCCGGGGAGCCTCACACTCCAGGGCGGCCGACCGATCCGGCCGGGGTGAAGGCCCTCACCATCCTCGCCCACAAGTCCTTCGCCAAACTTCGGCCCTCCGGGGTCAAGGTCCACGCCGGGGCGGTGATGCTCGAAGAAGGGCTGACCGAGGAGGACTTCGAAGAAATGGCCGCGGCCGGGGTCCGGCTCGTAGCCGAGATCGGGATCTCGGGCGTGAAGGATCCCGAAATCGCCGCCACGATGACCCGCTGGGCCCAGGCGAGGGGCATGAAGGTGATGGTCCATACAGGCGGGGCCTCCATCCCCGGGAGCGGGGTGATCGGTGCCGACTTCGTTGTGAAGGTCCAACCCGACGTAGCGGGTCACACCAACGGTGGTCCCACCGCTTTGCCGCTGGCCGACGTCGGACGGATTTTGGAGGAGACCTCGGCGCGGATCGAACTCGTCCACAACGGCAACGTCAAGGCCGCGTCCGATATCGCTCGCCTCGTGGCGACCCGGGGCGAGTTGAGGCGCCTCGTAATCGGAACCGATAGTCCTGCCGGCTCTGGTGTGCAGCCCTTGGGCATCCTCCGCGTCATCTCCTGGATCGCTTCGCTGGCCGAAATCGCCCCCGAGAAGGTGGTGGCCATGGCAACCGGCAATGTCGCCGCCTTGCACGGCCTCGACACGGGTGTGGTGGCGGCAGGGCGAGAGGCCGATCTCCTGATCGTCGACGCTCCGCAAGGGTCCCAGGCCACTGACGCCCTGGGGGCACTGGCAATTGGCGACACCCTGGCGGTGGCGACCGCGATCATCGATGGGAAACCGAGGTTCGAAAAGAGCCGCAACACGCCCCCGCCCTCGCGCCCAATCACGATTCCAGCATGAGCGCAACCGAACACCACAGCACCTTCTCCGAGCACCGGGTCAAGCAGGGTCCCGATTTCGATCCCGAGCGGAGCGCGGTGCTGGTGATCGACATGCTCAACGACTTTCTCGAACCCGAGGGGGCGATGCCACTTCTGAAAGGGCGCCGTCTGTACGAGCCGATACGACGGTTGCTGAAGTCTGCGCGCCAGAGCGGGACCGCGGTGATCTGGATCTGCGACGAGCATCTGCCGACCGACCGGGAGTTCGAAAAGAGATCGGTCCATTGTCTACACGGAAGCTGGGGGGCAGAGATCGTGGCGGAGCTCGAACCGGAAGTCGAGGAACTCCGGATACCCAAGACCCGCTACTCCGGATTCTTCGAAACCGACCTCGATCACCACCTCCGCCAGCAGGGCATCGATCACCTCATCCTCACCGGGGTCGTCACCAACATCTGCGTCCGCTCGACTGCGCACGATGCCTTCTTCCGGGATTACCGCGTCACCGTCCCGGTCGAGTGTGTCGCGGCCACCTCCGAGCGCGAGCAGGATTCGACCTTGTACGACTTGGACACCCACTACGGAACCGTCGCGGGTCTGGAGGAAGTTCTCGCGATCCTCGCCGGGGCGCGACGGCTGGCGTGATTACGCTCGAAACCGATTCACCACTGACTCACCGGAGGAGAACAAGATGACACGAAGAAGTCTGATCCTTATCAGCATGGTCTGGGCGCTCATCGCCACCGCATGCGGGGATGGCGGTGGTGCTAGTACCACCGGAGCCGTCACCACCGGCGTGGAAACCACGGGCGCTGAGACCACGGGAGCGGCAACCACCGGCGCCGACACCACTACGAGCGCCGCTCAAGGTGAAGACACCCCGATCAAGATCGGGATCACCGCCGACCTGACCGGCCCTTTTACCACCTACGGCAACAGCCTGGCGAGAAGCGCCCAGTTGGCGATCAACGAGATCAACGCCGCAGGCGGGATCGACGGACGCCAGGTCGAGGTGATCGTCGAGGACATCCAAACCGATGTCGCCGCCACCGTCGACAAGGCCCGGAAGCTCGTGCAAAGCGACAACGTCGATCTGGTGATGGGCCCAATCGGCTCCGACGCCAACGACGCCGCCTTTGCCGAGGTTGTCGAAGCAGGCGGCAAGCTGCTCTTCTACACCGAGACCTACGAAGGCGGGAAGTGCAACGAGCTCTACTTCTCCTTCGGCGCGGTCCCGGCCCAGCAGATCCGTCCTCTGATTCCGATCTTGCAGGAGGCATACGGGACCAACGCCATGTTGTTCGGTGCCGACTATGTCTGGCCGCGGCGTAGCTTCGAGATTGCCAAGCCGATCATCGAGGAGAACGGGGGCACGGTGGTTTCCGAGCTCTATCTGCCTCTGATCGCCGAGGACTTCAGCGAGCTGGTCCAGGAGGTTCGTGACACCCAGCCCGATTACATCTTCTCGCTTTACCCGGCAGTCTGGGGCGCAGCCTTGACGGCGCTCAACGACGCCGGCCTGCTCGAGTCGGTGGGGATCGGAACGATCTTCCTCGGCGACCCCGACTTCGCCGGCATTGCCGATCTCGCCGAGGGTTCTTACACCGCGCTGCCCTTCTTCACCGCCGCGGACGCGCCCGGGGTGCAGCCCTTCCTCGACGCCTATGGCGCCGAATTCGGCGAGGGCGAGATTCCCTCCGGTGGGGAAGGGGTTGGGGCCTACAACGCCGTCTGGCTCTACAAGCAAGCCGTGGAGCAGGCCGGTTCGACCGATCCCGCCGCAGTGGCGGAGGCAATGGTCGGCCAGACCTTCGACGGTCCCACCGGCACGGTGGAGATGATGCCGTCTCACCATCTCAAGCAGACGATCAACCTCGTCCAGGCCCAGGGCGGCGAGTACGTGCTGGTCGACTCGTTCGAGGACATGGATCCCGAGGAGGACTGCTCGTTGTAAGCGAGGGCGGGAAGGCTCTCCGTAAAGCCGAGCTAGCCCTCCTGGGGTTGCTCGTCGCGGCACCTCTGGTCAGCCGCGACGCCTTCTTTGTCGATCGCATCGGCCGATTCCTTTTGCTGGCGGTCTTCGCCCTCTCGGTTGATCTGATCTGGGGGTACGGAGGGATGTTCACCTTCGGCCAGGCAGCTTTCTTCGGAGGTGCCGGCTATGCGGTGGGCATCCTTTCCACCCGCGAAGCGGGGATTCTCCCCCTCCCTCTCGCGGTGAGCATCGTCGGGGCGGTGGCGGCGTCGGCCCTTCTTGCCTTGGGCATCTCCTACTTCACCTTCGCCCGACGCGGGGGCTTACGGGGAGTCGAGTTTGCCGTCGTCACCCTGGCGGTCTCGGTGGCGCTCGAGCGCCTGGCTAACGCCGGGGGCCCGGTCACCGGCGGTCAGAACGGGATCTTGATGACTTACCGCCTTGGCCCGCTTCATCAGGCCCACGGTTTCTATCTCCTTGCCGCGGCGATCCTCGTGCTCACCTATTTCGGTCTCAAGCGCTACCTCCGTTCCCGAGCGGGCTTGGTCTTTCGGGGGATCGGCCAGAACGAAGAGCGAGTCGAACTTCTCGGCTATGACGTCCCTCGTATCAAGCGTTGGACTTTCGTGCTGTCGGGAGCAATCGCCGGGCTGGCCGGAAGCCTGTTCTATCTGCACGAAGGCATCGTCTCGCCGGCGGCGGTGGGCGTGGGATCTTCCACCCTGGTCTTGCTGTGGGTGGTGCTGGGAGGCAAGGGGACCCTGATCGGCCCGATTGCTGGAGCGGTGGCGCTTCCCTATCTGACCGCCCGGCTCTCGGGCACCCTCCTCGATACCTGGCTCGTGGTGGTGGGAGTGATCCTCGTGGCGGTGATCCTTCTCATCCCGGCGGGGATCTTCGGTTTCCTCAACCGGGAGCGAACCCCGTGAGCGTTCTTTCGGTCAGCGGACTGGGAAAGACCTTCGGCGGTCTCAAGGCCGTTGCCAATGTCGATCTCGAGGTGGAGCGAGGCGAGATGCACGGTTTGATCGGCGCCAATGGGGCTGGCAAGACCACTCTGCTCCACCTCATATATGGTCGGATTCGTCCCGACCGGGGATCGATCCACTTCAACGGAACCGACGTGACGCTCCTACCGGTCACCGCCCGGGCCCGGATGGGGATGGGTCTGGTCTTTCAAATCATCTCGGTTTTCGACGGGCTCAGTGTTAACGAGAACCTGTTGCTCGGAGCCCTGCCCAAAGACTCCACCCGCTCCGACTCCGTCGACCAAATCGAGGTTGAAAAAGTGATCGAACTGGTCGACCTGGGTGCGGTGCGCGATCGGAGCGCCGGCAAACTCGGCCACGGCGAGAAGCAGCGCCTGGAAATGGGGATGGTTCTTCTCACTCGACCGACGCTGCTCTTGCTCGATGAACCGACCTCCGGCATGACCCAGGCGGAGAGCCGGCGCACCGCCGGCTTGTTGCAAACCCTTCGCTCGGAAGGGGCGATCGATGCGGCGATCGTGGTCGAGCACAACATCGAGTTCATCCGGCTGGTGGCGGATCGGGTGACGGTGATGCATCGCGGCACGGTCCTGGCCGGTGGCCCGATCGATGAGGTACAAAACGACCCCGCGGTGCAGGCTTCGTTCCTCGGGAGGTTGCATTGATGCTCGAGGTGGAGGATCTCTCGGCGGGTTACGGCCAGACCACGGTCCTCCGCGGGATTTCGTTCACAGTGGCGCCGGGCGAGGTGGCCTGTGTGATGGGTCGGAACGGGGCCGGCAAGACCACCTTGCTACGAGCGTTGATGGGGGTCCTTCCCAAGACCGGGGTGGTGCGACTGTCGGGGACCGATATCAGCCAGCGCCCGGGTCATCGGATCAACGCGGCCGGGATGGTCTGGGTTCCCCAGGAGGCTTCGGTCTTTCCCGGGCTGACTGTCCGCGATCACCTCGTCATCGCTCTCCAGCGCCGCCGTGAGGAGGAGGACGGCATTGCCGAGGCCGGCGAGCTGTTCCCGGCGTTGGGGGAGCGCTTGGGACAAGAGGCGCAAACCCTCTCCGGAGGCGAGCGCAAGATGCTGGCGCTGGCCCAGGCCCTGATCGTGAAACCAAAGGTGGTGCTGATGGACGAACCGACCGAAGGGGTGGCACCGGTGGTGGTCGAGCAATTGATACCTGCCATCGGGGCCGCCGCCACCGAGTCGGCCGTTGTGCTCGTCGAACAGAACATCGACACTGCTCTTGCCCTCGGAGGGAACGCCTACATTCTCGAGCAGGGATCGATCGTCGTTTCGGGAACGGTCCGTGACCTCTATGACCGCGGCATCCTCGAACAAAGGCTGGCGCTGTGATCCTCGGCTTTCTTCCGGTCGACTCGTTCAACGTGATTGTCCTGGCGGCGGTGTTCGTCCTGGTGGCGACCGGGCTCCACTTCACGTTCGGCATGCTCAACGTCGTCAACCTGGTGCATGGAGAGCTGATCCTGATCGGCGCCTACACCACGCTCCAGGTGCAAAAGACGACGGGCAACGTTCTGCTCGGAATGGCGCTCGCCCCCCTCCTCGCCGGCGTGGTCGGCTTGGCGATGGAACGAGGAGTGCTGCGCTTTCTCTACGAACGACCGCTCGACTCGCTCCTGGCCACGTTCGGTCTGGCCCTCATCATTCGCCAGGTCGTCCAGTTCATCTTCTCGCCCAATCCCCAGACGGTGCGCAGCCCGATCGGGGGATCGTTCCTGCTGGGCGGGTTCAACATCCCGTGGTGGAGGCTGGTCATCGTCCTGGTCACCGCGGGGTTGCTCGTTGGTGTTATTCAGTTTCTAAAGCGAAGCCGCTTCGGTCTCCAAGCCCGGGCCACGGTGGCCAACCCGGTGCTGGCCGAGACTATGGGTATCAACTCTGGAGCAGTGCGGGCCGGGCTGTTCGCTTTGGGCTCGGCCATCGCGGGGCTGGCGGGGGCGATGCTGGCCCCGATCAGCACTCTCAACCCTCAGTTCGGCTTGCTGTTTCTGGTGAACTCGTTCTTGGTGGTGATCATCGGAGGCAAGGGGTCGCTGCGCGGACTGGTCGTCGCCGGGGTGGTGCTTGGCGGCACGCTCGCCGCTTTGCAATTCGTCATGTCGACGGTTCTCGCGCAGATCCTCATCCTTGCCATCGCCATCGTCGGAGTGCGGGTGCGGCCCCTATTGGGGATTGTGCGAGAGGCTCAGACCAAAACCACGCCAGCTGCCTCGACATCGGCAAGCGCCCGCTGACCGTCCCCCGGAGTGAGATCGACCGAGCGAACCGCATCAGTCATGAGCGCCACGTTGAATCCCGCGGTCTTTCCATCGAGGGCGGTGGCTTTAACGCAATAGTCCGTCGCCAAGCCAACCACCACGATCCGTTCGATTCGACGATCGCGCAACAGCTCGGCCAAGCGAGTCGGGATCGTCTCCATCGTCTCTGGGTTCTGCATGGTGAAGCCGGAATAGCCGTCTTCGCCATTAGTGCCCTTGCGGATGACCGGGCCGTCGACCACAAGGTCGGGGTGGAACTCCGCTCCCCAGGTGTCGCCTACGCAGTGAACTGGCCAGATGCCGCCGTCCGTCTGGAAGTGAGGGGTCGATTCCGGATGCCAGTCGGCGGTGTAGAAGATGTGACCGCCATCTGCTTTGGCCGCTTCGATTTCGGCATTGATGACCGGGACTACCTCTTCTCCCGAATTGACGTACAGGCTCCCCTTCGGGTCGGCGAAATCGTTCTGGACGTCGACGACGATCAAAGCCGTCGCCGAGTCGTAGCTAACAGCACCCACTCGCTCCATCGTATCGAAGCCGAATAACCTCCACCGCCCGATCGCGAGGAGCATTGATGGAGCACACACGTGTTGGCGCATTCGAGTGGGAGCGCGGGTCGCCGGAGACATTCACCGGCACGGTTTGGTCGACCCCCATGTCGCGGTCACCCGAGAGGACGGTCACCGCCATCGGTGTCATGTTCGGACCCGGCGCGAGGACGTTCTGGCACAGCCACCCCGACGGTCAGGTGCTCTATGTCGCCAGCGGGTCGGGCAGGGTTGGGAACGTCGACGGCAAATTCGTCGAGATTGCTGCCGGCGACGTGGTCTACACCCCGGCCGGTGAGAGCCATTGGCATGGGGCCACGTCGAGTTCCTACTTGATGCACATTTCGATCACCACCGGTGGGGCAACCGTCTGGGAGCCGCGGGCGGTCACCGACGAGGAGTACAACGGCGGCGCCAGCTAGGGGAGGTCTCAGCAGTGTCGTTGCTCTCGCACCCGTTTGCAGGAGCTCGACCTCGATGAGACCTTCTGGTAGAGCCGCCGCCGACTTCATCCGATTAGGTCGTCGATGTGGCGGACAAAAATGCTGATCCCGTCGTACGGCCGACGGAGATATCCGGGACCTTCTGGGTCCGCCGAAAGCGAGAATCAGCCTATGAATCCGCTAAGCAACAAACTCCTCGTCGGCGCCTTGGTTTTCGTGCTATTCGCATGCAGTGATCGGCCGGTTGAGGGCGAAATCAAGCGGTCGTTGCAACACCTCAATGGTGAGGAGTTGCGATGGCAGGGAAGAAGCATCGGCCGGCTGATCGTGCGTTGCGGCCAGCAATGCGTTCACCGGGTAGGCCGCCGGGGTGGC
>JACCTH010000031.1 GCA_013812505.1 Acidimicrobiia bacterium | reverse complement strand
CGAGCCTCAGCAGATCAAAGGTGATCGCCACCGCCATCAGGCGGTACCTTGATGAAAACCACATCGACGACCTCAGCCCAGAGCTCGAATGGTCTGACCTCGAGTAGCTCGAGTTGATCAGGGCTCGCGGTCGCAGCCGACATCACAATCCGAGTTAGACCGCGAAAGTCGAGGCACCGCCAGAGCGTGAGACGTCGTACCTTGGACCGATGTCGAGCGCCGAGGGATACCTCAAGCGCGGTTTACGTCAGATTGGCCCGGCTCTACCAGTAGATCTGGTGGTCGAATTCGACCGCAGGGTCCATGAGCACCCTTTTCGGTCACGGACTTCGATGATTGTTGAGGCCCTCCGTCATTTCCTCGAGTGCCCTCACGCTGACTGGGATGCTGGCGACCATTTCAGCTAGCGACTCTTAAGCCACACCTCAACTATGTCACAGCGAAGAATCCTAGATATACTTTCACCGATGTTCGATATATGCCTTATCTGAGATCTTCTGTGCCTAAGGAGAGTCATGCGCCGCACATCAGTTGAGCTAGACGATCAATTGCTCGAGAAGGTGCAGCGGGTCCTGCGGACTTCTGGCGTTAAGGACACCATTGAAACCGCGTTCCAGGAAGTCTTGCGGGCCGATATGCGGAGGCGCCTAGCTGCTCGCATCCGGGACGGCAGAGGTGTTGACCGCGGTGACGAGATCCTACGGGCTAGTCGTCAATGGCAATAGAGACGCTCTATCTAGCTGACACCAGTGCCTGGCATCGATCTCAGGATGAATCGATCTCTCATATCTGGGCATCTCGACTGGGAGAAGACACGCTTGGCACCTGCGCCCAAGTCCGCCTTGAGATTCTCTTTAGCGCTCGATCGCTTAGGGATTATGAACAGCTCGCAACGGAGCTCCTCTCGCTGCATCAGTTTCCTTGCGGCAGCGAGGAATTCGACAGAGCACTTGAAGTTCAGCGACGACTAGCCGTCAAGTCGGCGCTTCATCACCGAAGTGTCAAGATTGCTGATCTAATCATTGCGGCATCGGCCGAGGCGGCCAGCGCGGTCTTGTGGCATTACGACGAAGACTTCGACCGAATCACAGCCCTCACGAGGCAACCCACTGAATGGCTGGCTCCCCGAGGGACGTTCTAACGCTGCTTCGCGACGGCTCAGCCAAGTCGCTTTGGAGGCCGTCGATGTCGGCCATTGACACTTGGCCTGCAGAGCCAAGAGCGCGAAAGACACCTCTGAGCTCGGGAGCTTTCTTGCGTACGGTGTCCAAGTGCGCAGCATGAACGACTACCTGGACCGGGGTCTGGGCCGAGTCGCCACCCATCCCCATATCCACGACGTGGTGGCCCTTGATCGGCGCCTGCCTGAGATCCCGTTCCGATCCCGGAGCGGTGATCATCGATTCGAGCCGGCATTTCCTCGGTTGCCCGAGTTCAAACTGTGAAGTTGGCGAGGACCGTCCGAAGTGACGTGGGGCGATGCCGCCTACTACCTAGGGAGGGGCTTACGTCGCGTTGCGTTGGCCCTCCCGGTCGAAGTCCTCATCGAGTTCGATCTTCGAGTGAACGAAGTCCGATTTCGGTCGCGAAATGCAATGATCACCGAGGCGATTCAGCATTTTCTGGCTTGCCCGAACGCAGACTGGGAATTGGGAGATCACCCGCCCCCATCGGCATAGCCCACGAGCACGAGGCCTGGCACGATCTCGCACTCCTATGTCAAAGGGTCGGCAATTAAGTCTGTCGAGAGCACTACTGCTTCCGGCATTAGCGTTAGCAGAACGGCTCAATGTACAGAGGAGGACGAGTGGTTAGACCCACTGAGATCGTGACGGGGCCCCGTTGATTGGTCCACTCGTTATGGGAGTGGTTCAGGGGTTTTGGGGGTCCAGTTGGCAGCGTACTCGGAGGGGGTGAGTCCGCCGAGGCTGCTGTGGGGACGCCAGTTGTTGTATTCGTTCCTCCAGTCTTCGATGACGACTCGGGCTTCGGTGAGCGAGCCGAACTCGGTGATGTTCAACAGTTCGTCTCGGGCTCGACCGTTGAACGATTCGATCCAAGGGTTCTCCCACGGCGAGCCGGGGTTCGAGGTAGACGGTGCCGAGCCCCGAGAGCCGGCACCAATCTCGCAGCGCCCAGGCGATCAGTGCGGGCCCGTTGTCCATCCGCAGATGCTTAGGGGCGCCCCGTTGGGTGACGAGACGTTCCAGGCAGGCCACGACCCCGTCGGCGCCCATGGAACGGCCCACTTCCATAGCCAGAGCCTCGCGGGTGCTCGTCAACCACATTCAGCAGCTTCAACCGACGCTGGTCGGAGGTCTCGTCGAACTGGAAGTCGAGTGCCCACATATGGTGGGGATGTTCGGCCCGCAGCAGCGCCCCCTCTGAGCTGCCGGGGCAGCGTTTCTTGTTCGTGCGCGGAGGCGGCCTTCTCAGGCCCTCTTCTCGCCACAGACGGCGGATCTTCTTGTGCTTGACCGTTCATCCCTCACGGCGGAGAACGTCGTGGGCCTTGCGCCATCCCAGCCGGGGAGGGCGCCGAGCGAACCGCCGTAAGCGGCGCCGCAGCTTCTCATCGCCGGCCGGTGCCGGCCGAGCCGGGCGGCGTTGGGTCGACCGATGCAGGCCTACCACCCGACACGCCCTCCGTTCTGAAACCCCGAACCGTTCCCGAAGCACCACCACGGCGCGGCGGCGACGATCCGGGGTCACCATTTTCCCTCGGCCAACTCCTTCAACACCGCCTTGTCCAGCTCGGCTTCGGCCAGAAGCCTCTTGAGGCGGGCGTTCTCGGCCTCCAGCTCCTTCAGACGCTTGGCAGCGTCTGCCTTCATTCCCCCATAGGTGCTCCGCCACCGGTTCCAGGCCGACTCGGCGATCTCGAGCTGACCTAGCACCTCGGTCAGGTCTGTGCCCCCGGCAAGCAAACGGTCGCCCTCGCGGAGCTTCCGGACCGCCTGCTCGGGCGTATGTCGATGTCTCTTCATCGTGGTCATCCTCCCACTCTTGTGGATCGGACCCCCACAACCGGTGGACCACTATTCGGGGCTCAGGACAATCGTCTATTACGTTGGCTCCGCTTTTGGCGACCTGAGCGTTCAGCACAGGTCGAATGAACGAGATCATTGTTCAGTGTCACTCACCTGAAAAGGCTCTGCCGCGGCCTCGCTCTACATTCGGGTCCTGGATGATCTGCCAAGCGATCAGCATCAAGAACTTGCCAACTCGCTGCGAGAGCTAGCAGATGCGATTGAAACGCGACGGGCCTGATTGACTGCTCGGCGCTTCATAGTGAGTCCCGCCAGGGTCCGAATGGATCTGGGTTGTCGGCCCTAACGAGGCCAAGACTTAGGCCGTCACGCAGCCGCAAGTTTCGTCTCCCCTTGTTGGCTACCCGACCCCGCCTTCATCAATCCGCTTGCCAACGAACTCTTCCAACTCTTCTCTAACCGCCTGATCCAAGGGTGGCTCTTCATAGACTTCCAGAGCCTGTTTCCAGATTCGGTTGGCGTGCTGGTCGGCCCGGGGAGCACCGGCTTCCTGCCAGGTCTCATGGTTGCGCCAATCCGAGACCAGCGGTGAGTAGAAGGCAGACTCATACCGTTCCAAGGTGTGGGCGGCTCCGAAGAAATGCCCACCTGGCCCAACTTCCCTGATCGCTTCGAGGCCGATCTCGGCGTCATCCACCTGAAGGGGTTGCAAGAACTCGGACATCATCTGGCACATCTCGACGTCAATGATGAACTTCTCGAAGGACGCCACTAGTCCACCCTCCATCCAACCGGCCCCATGCATGATCAAGTTCGCGTGTCCCATAACCGCTCCCCAGAGCGACATCTCCGCCTCATACGCAGCCTGGGCGTCGACCGCGTTGGCGGCGCATGCGTTGGAAGAGCGGTATGGAAAGCCATAGTGGCGGGCGAGTTGTCCCCCGGCGAGAGCTGCCCGGGTGTATTCCGGAGTACCGAACGCGGGAGCGCCCGATTTCATGTCGACGTTTGAGGTGAATCCGCCATACATGACCGGAGCTCCGGGTTTGACCAGCTGGACGAGGGCAATCGAGGCAAGAGCCTCGGCGTTCTGTTGCGCGAGAGCACCGGCGATCGTCGTGGGGGCCATCGCTCCGGCCAAGGTGAACGGGGTCAAGACCACGACCTGGCCCATGCGGGCCATCTCGATCAGGCCTTCGATCATGGGCCCGTCGAGCCGGAGAGGCGAGGAAGTGTTCACCACTGTGAACATCGATGGCTCCATCGCCAGTTGCTCCCGGCTGATTCCCCGTCCGATCCTGACGATCTCGAGAGCATCGAGGATCCGCTGGCGGCCTAGCGAGTAGGCATGGAATACCTTGTCGGTGAGGGTGACGAAGGCGGCCAGGCAGTCGAGGTGACGGGTGGCAGGAGGGAGGTCGATTGGTTCCACCGGATAACCACCGAACATATGGATGATGTTGAAGGTCTGGCCGAGACGAAGGAAGTTGCAATAGTCCTCGAAGGTGCCGGTGCGACGACCCCGGTCCGCGTCGGAGGAGTAGGGGGCCGAGCCGACCGTCGCAAAGTTGACGTGGTTGCCGCCGAAACTGAGGTTGTGCTCGGGATTGCGGGCGTGGAGGGTGAAAGAGGAGGGAACCGTCGCGACTTTGCCCATCACCCATTCGGGGTCGAAGCGGACGCGCTGGGTGCCCATTTCCACCTGGCCTCCCCCCTCCGCAAGGATCGCCAGCGCCTCGGGGTGCAGAAAGTCCATCCCGATTTCGGCCAGAATCCGGAGCGACGCTAGGTGGATCATCCGGAGCTGGTCCTCGGACAGAACCTCGATCGGGTGGTAGGGATTGGTCACGGCCCGCCAGGGGACTTGATGAAGACCGCCCCCGCCACGGCTCGCACGCCTCCCGGCCCGAGATGATCCTTCGCGCGGCATCGCTAGCCCTTCATCAACAAGGCAAGTCTTTGCAGAGTGAGGTCGCCCAGGCCCCGAACGGGCCTGGGCGAATGACGAGGAAGGTAGGTCGGATCAGCTCCCGCCCAACCCCATCTCGGTGAGGAACTGTGTGGCAACGTCGGACGGCTCCAGGCCGTCGACGTCGACCATGGCATTGAGGCGCTGCATCGTGGCCGTGTCGAGCGCCTCGGCGACCGGTGCGAACAGATCCGCCAGTTGCGGATACGCCTCGAAAACCTCCTGGCGAACGTTGAGTGACGGCAGGTAGCTCGGGAAGAAGCTTTCGTCGTCCTCCAGCACCGTGAGGTCAAGGGCGGCGATCCGGCCGTCGGTCGCAAAGACCTCGCCGAAGACGCACGGGTCGCCCTGGTCGATTGAGGTATATACGAGCCCTAGCTCGAGCTCCGAGACGTTCGCGAACGTCATCCCATAGGCTGCTTCCAGTCCGGGGAGTCCGTCGTCGCGTCCCAGGAACTCAGCCGCGCCGCACAGGGTCGCCTCGGCGGGATTCTCACCCGCATAGGTGGCCAGATCGGAGACAGTCGTGAGCCCGAGCTCGGTGGCCTTCTCGGAGGCGAGAGCGATGGCATAGGTGTTGTTGAACGGTGCCGGATCGAGCCAGACGATCCCGCTAGACGCGTCCGCGTCCCTGACGGCAACGAACTGTTCCTCGGACCCGGCGACTGGGGTCGTATTACCCAGGTGCGTGATCCAGCCGGTGCCCGTGTACTCCCAGTACATGTCGATTTCGCCTGAGACGAGCGCTTCGCGCACGACCTGCGAGCCGACGAGGCCAGTCTGGTCTTCGACGGTCGCCCCCGCGTTTTCGAGGACTTGCTTGGTGATCTGGCCGAGAATCAGCTGCTCGGTGAACTCTTTTGATCCGACGACGAACGACGCGCCCGACAAGTCGCCGCCCGCACCGCTCGTGGTGTCGACGCCAGCGGTCGTGCTGGCCGGGGCCGATGTATCTGGATCGAGCGTGTTGCTCGATTCGCCACCTCCACAGGCGGCGAGGATGAGCAACATCCCCCCCAAGAGAGTGAAGCGCCGTTTTGCTCGATGGTTGTGGGTACCCATGCGTATCTCCTCCAATCTGCCTGCTTTGAACAGGTCGTGTTAGGTGTCCAGGCTCCTTTCGTTCTGAGTGTGAGTCAGAGACCCTTGGGGCTCAAGCGGCTCTCGGCAATGCCGCCGAGATGGTCGATAAACATGGCCACGGCCGCAGTAAGGACACTTCCGACCACGATCACCGTTTGCTTGTTGGCGACGAGGCCACCGTTGATGATGTCGCCCAGGCCGCCAGCGTTCACGAACGTCGCGAGGGTCGCCGTTCCGACGTTGATGACGAGTGCCGTCCTGACCCCGGCGAGGATCACCGGCACCGCCAGCGGCAGCTCGATCTCTCTGAGCACGGCACCCTTGGTCATGCCCATGCCACGTCCCGCCTCGATGACCGAAGCGTCGACCTGTTGGAGGCCGACCATCGTGTTGCGGAGGACCGGCAGTATGGCGTACGCGACGAGCGCGACGATGGCTGGCCAGAAGCCAATATCCCAGACAAGAGCCAGCAGGACCAGCACGCCGATTGAGGGAACGGCCTGGCCCATGTTCGCCAGCGTGATGACCGGCGGCATCACGGCGCGAGCGCCGGGTCGGGTGAGGATGATGCCGAGCGGGACCGCGATCAGAATCACGAGGATCGTCGAAGTGAAGGCGAGGGCCATGTGCTCGGCTAAGGCGTTGGTGATGAACTCCGGATTCACGCGCCGCTGCTCGATACTGTCCAGCTGCTTGTTGCCTACCCACAGGAAAAGCACAGCGACCGCGGCCGCCAGAGCGATCGGAAGGCCGACCAGACCCAGCACCCCCCGGCTACGCCTAAAGATGTCGGTCCCACCCGCGACGAGCGAAAGGGCGTCCACGCCCCCCTGATCCTCTGGAGGCCCGGCCAGAACCATTAGGCGCCCGCCTCTCCGGCGGCATGAACCTCATCGGCCTCGGCCCGAGAGCGATCGCGGGCGTCCCGCCGCATTTCCTGGATGGCCGCGCTGACCGTGGCGAAATCGAGGTTGCCCTGGTAGACGCCGGCGCCGTCGATGACGGTGGCACAGCCGTAGCGGGACTTGAGCATCTCGTTGAGGGCATCGCTCAGTGTCGCGTTCGGTTGCACCAGGGCCTCAGGGGGCAATCCCATCTCGGACAGAGGTCCATCCTCTCGTTGTAGCTCTCGACCGCTGACCCAGCGGGCGGGTCGCCTCTCGGCGTCGAGAAGGAGGACCGCACCCTTGTCGGAGGCACGAAGAGCTGCCAAGACCTCGGCGCGCGAGCTGTCGACGCTTGCGACCGGCCAGTCGCTTAACTCCACATCGCGGACTCGCGACAGGTTCAGCCGCTTCAAGGAGGCTCCCGCGCCGATGAAGTCAGCGACAAAGTCGTCGGCCGGCGCAGACAGGATCCGTTCCGGCGTGTCGTACTGGGCGATCTTCGATCCCTCGCGCAGGATCGCGAGCCGATCACCCATCTTGATGGCCTCATCGATGTCGTGGGTAACGAAGATGATCGTCTTGCGGATTGTCTCCTGTAGGCGCAGGAACTCGTTTTGCAGGCGATCCCGGGTGATCGGGTCGATGGCGCCGAATGGTTCGTCCATGAGCATCACCGGCGGATCCGCGCTGAGCGCCCGCGCTACCCCGGCGCGCTGGCGCTGACCACCCGAGAGGTGTTTCGGATAGCGGCCGCGATACGTCGCAGGCTCAAGTCCGACCAGGGCGAGCAGCTCGTCGACACGGGCCCGGATCCGCTGCTCATCCCACCCCAGCATGCGCGGGACGGTCGCGATGTTGTCGGCGATCGTCTGGTGGGGGAACAGCCCGACCTGCTGGATAACATAACCGATGCGGCGTCGAAGTTGGTCTGGGTTCACCTTCGTGACCTCATCGCCCTCAAGGAAGATCCGGCCTGACGTCGGCTCAATCAGCCGGTTGATGAGGCGCATCGTCGTCGTTTTGCCACAGCCAGAGGGACCGACCAGAACGACGATCTCGCCAGCCGCGATATCCATGTCGAGCGCCTCGACGGCGGGTCGTGCTTGGCCGGGAAAGGTCTTGGTGAGTCGCTCCAGACGGATCATCGGGTCGGTGGGCGCAGCGGCCGGCGCAGTCGTCATCAGGCGCGAATTCCTTTCGAGGTCGTGAGGCGGGCGATTGCCACGAACGCCAAATCAATGACAATGGCGATCGCGATGATCCCGAGGATGGCGCTCAGCACCTGCGGGACGGCAGTCGGCGTGCCGAACCGAGCGAGCGCCCGGAAGATGTCCTTGCCCAAACCCGGCCCGTTGACCACCGCGGCGATGGCGGCGATGCCAACGATGATTACAGCAGCGACCCGGATCCCGGTGAGGATGATCGGCCAGGCCAGCGGAAGTTCGATCCGAAATAGGCGGCGGTAGCGAGCCATCCCCATCCCCTGAGCTGACTCCACAATCGCCGGGTCGACCGATCGCAGTCCGGTGATCGTGTTCCGCACGATCGGCAGCAACCCGTACATGACGAGCGCGACGACAGCCGGACCCCCGCCGAGGCCCAGCGGCCCGATGAGCAACCCGAACAAAGCAAACGATGGAATCGTCAAGAAGATGCCCGTCACTCCCAGGGCTACCCTGCGGGGCCCCTCGGTGCGATAGGTCGCCACTCCCAGCGCGACCCCGATCACCGTCGAGATGCCCACCGAAATGAGCACTATGCCCAGATGCTCAAGGGTCAGACCAAGAAGCCGGTCGCCCTGCGCGGAGAGGTAGTCCAGAAGACTCATGCCGGCAGCTTGGGCCCAACTGCTCGCCCGGCAAGGCCGAGAGGACTCCGGCCGTCCCAGCCGAGTTGGGTCGACAACTCGTCGGCGGCCGCCTTGATCTTCTCGCCGGCAAAAGGCAACCGGCTTCCAAGACGGAACTTCGGTCCCGACACGTTGAGGGCGGCTACCACGTCACCTCGAAAGCCGCGCACGGGCGCCGAGGCGGCGACCAGACCAGGTTCGTACTCTTCGTCGATGATCGCGAATCCCGCAAGTCGGGCGACGAGGATCCGTTCGTAGAGCTCGTCGACGTCACGCGGCGCATTCGGGCCACCGACCCCGAAATCGGTGCGCGCGAATAATCGGGCCAGCTCCGCCCGCCCTAGGTCGATGACGAGGGAGCGCCCCGACGAGGTGTTGTGTGCTGGGACCAATCGACCGACCCACGCGACAGTTTGGAGCACATGTGGCGGTGCCTGGGTGAGGAGGGTCAGTACCTCGGTGCCCTTCAGCACCGAGAGGTGGATGCGCTCGCTGAGCTCGCGCTCGGCAAGGCGACGCAGGATCGGGGCGGCGGCGGTGAGAAGCCGCTGATCGGCCGCCCTGGACGCGAGGGCGAAGACGTGCCAGCCGATCCGGTACCGCATCGATTCGGCGTCCCGCTCGATGTAGCCGGCGTCCGCGAGGACGCGGAGAGTACGGGAGACCTGACTCTTGTCGCGCCCCAGGTGAGCCGCCAGCCGGTTCACTCCCCACCCGCCCTGGGCCACTGCATCGTCGGAGGCAAGAGCGTCGAGGAGGTCGAGAGCCCGACGGAGGCTGCTCGTCTGTTCGTCCACCACATCAGCACCGTAGCCCAAGCGGTGCGTCTGACGCAACTGCCTTTGCACAGGACGCAACGAGGCTAGGTTGCGCACTGTCACAGGCTTCGACGGTCGAAAGGACGGTTCACTCGATGTGCGGGATCGCTGGCATCTGGGGGACCGGTGACGAAGGACTCGTGGAACGCCTCATGAAGGGGATCGTCCATCGGGGCCCCGATGGGGAAGGCATGCATGTCCAGCTAAACGGAGTGCTCGGACACCGCCGGCTGGCGATCATGGACCCGGCTGGTGGGGCGCAGCCGCTCTACGGAGAGTCGCGCGGTAGGGCGATCGTGGCCAATGGCGAGATCTACAACTTCCCACTCCTCCGGGAGGATCTCGTACAGCGTCACACCTTTGCGACCATGAGCGACACCGAGGCTGTCCTCCATCTCTTCGAGGAACGCGGGGTCGAGACTCCCAGAGCACTGAAGGGCATGTTCGCGTTCGCTATCTGCGACGACGACCACCTCTTCCTCGCCCGCGATCCGATCGGCATCAAGCCCCTCTATTACGGGCGGGGTTTCGACTCGAACGGCGCGCCGGTAACAGCCTTCGCCTCGGAGATGAAGTCGCTGGCCGACTGGATTGACGAGCTGTACGAATTCCCGCCCGGCAACTACTTCGACAGTCGAGTGGGTTTCGTGCCGTATTACCAGGTGCCGAGTAGTTCGCCCGTCGAGCGCACGGTGGAAGAGCATGTGGCAGTAGTGCGTCGGGGTCTGGAGGAGGCGGTCTCCTCACATCTGATGAGCGACGTGCCCGTTGGGGCCTTTCTCTCGGGCGGCCTCGACTCCAGCGTCGTCGCCGCGATTGCCCGGCACCACGTCTCCGAACTCCATACCTTCTCGGTTGGCCTGCCCGGCTCGCGCGACATCGAGGCCGCCCGGCGCGTGGCCGACCACATCGGCTCCATCCACCACGAGTATTTGATGAACCCGGCAGAGGTCGTCGAAAAGCTGCCGGAGATCGTGCACGCGCTCGAGTCGTTCGACCAGGATCTAGTCCGCAGCGCCATCCCGACTTACTTCTGTTCGCGGCTTGCGGCTGATTACGTCAAGGTGATCCTGACTGGCGAAGGGGCCGACGAACTGTTTGCCGGTTACGAATACCACAAGGACCTGACCGACCCGTCCGCGCTCCATCGCGAACTCTGCCGCTCGGTTTCGACACTGCACAACATCAACCTCCAGCGGGTCGATCGACTAACGATGGTGCACAGCCTGGAGGGTCGGGTGCCGTTCCTCGACACCGACTTCATCGCGGCCGCGCTCAGCGTCCCTCCCGAGTTGAAGATCGCCCCGATGTCAGGCGGCCGGCAGATTGAGAAGTGGGTTCTGCGCCAGGCGTGCGAGGATCTCTTGCCGGCGGATATCGTGTGGCGGACGAAGGAGCAGTTCGACGAAGGTAGCGGGACGATCGAGATCCTCGACGGCGCGCTCGAGCCGCTTCTCCGGAACGGAGATCTCAAGGCATATCGCCGTTCCCTACAGGAGCCGGTTCGGTCATCAGAGGAAGCCCTCTACCACCAGATGCTGTGCGACGGCTATGCCCGACCGGAGATGATCCTGCGCAACGTGGCGCGATGGACGGACGACCGCCACTCCTGACGAACTTGGGTTCTGGGCTCGGG
Source organism: Acidimicrobiia bacterium (assembly GCA_013812505.1). GTDB lineage: Bacteria > Actinomycetota > Acidimicrobiia > Spongiisociales > ZC4RG35 > JACCTH01. Next base: position 233 of record JACCTH010000031.1, on the reverse strand, counting down.
CGCCGAAGCTGATGCAGCCGCGTCCGAGGACGCGTGGCCGCGCATAGCTTCGTTTCTCCAACCTCAACTCGGGTAGCCCATAGATGCTCGCGATCACGTTCCTCGTCTACCGTGGGCTCACTCGAAGCAGAGACAGGAGACGGTCCAAGGCCTGATTCGTGAGGCTGGAGATTCTCTACAGCTCACGTTCGCGCACCGACTACGAGCAGCTGGCAATGGAGCTGCTTTCGTTG
>JACCTH010000018.1 GCA_013812505.1 Acidimicrobiia bacterium | reverse complement strand
CCCACCCACCCCCCAGATCGTCAACGTGCTGGCGCCCGTGTGACTCCAAAAGCCGCATGTCGGGGCTACGCCCCGTCAAGCGTTTTGCAGTCACGCCTCCTTTGCCGGAAGAGAGCCAAGGGGAGCCATCTTGCGCCTCCCTCAGCAGCCGACGCCGCTAGGCGCCCTGGTTATGCCGTTCCCCTTTGGGTCAAGCGTTTAGCCGGGCATCCGCTCCCTACGAGTCTGGGGGGACTTGTCCTGCGACCAGCGATGGTGCGCCCGGTCGGGGATGGCAGAATCGCTACCTGTTGCAAGCGTTCGTTATGCGGTCAGGTATGCATAATCACGCGATTTAGGGGTTGCTCGGGTGCTTGCTTGCATACCCACGATGCCCATCGGAAAACCCCAATGATTGCAGGCCCTCCGGACGGGTCGCCCCATGATTACCATTATCCCCATGATTACCATTATGTTATGCACGGTCGACGAGCCAGCAAGCGCTGAGCACCACTCCGAGGTGTTCAAAAGCCGTCGACGACTAACGACCGAAGGCTGTCGTGCGGGTCGGTCGCACGGGTCGCTCTACAGGTGTTTAGAAACGCGCAGAAATTTCGTAATCTTGGGTCCCTCCTAACCCGGGCACTAGCGCTGGTCACTCGTGGGACAGCCGAAACCCCAAACGGGTTGCTGAGCGTCCCCTTAACCGTTTGAGGCAGTTGCCGAACGACTGAGGTCCAATCTACGACTGCCAGAGAGTCGATACCGGACTGCGGTTAGCTATGTCTTCGGGGAACCAAATGGATTGGCGTCAACCTGCCAAAGGTTGCCTCGAAGGTCGTCGCCTTCACGTCATTGCCCCCTCGGTCGTTCGTCTTCCGTAAGTCCGATCTGCGCGGTCGAAACAGGTGGAAGTGCCCAAACCTTCACCAGGTGATCAAACCAAGCATCCGCCAACGTGATCAAACCAAGCATCCGCCAACGCATCAAGCTCGTCGGGTGACAGACCCTCAGGGACTTTGACGAAGACAGGGTCAACATGTGGGTTGATCTTCGAGCTCCTTTGGAGTCTCAAGGTAACCAGTGGCCCTCAAAATGTAACGGCAGCCATTACCTTCAAGGATTGCTTTGAGGATAGGAGTCAGAATTCCGGCCCCGATCGCCTTGGACCCGTGCGGGGCGCGCGACTTCGCGATATTGAGCAGCTATCACGGCAAATCACAGATGACCCTTCTTCCCTGCTTGCCGGTGGACGATGTCGGCTTGGTGACCGTGGGGCTTGACCGTGCTGGTGCCTACCTTCAGTTTTGGCGCTCCGTGTTCGAACGTCGAGCGCCTGAAGCCTTGTCCCAGGTTGATGCGACGGCTCCTGTCAAAGTGGGGCAGGGGAACATGACCCGCGTTGTCACCGAGGAATTGCTCGAGGCGATCTCCAAGGCTTACCGCGAGGCGCGGGCATCGATCAAAGGTCCGGTTGCTGTCGGCCCGCTGCAGGACCCGGAGCCCCGAAGAAGCGACGCACCGTGAACCATGCCGATCCTCTTCCGACCAAAGGCCACCTGATCGGCACCGCCATCTGGGCTGCCCTCCTTGGCTTCTCGGCGATTGTCAACGGTTCGCTGGCGTTGCGGTGGGGCAAGCTGCCTGGCGCATCATCTGCAGAACACCTGCGCTGGGATTGCCGAAGATCTCGAGTGCCGTCCGACACGCAGGCGAGAGGGGCTGTCGGCGGGCAGACCTCGTAGGGTGGATCACCGGAACCCTTGCGCTCCTCAATCCCCCCTTCATGGGTTTCTCGCACGCAAATGCGATGTTGGTCTTCGATTATCGGGGATATGGCGGAAACGACGGATCGCCATCGGAAGAAGGGTTGGCTGGCTTTGGACGCCGCCGCTGCCGCTCTGGCCGAAATCGCCACCGTCGACCGTTCGATCTTCCTGGCGAATCGCTGGGGCGGCGGTCGCAGTCCGGTTGGTGGTCGAGTCGCCTCCGACCGCACTGATGCTGAGATCGCCGTTCGCCTCGCTGGCGGCGGTAGCAGCGGTTCACGATCCCTACCTCCCGACCCCGCTTCTGCTCCGGGAACATCAGTTACACCTTGACCCGGTGAGCTGGCCGGTTGGGTGCCGGGGATTTGCCTCCACGACCATCTGCTCGGGGGATAGCGACCCGGGAGTCAAGGCCTGGCTAAGGTGCCCGGGACCCCGCCGCGACTCAGGACAGATATCGGCAGCGTCGAGTGCACTGACGGAGGCAAGAACACATGAACGCTGATAGCGCCCATCTTCACAGGTCCTTTTGGATGGAGTCTGCCCCAGCCGCTCCCCTTGAATCCTTGCCAGGGAACCAACGAACCGATGTGGTCGTGATCGGCGCGGGAATCACCGGCCTGACGACTGCGTATCTCCTTGCCGCGGCCGGTGTACGAGTCATTGTGATCGAGGAAGGCCGCATCTGCGCTGGCACCACCGGGTTCACGACCGGCAAGGTGACGAGCCAGCACAATCTGTTCTACGGGGCCATGACGAAGAGCCACGGCCTCGAGACGGCCCAGGTATATGCCCATGCTCAGCAGGCGGCCATCGAATGGATCGCCGGCACCGCTGCCCTCGACTCCATCGACTGCAACATTCGGCGTACCACGGCCTACGTCTACTCGGAATCCGCAGGGCGGGAGGACGAACTCTCGGATGAGCTAGCGGCAGCGCTCAAATGCGGCCTGCCCGCCCGGGCGGCGGGAGCGGACATCGGTTTGCCGTGGGAGGTGGCGGCTGCTGTTGCCTTCGACAACCAGATCGCCTTTCACCCTCGCCGGTATTGCCTCGGTCTGGCAGATCAGATCGTCCGGCGTGGGGGCCTTCTGGTCGAGTCGACGCGGGCCATCGCTGTCGACGATTCCGATCGTGACGGGTGCATCGTTACGACGGACCGGGGCGAAGTGCAGGCGAATGCCGTCGTGATGGCCACACAGATCCCATTCCTAAACCGGGGCCTCTTCTTCGCTCGGACCACACCCATGCGCTCCTACGCCTTGGCGGCTCCCTGGAAGTCTCCTCCCGACGGAATGTATATCAGCGTCGACACCCCGACTCGATCGATACGCTCCCATGTTGACTCCCAGGGCAGCGTGTTGATCGTGGGCGGGGGTGGACACCCGACGGGACGTGAGGATGACACCCGCAAACAGTACGAGGAGCTACAAGAGTTCGCAGCCGAACGGTTCAGAATGAACGCCGAATGGCAATGGTCGGCGCAGGACTATGTGCCCGCAGACGGCCTCCCGATGATCGGGCCGATCACTTCCGGCTCGTCACGAATCTTCGTCGCCACCGGTTATGCCAAATGGGGAATGACCAATGGCACCGTGGCGGGAATGTTGATCTCCGACGCGATTCTGGGCAAGGACAACCCCTGGAGGGCGACTTTCGATTCCACCCGGGCGGACGTGCCCCGCTCCCTCGACACAGTGATCTCGCAGGTCGGCGAAACGCTCAAGTCGGTAGTCGGGGACCGGATCGAGATGCTCAGTGCCGGCCATGTCGAAGACCTCCTGCCGGGGAAGGGCGCCATCGTGCGGGTCGACGGACACGCCGTGGCCGCCTATCGGGATGAGGATGGATCGGTGCAAGCGGTAACGGCTCGGTGCACGCACCTCGGATGCATCGTCCACTTCAACGACGCAGAGAGAACCTGGGACTGCCCCTGCCACGGTTCAAGGTACACACTCGACGGGCACGTCATTGAGGGGCCAGCGACCAAGGACCTGACCGAGGTGGCGGTGGAACCCCGAATCTGAGCAGCCGGCCAAGTGGAAATCTCCGAGTTGGTGCTCCGGCGACAGCGGGGCGGCCGAGACTTCGCGCGCCGGTTTCAGGAGCCTCTTCGTCGAATCTTCGAGGTCGGCTCCGGTCAGGCGGGCAACCGGGGATCATTAGCGGGAGATCGCAGGCGCTGCGGGCAGGTCCGCGGTGTCGCCTGTGATCAGGAGGACCCGCACCCAGGCAGGCATTGGCGCCGCATTCGCCTTGCATCACGTATGGATTCTTCGAGTTGACCGACTGATCCGTCCGGCGGAATTGTCCGAGCCACCGGCACCAACCGGATTTTTGGACGGTTCACGACCGATGCTCCTCTCCCTGGTTTAAGGACCGCCGGCAACTCCATCGCCGCATTTCGTGTAATCGAGCAGTCCGCTCGGTCAGGCGTTTCGCGGTTGTCTCCCCGGGTGTTTTCCAGGGACGCGTTTTGGACGCGAAATGCTGCGAAACGACCTCTAGAACTGACGGAGCTTGTTTACATCGGGTTCTCTGACGAGGAGGAGAACCGATGACGGAACGAGAGGTGTCGAGGAACGCGGCGAGGCGTCTGGCGATCATTCGCCACGCTGGGGAGGTGACCGGCAACGTCTCCCAGACCTGCCGCTATTTCGGGATCACCCGCCAAACCTTCTACAGCTGGCTGCGACGCTTCGAGGAGAAAGGGGTCGAGGGTCTACGTGACAAGTCTTCGCGGCCTCATGTCAGTCCCAACGCCACCAACGCCGAGGTGGTGGGAAAGATCATCTACCTTCGGCAGAGCTATCACTTCGGACCTCACAAGATCGCCATGTATTTGAAGCGGTACCACGAGGTCACCATCAGCCCTTCGGGGGTGTGGCGGATCCTGAAACGGCTCGACCTGAACCGGCTCCCCGCCTCGCAACGGCACAAGACCTATCAGAAGAGGTGGAAACGGTACGAGAAACCCCAACCCGGCCATCAGGTCCAAGTCGACGTCAAGTTCATCACCCCGATCGGGGCGGCCGGCAAGAAGTACTCCCAGTTCACCGCCATCGACGACTGCACCCGCCTCCGGGTGCTGCGGATCTATCCCCGCTGCAACCAGAACACCGCCATCCAGTTCCTCGACTACCTCCTCGCCAAGCTCCCCTTCCCGGTCGACGTGATCCAAACCGACAACGGCGCCGAATTCGCCACCCAGTTCCACTACCACGTCTTCGACCGGGGCATCAGACACGTCTACATCAAACCCAGGACCCCCAGACTCAACGGCAAAGTGGAGAGATCCCACCGCATCGACGCCGAAAAGTTCTACCGGATGCTCGACGGGGTCGTCATCGACGACACCCAGCTCTTCAACGACAAGCTCCAAGAATGGGAAGACTTCTACAACTACAACCGATCCCACGGCAGCCTCGGCGGCCAAACCCCCTACGAGAGACTAAAACAGAAGACCGAGAGCCCTGTGTAAACGGCCACCGTCAGTCGCACAGGACGCGATTTGCTCGCCGAGCCTGTCTGCAGCCGCTTCGTCGGCACCCTCGTAAAGGTGCCCGTAGACGCCCAGCACCGTCCGAACCGAGCTGTGTCCAAGGCGGTCTGCTATGACCTTTGGGTGCTCGCCTTGAGCGATCAGAAGCGCGACCTGGGAGTGCCGCAGAGAGTGTGTGCCGAGGTCCATTTCTAGCCCGGCTCGCTGCAACGCCGGCTTCCAGAACCGACGTGTCCAGCTGTTGCGCCGGATCGTTCCACCCGCTGGCGCAGGGAATATGAGATCAGTCGGAGTCTTCGCACCGAGCTCACGCAGATGTGAATTCAGTTCGTCTACAACGAAACGGGGTAACACGACCTTGCGGCGACTCTTCGGCGTCTTGGGTGGTCCTACCACGATGCGGCCACTCACGTCGGAAGCAGTTCGCCGACTCTCGATTTGACGTCTCAGAGGATCGAAGTCGCCAACTGCCAAACCTGCCAGTTCGCCTATGCGTAGACTACCGAATGCACCGACGAGAATGAGCACTCGGTAGCGAGGGTCGATCGTCTCAGCCAGTTCCATTACCTCGTCGACCGTTAGCCCGAGACTGCTCACTCTCGACTTTTGGTAGTTGGACATTTCGGGCCGGAGATGCAGCTAGGAGGCGGTCTCGAACAGCAACGCGCAATACCCCTGAGGCTATTTGCCAAGCCTTGCGGATCGTGGCCGGCGCTTTCCCGGCAGCCATCAACTCAGCGACCCAGGCCTCGAGATCCGACGGTTGAATCGCAGCGACCGGGAGCCAGCCGAGGTAAGGCAGGTTGGGGACGCCTATGCCCCCGACATATGCCTTAGAGTGATGCTCAAGGGGCCCGGTTTCTGGCCGGGGAAATAGCGATGCTGCCGAGGAAATCCCGATACTGCTGCCGGTTCGACGTGGTTCGTTTGTCTCTGTCCTTGGGGTTGGCTTTGACGACGGCAGGCTGCGTGACGGCGCCCTCCGTCACCACCACCACTGTTGCCGCGACGACCACCGCGCCTCCGACCAGCATCCCCTCGACTTCAACTACGAGACCGCCGCGTGACTCCTCCATCTTGTCCGTCACACTATCGGTCGGAAAGCTCACCCTTTCTGGGTCCGTGCCTGACGAGGAAGCGCGAGATGCTTTGCTCGCCGCGGCCCGGTCGACTTTCGGTGAGGAAAACGTGACGGACTCGTTGCAGGTTGGGCGGGGTGCTGGTCCGGCCGACGTGACCGCGGCCCTCGAGGCTCTCGCCGAAATCGTGGCTGAGTTGCCGACCTGGTTCGACGCTGCCGAGTTGCGTTTGCGGGGCACCAACCTCAACGTCACCGGGGATGCTCTTTCCCCTGAAGCGCTCGAGCAAGCGACCAGTTTTCTCGAATCGACGGCCGGCTTGACTGTGACGTCAGAACTCGAGATCTCGCCCGTCGTGCAGAGCCGAGACCAACTAAAAGCTCTGCTCGAAACCGAGACCATCACTTTCGCCACCGGATCAGCCGAGATCACCGAGGAAGGGGTCACGGTCCTTGAGCGCGTGATCGAGATACTGGCCCGTACCTTTGCCGCCCGGCCCCGGGTCGAGGTGCGGATTGATGGTCACACCGATGACCAAGGGCCAGAAGACTTCAACCGGGACCTCAGCCTGCGACGAGCACAGGCGGTCCTCGATTACATGGTGGCCGCCGGCCTTCCGGCTGCGAACCTATCCCCCGAGGGATTTGGAGAAAGCCGGCCCATCGCCGACAACGGGACCGAAGAAGGTAGGGCCAAGAACCGTCGAATCGAGTTCACTCTCGAAGGGTGAACAGGAAGTGGGATCTTGGCCACAGGGGCTTCGGCTGGATCATTCCTCCACCTTGCTTGTTCACATCACGGCTGAGAGGCGAGCGGAATAGGTTTCACAACGCCGAGTTCCCGTAGGTTGAATCCGAGACGAACCTTTAGGGAACCTCTCGCAGGAGGTCAGTGGCAGAGTTCGATGACGAGGGTGTCGTCCGAAGGGACCCCGCCGGGATGACGACCACGCGATCGATGGAGCCCGCCGTGAACGTGATCTGCTGTACGACACCGGGTGTCGGCGCCATCATCTGCATCCCAGTCATCGACCCTCCAGAGAAAGCCTCGATCCGCGCCGGCTGGCCAAAATAACGGCGGTGACGGACACCGGCGAGGAGGGTGGAAAGCGTTTCTCGAGCTGGAAGGCGGCGTCGAAGCCCTTGATGCCGTTCCGGGTCCTGACGAGCGTCTCCGGCTGAGAACGACCGGGATACACCATCAACGCGAGGCCAGAGTCGAACGCCGTCACATAGGAGCTTCATCCTTCTTCGGTGAATCGCACTACTTGGAAATCGAACCGATGGAATTCGAGATCGGAGTGGGCCAATGTGTCTTCGGCTTTCGGGTCGATGTTCCGGACGACAGGACCTTCTACTCGGTCGAGGTTGCAGCGCGGGGAGGGGTCACTTACTCCCGAGCCGAGTTGCAGGGTTTGGGATGGTCCGTGGAGATCTCCCTTGGACGCTGTCCGAGAAATACAGCGGACCAATGGTCCCATGAGGTTTGCGACTTGGCTACCAATAACCCAGTACTCCGGTTGTACCGGGAGTGTCTTTGGCAGGACGCGTTTTGGACGCGAAATGATGCGAAACGACCACCACTGGCCGCTATCGACCAGCATCGAAAATGCCTGTCCCCGTTGCAAAATCCGGCTTTTGTCCTGGTCATGGGCTTAGGCGAGACTCCCCTCGCACGGAAGATGCCCGGGGTTCAAATCCCCGCACCTCCACGACTTAGGAATTTGGACCACAAAACGTAGGACGAGCATGTCACTGGTAGGCGCCGACGGTATCCTTATACACGGAGCCACTGGAGGCGGTCGATAGTGCCCCCGTAGACCGCCCAGGCGTCGATGTAGGAGCTAACGGTGTTGACCTGTTGCCTTGGAGTGTTGACGCCGCTGCCGGGAGCCACCACCGATCGCGTGAACGCGATAGCTCCCAGGTCACTGGTGAATTGTTCCGCCGGATCAGTGGGGTCGAACGCGATTGGTTGATCGTCATCTTCGTTTTGTCGGAGACCGAAGTTGTGGTCGAGAAACTGTCCCCAGGCAAACGCCCATTGCGTCAACTCGTTCTCGGAGAAGAGATTTTGAGAGATGTCGTTGAAAACCCGATTGCTGACGAAGCGAGGCGAGGGGCCGTCGACCATCGATGCAACGCCATTCGCATAGCTGACCCCTGCCACCCGTGAGTAGATCTGATTGGCCTGTCCCCAATCGGGGTTCAAAAGATTGTTGCCACTTCCATAGAGCGTCTGGATCCCGTTCGGGAACAGAATGCCGGTCAGATCAGATGACCGTCCATGCCGGCCCAGCCGATCGTCGTTCGTCCGGTGTTCGCTCCCCTCTGCGTGCCTAGAGCCGGCCGACGCAGCCGACGGAATCGAAATCAGAATCGCAATCAAGGAGATGCCAATGGCCGCGCTGACAGTTGAGGACCGAGGCTGGGGTACGTGGGAGCGTTTCATGCGTCCCTCCTTCTGCTCTCGAAGTCGGTGTCGTACCGACCGTGGAGCCCAGCGCGGGAATGAATCATCTCCTCTTATTCGAAGGTGCGACGAGCGGGCTGTCGAACATACCTATGCGACCAACCTCCGAATTGGCTGAGACTCAGCATGCAACTTCATATGAGGACGTCGTCACCCGAGCTGCCATGTCGCCGATGATCCTCGCTAACGTCGCCCTTGCACGCCCTGGGAGAGAATGGCAGAGGTCGGCTCGGTCGAGTTGGTGAGCGTCACCAAGCGTTTCGGATCGGTAATCGCCGTCGACGCCATCGACCTCGAAGTACGAGTCGGCGAATTCCTGTCCCTCCTCGGACCGTCCGGTTGCGGCAAAACCACCACACTTCGAATGCTGGCCGGCTTTGAGGAGCCTGACGAAGGAGAGATACGCATCTCAGGCTTGGACGTACGAGGAGTACCCCCCTATCGCCGCGACGTGAACACGGTGTTTCAGCATTACGCCCTCTTTCCCCACATGACGGTCGCAGAGAACGTCGCTTATGGCCTGCGGCAAAAGGGGGTCGATAGGGGGGACACCGCCACTCAAGTGGGCGACGCCTTGGAGATGGTGCAAATGACCCGCTTCGCCCGCCGCAAGCCGCGCGAGCTCTCCGGGGGACAGCAGCAACGAGTCGCCCTAGCCAGAGCCCTCGTGAACAAGCCTTCCCTGCTTCTGCTCGACGAGCCTCTGGGTGCCCTGGATCGGAAGCTGCGCCAGGAGATGCAGATCGAGCTGAAGCTCCTGCAAAACCAGGTGGGAATCACATTCATCTACGTGACTCACGATCAGGAAGAAGCCCTGTCCATGTCGGACCGCATCGCGGTCATGCGCGACGGGCATATCGAACAGCTCGACGACCCCGACGAGATATACGACCGGCCCGCCTCCGCATTCGTCGCGGCTGGTTGGCGCCTACGCGGTCAACTTCGAGTTCGCGCCTGATTCGCACCGCACTGGCATCTTCACATTCGATCAACTCCGCCAGCTGGGATCGAGTGAGGTGAACCCAGCCCGATAGTTGCGGACGGCAGATGGTGTTGAGCTTGTCTTGGCTCACAGCGGTAGCGTCGCCCTCATGAGCAGTGGCCCCACGCAGCGGCATTTGAACTTCGAATCGATTAGCGCCGTGACCCTGGCAACTCACGACATGGTCCGTTCGGTCGGTTTCTACACCTCGCTCGGGTTCGAGCTGGTCTCCGGCGGACCCGAGGCGAGGTTCTCGAGTTTCACCATTGGGCACGGTTACCTCAACCTGATGGCTCAAAGGACCGAGCAGCATTGGTCGTGGTGGGGGCGGCTCATCCTCCACGTGTCCGATGTCGATGCGCTCTACCGAAGGGCTGTCGAGCTGGGACTAGAGCCAGAGGCACCGCCACGCAATGCTGAATGGGGCGAGCGGTACTTTCACCTGACCGATCCCGACGGGCACGAGCTCAGCTTCGCCAAACCGCTGGCACCCCAATAGTCATGCTTGGCCAGACGCCACCTCGAAAGTGACGCATCGGTTACAGCCCGTCGGGTGGAGAGACGTCAACCAGCTCGAGGATATGGGCTCGTTCGTAATCTGAGCATCAACCTGGTCGCGTCACTCCTCGCTAAACGTCCGGTTGGGTGTCAACCGGGACAGGGGTCGACCATGAGCGTATGCGGTTAGGGGAAACGCGACCGGCAAGCACTCGAGTCACCTTCCAGGTGCCGTTTGCCTCTCGCTGCCAGACGTGGACGATGCGTCCGTCGACCTCTGTGGCTGGTCCGTCGGCCTTGGGCCGAAGCACCTCGCGGAAGGCCGCCAAAACATAGGCCCGATCATTGTGGACGTCGACGACGTCGTAGTCGATCTCGAACCCTTGCCTGGCGAGTTCGATAAATGGGTGTTGCGGAGGGTGATGCTCAGCCCTCGAGGGTGCTGGGATCGGCGGGGACGTCCACGGCATGCTCCTGGAGGGCAGTCAATGGGATCAGGTCGAGGGCCCGTTCGTGGCTGGAGGCGAGCACCACCGGCGCTGCCGCGCCATCGTGGTGAGCTCGCAGCCAGTTCACCGCTGTCACGCACCAGCGGTCGCCGGGTACGAGTCCGGGGAACCGGTACTGGGGCATGGCGGTGGTGAGGTCGTTGCCGATGCGACGCTGGTGCTCGAGGAACTCCGAGGTCACCACTGCGCACACCGTATGGCTACCCAGGTCTTCGGGCCCGGTGCTACAACAACCGTCTCGGTAGAAACCCGTCACAGGATCGGTGCCACAGGGCTCGAGTTCACTGCCCATCACATTGCGATCGGTCACGGCGTCAGTATCGCCCATCGTGGCCGGACCGCTCGCGGTCGGCCGGAACCACCTCGTATGAGACCCGGGGACTTCGGCGTGGACGGCGCCGGTTAGGCTACGGTTGCTGGCGCCACGACCGAACGGTGTGTCGCCCACCCCGTTAGGAAGATAGAGACGATAGCGATGGCCGACGTTGGCGATCAGATCGCAGTGGCATCAAAGGGGAAGCCGCGGTCCGGTGTTGTGACTGCTGTCAAAGGCGCCATGATCACCGTCCGATGGAACACGGGCAACGAGACGAGCCTCATCCCCGGGCCGGGCGTCCTAAGCGTGGTGACCAGCCGACGGCCGACTCCGTCCGCGCAGACTCGTCCGACAACCTCGGGCGCGACGGCCGCGGCCAAGAAGGCCTCCGCCGGCAAGATGTCGGTGGCCAAGAGGGCCCCCGCCGGTAAGAAGCCGGTGGCCAAGAGGGCCCCCGCCGGCAAGAAGCCAGTGGCCAAGAGGGCCCCCGCCGGCAAGAAGCCAGTGGCCAAGGGAACCTCGTCCAGAAGGACGACCGGCAAGAAGCCGGTGGCCAAGGGAACCTCGTCCAGAAGGACGACCGGCAAGAAGACGCGGTAGAGCGACTCTCACGTTGGCCGCACGGCGCGAGAGAGGAAGTCCTCCCTGGCGACATCCCAGCGACCATCGGGACCGACCGGCGCGAACCGCTCGCCGCGCGCCTCCCACTGTGGCGTCTCTCCACGACGCCTGAGTCAGCGCCTTCGGGATGTGGAAGGAGTCTCTGCGGTGGTCGACGTGGGAGTTTGGGGACCTGGTCGGTCGCTACTGGCACAGATCGGCGAGACCAAGGTCGCGGAGCGTTGGTGTCGACACCCCACGCCGAGCTATCGCCCGAGCCGCCGCTCCTCAACAGCCTCGACCTTGTTCTGCAGCGCACCAGCCACCCCGCGGGGATGGTCGATCTTGGTCACCACGCTCACCCGGGGAGTGGCCTCCGCCACCTTCATCTCACACGCCTTGATGAGCGCTATGACCTGCTCCCAGTCACCCTTCACGTTGGTGAACATTGCATTAGTCTCGTTGGGCAGCCCGCTTTGGTGCACGAGGCGCACTGCTTCGGCCACCGGCTCGCTTACCGACGCACCCATAGCAAGACGAACCGTGTGCACCGCCTACGTTTCGTACTATCAACTCCCCGCGCAGCGCCTTGCGCGCCCTAGGCGGCCATCACTCACGCCCTTGAAGCTGCCGTCTCTGTGGCGTTGGAGCGGAGCCGCATAGCGGTTACCACGAACCACGTCGCGAACGTGACAATGAGGATCCGCTGTGCAATTCCTGCACCTGTTTCCCCGGCCCTCGCCAGACCACCGGCGACGAACTCGGCGATCATGATGAGTGCTAGCACCGATGCGAACCGATGGATCG